>NZ_JAEUMN010000162.1 GCF_016793225.1 Phenylobacterium sp.
CGCGCCCGCCTTCGGAAACACCGTGAAGGCGCTCTATCCGGACGGCCGGGCGCAGCGCCTTTGGTTCAAGGCGGACGGCACCTGGGAAGCCATCGGGCGGCGCGGCAAGTGGTCGGCCGGGAAATGGAGCCTGAAGGACGACAAGGTCTGCCTGAAGCAGTCCAAGCCGTTCCCGGCGCCGTTCAAGTACTGCACGGTCTTCCCCGCCAAGGGCGGCCCGGGCGTCGTCTGGACGTCCCGCGACATGAACGGCGAACCGATCCGGCTCACGCTGGTTAAGGGCATCGAACGACCCTAGGTGGAACCGGGCGCCGGCATTGCCGACCGGAAGCTGTTGAAATCGGTGCTGTCGGATCGAGGCCGGGCCCTAGTCGGCCGATCGTGCGTCCCCGTTCCACTCCTCGGCGACGGCGCGCGTGACCGCCTGCATGAGCGCGAGCCGCGCCGGCACAGCCTGTCGGGTGTGCCGCAGCATCACCGCCACGGCATAGGTGCGGCCGTCGGGCGCCGTGATCAGGCCGACGTCGTTGATGCCGACCGATGCGCCGCGGAAGTCCTGCCCGGTTCCGGTCTTGTGGGCGATGGTCCAGCCGGGGGGAAGGCCGCCCTTGAGCCGCCGCGGTCCGGTCCTGGCCTGGGTCATCAGACCGATGACGTACTGCGTGGACGCGGGCGAGAGCAGTTCGCCGCGGTGCAGGGCGGCCAGGGCGGCCGTGATCGCCGCGGGCGAGGCGCCGTCGGGAGGGTCGGCCAGGTAGGCGTCCATGGCGGCCTGCCGGGTCTCCAGCGGCAACGCCTGCCGCGCCGCCTGGAAGTTCCAGCCGAAGCCGTACGAGGCCTGCCACACGAGGCCCGCAGTGCGCGCCTGCAGGTCGCGCTCGTAGGCGCCCACCTTCACCTGGGTGAGGCCCATATCCTCCAGCACGGCCGACACGGCGTCGGGCCCGCCCAGCTCCCGCATCAGCCGGTCGTTGGCGGCGTTGTCGCTCTCGACCAGCGCCCGGCGCAGGAGCCCGGCCAGCTGGGTCTGGTAGCCCGACGCGCCGATATTGTAGGCGACCGGCTGGAAGAAGACCGAGCGGTCCTCGTCGGTGAGCGTCACCCACGCCTCGGTGTCCAGCCGCCCCTCGTCGACCGCCTTCATGATGGCGATGGCGACCCAGAGCTTGGACACGCTCTGCTGCGGGTAGGGTCTGTCCTGGTCGACGCCGGCGGTCCAGCCCGCCTGCACGTCGGTCACGGACACGCCGACCTCTTCCCCGTAGGCCGCCACGAGCTCGCCGAGGCGGGCCTGGAGCGCCGCGGGCGCAGGCGGGGCCTTGGTCTTCAGGATGTCGAAGCGGGTCTCGGTCAGCGCCCCGGAGGCCAGCCGCGCCGCCTTGTCCGCCGAGACGAGTCCGCCCGCGAGCCCGGCGGCGATGACGGCCGCGGCGACGGCCAGGCCGCGGCCGCCCCGCAAATGACGCCTCCAGCCGGCCATCCAAGCTCCTGCCTACTCAGTGGACATGACCATGGTGATGGTCGTCCGGTTCCCCGCTCGTCCGCACCTCGACCGTCACATGCGAGATCCCCGCAAGTCCAGCCAGTCGGGCGCGGTATGTCGCCACGGGCCGCGGTTCGCGGGCGGCGATGACCGCGATCACCGCATGATGCCCCGGTCCGAGGCGCCAGAGATGCAGGTCGATCACCCGTTCGCCCTCATGCGAGAGCCGGCGCCGGACCTCGTCGGTGAGTTCGCGCGAGGGATTCACGTCGAGCAGGGCGGCGCCGGCGCGGCGCACCAGCGTCCAGGCGAACCGGGCCACGAGCACCGCGGCGAGCACCCCGGCCAGGGGATCGGCGAAGCGCCAGTCCAGCCACTGCCCGGCCAGCACCGCGGCCAGCGCCAGCAGCGAGACGGCGGCGTCGGCGGTCAGGTGGAGGTGCGCGGCCGAGAGGTTCAGGTCGCCCTGGGGATCGTTGCGCGCCGCCGCGGCGCCCGTGGGCCGCAGCAGCCAGATGCAGACCAGGTTCACCAAAAGGCCGCCGACCGCGATGGGCAGGGCGTCGCCGAAGGCCACCGCTTCCGGCTCGAGCAGCCGGCCCGCGCTCTCCAGTCCGATGAGCGCCGCGGTCACCGCCAGGACCACGCCGTTGGCGAAGCCGGCCAGGTATCCCACCTTGCCGGTGCCGAAGCTGAAGGCCGGGTTCGTGGCGTGGCGGCGCGCCAGGGCGTAGGCGCCTGCGGCGACCAGCAGCGCCACCACGTGGGCGCCCATGTGCAGGCCGCTCGCCACCAGCGCCATGGATCGCGTGGCCGCGCCGCCCACCACCAGCACGGCCAGCGTCGCCGCGCAGATGGCCGTGACGATCCACGTGCGGCGTTCGTTCCGCCGGTGGTCCGCGCCCAGGTAGATGCGGTCCGCCCGGAACGCGTCCAGGGCGTCCTGCGGTTCCGTCCGGTCCGGGCTGGCGGTTGAGCTCAAGGGTCGTCCTGTGTCCGAAGGCCGCGCGTTATCTTGTAACATATGGGGGTGGTCAAGCGTCTGCGCCGGGCGTCGGCGTGCGCCGATTCACCCTGGACGGCGGAGCTTGTCGAGTCGAGGCCGGGCTGAAACCGGGGTCGGTCGGTCGGTCGGTCGGTCGGTCGGGGGCGGCGCGTGTCAGCTCGCGACGGCGAGGCGCAGCTCGGGCGTATTCATCTCCCGCAGGAGCGCCTCCATCTCCCTGGCCGGCATCGGCCTGGCGAAGAAGTAGCCCTGCATCCGGTCGCAACCGGCGGAGCGCAGGAACAGCGCCTGCCCCTCGTCCTCCACGCCCTCGGCGGTGATGCACACCCCGAGCGCCCGGGCGGCGTGAAGCATCGAGGCCACCAGCTTGGACACGCGCGGATCGCGCCCGACGTCGTCGATCAGCGAGCGGTCGAGCTTCACCGTCTGGATGGGCAGGTGCATCAGCGCGCGCAGGTTCGAGTAGCCGGTGCCGAAGTCGTCCAGCGCGACCCGCACGCCCTTCGACGCGAGCCGCTCGATGTGCCGCCGGGCGAGGCTGAGGTCCGACACCAGGAACGTCTCGGTGATCTCGACGCAGAGCGCCGTGGCCGGCAGCGCCGTCCTGGAGAGCCGTCCGATGAGCTTGCGCGAAAAGCCCGGGTCCAGCAGGTCGCGGGGACTGACGTTGCAGGCCACCAGCTCGATCAGGCCCTCGGCCACCCACGGCGCCGTACGGGCGCAGGCCGCCTCGAAGACCGCCTCGTCGATGGCGCGGATCAGGCCCAGCTCTTCGGCCATGGGGACGAAGGACGCCGGGCTCAGCAGCCCCTGGGTCGGATGCCGCCAGCGCGCCAGGACCTCGACGCCCACCATGCGGCCGGTCATCGCGTCCACGATCGGCTGGAACCAGGGTTCGATCTCGCCCGCGGGGATCGCCCGCCGGAGTTCGGCCTCGAGGTTGCGGCGCCGTTCGCTCTCGGCGCGGAGTTCCGCGTCGAAGGCCGACCAGACGCGGCCGCCGCGCGACTTGGCGCGGTAGAGGGCCATGTCGGCGAACCGCTGCAGGTCGGCGGCGTCCTGGGCGTCGCGCGGGAAGACCGCCACGCCGACGGAGCCGCCCGGGCTGACCTGGCGGCCGTAGATGGTCTGCTGCTGGCTGAGCGTCGCCACCAGCCGTTCGGCCCGCGTCGCGACCTCGGCGGTGTCGGAAACGACGGCGAACTCGTCGCCGCCCAGGCGCGCCACGAGTTCGCCGGGCAGGGCGTCCTCGTGCAGCCGCCGTCCCAGCTCGGCCAGGAGGATGTCGCCGGCATGGTGGCCGAGGCTGTCGTTGAGGTTCTTGAACCGGTCGAGGTCGATGACGAAGAGCGAGACGGTCCCGCCGGCGTCCCGCGCCGCGTCCAGCCGCTCGCACAGGCCCGAGGTGAAGGCGCCGCGGTTCACGAGCCCCGTCAGCGAGTCCGTCTGCGCCAGGCGCAGCGTCATCTCGCGCTCGGCCTCGAGCTCGGCCACGCGCGCGGCGAGCTGGTCCAAGGTGGGGCTGGGGTCCTTCACGGAGCGGCGGCTTCGGGGGTTCCTGGTGAAGCCGCCAGCTTGTCGGGGTGCGCCTAACGCCGCGTTGAGCGACGTGGTTTACGCCCCTTAAGCCCTGGCGGGCTCGGCCTGTGGCTCCTGGATCTCCTTCTCCCATTTGGCGACCACCGCGCTGGCGATGGAGTTGCCCACCACGTTGGTGGCCGAGCGGCCCATGTCGAGCAGGTGGTCCACCGCCAGGATCAGCGCGATCCCGGCCTCGGGCAGATCGAAGTAGGCGAGGGTGGCGGCGATCACCACGAGCGAGGCGCGCGGCACCCCGGCCATGCCCTTCGACGTGACCATCAGCAGGCCCAGCATGGTCACCTGCTGGGCGAGCGAGAGTTCGATCCCGTAGACCTGCGCGATGAAGAGGGTCGCGAAGGTGCAGTACATCATCGAGCCGTCGAGGTTGAACGAGTACCCCAGCGGCAGGACGAAGCTGGCGACCTTGCGGCTCACGCCCCACCTCTGCAGCTCCTCGAGCGTGCGGGGATAGGCGGCCTCGGACGAGGCCGTGGAGAAGGCCAGGAGGGTGGGGGCGCGGATCTGCGCGACCAGCTTGAGCACCCGCGGGCCGATGATCACCACGCCGGCGACGATGAGCAGGCCCCAGAGGATCCCCAGGGACAGGTAGAAGCCGCCGACGAACTTGGCGTAGGTGAAGATCACCTCGATGCCGCGCGTGCCGATCGAGGCGGCCAGGGCGGCGAAGATGGCGAAGGGCGCCGTCTTCATGACGTAGCCCGTCACCTTCAGCATGATCTGCGCGCCCTGCTCGACGGCCGCGAGCACCGCCGGCGCCCGGTCGTCGATCGCCGAGACGGCCACGCCCACGAACACCGAGAACACCACGATCTGCAGGATCTCGTTGCGCGCCATGGCGTCGAAGATCGAGCTCGGCACCAGGTGGGTCACGAACTCGCGGAGGGTGAACTTCGACATGTCGACGGCCGTCGCCGCCGCCGCCTCGCCGGGGGCCAGGTTCATGCCGACGCCGGGCTGCAGCAGGTGGACCATGACGAGGCCCAGCGTCAGCGAGACGATCGAGGCCACGATGAACCAGGAGATGGTCTTCACGCCGACGCGGCCGACCTCGGAGGCGTCGCCCATGTGCGCGATGCCGGCCACCAGCGTGGTGAAGACGAGGGGCGCGATGATCATCTTGATCAGCCGCAGGAAGATGTCGGTGATGATCGTGAGGTTGTCCGCGACCGCCTTCGCCTCGTCGGCCGGAAGGTTCACGTTGATCAGCCAGCCAACGAGGACGCCGAGCACCATCGCGCCCACGACAAGCCAGGTGAAGAGACGGTTCATGCGCACCTCAGGTCAATCCGGGGGTCTTTGTCGCCGGGTTGGGCGCGTCCGTAAAGCGAAGCGGATTCGCAAGCGTCACAAGCGGGCGCTATATACGGGCCGATGAAGAAGACAGAAGCAGCCGGCATCGTCGATCGGCTGGAGACCGAATACCGCAAGAGCGTCGAGAGTCTCCGCACCGCCCTCAGGACATTCCTCACCGGCGGACCGCCGCCCGACCCGGCCGTTCGCCGTTCGGGGGCCTACGTCTACCCCGAGCTCCGGCTCACCTGGCCGCCGGGCCTGCCGTACCCGCGCACCAGCCGCGCCTACGCGCGCATCCCGTCGCCCGGCCGCTACGCGGTGACCGTGACGCGGCCCGAACTCTACCGCGACTACCTGGTGGAGCAGCTCAGCCTGCTGCAGGAGGACTTCGAGATCGAGCTGGAGGTGGGCCGCTCGCAGCAGGAGATCCCGTTCCCCTACGTGCTGGACGCCGCCGACCTGGCGATGGCCGACGTCAGCTCGGTCGAGATCGCCCGCCACTTCCCGACCACCGAGCTCGCCTACATCGGCGACGAGATCACCGACGGCGCCTGGGTGGGCCTGGAGGACGAGCCGCGCCCGCTGGCGCTGTTCGACGGCCTGCGCACCGACTTCTCGCTGGCCCGCCTCAGCCACTACTCGGGCACGCCGGCCGAGCATACCCAGCAGTACATCCTCTTCACCAACTACCACCGCTACGTGGACGAGTTCGTGGCCTGGGGCTGCTCGCAGCTGAAGGCCGGCGGGCCCTACACCGCGCTGTCGGCCGCCGGGCACGTCTATGTGACCGCCGAGACGCCCGACCCCGTGGCGGCGGTGGCCGCCGGGACATGGCGCAAGCACCAGATGCCGGCCTACCACCTGATGGCCCCCGGCCGGACGGGCATCACCCTGGTCAACATCGGGGTGGGGCCGTCGAACGCCAAGACGGTCTGCGACCACCTCGCGGTGCTGCGCCCCCAGGCGTGGCTGATGATCGGCCACTGCGGCGGGCTGCGGGGCAGCCAGAAGATCGGCGACTATGTGCTCGCGCACGCGTACCTGCGCGACGACCACGTGCTGGACAGGGTCCTGCCCCCCGAGATCCCGATCCCGCCGCTCGCCGAGGTGCAGGTGGCCCTGAACGGCGCCGCCGAGCGGGTCACGGGCGAGACGGGCGACGTGCTGAAGCGGCGCCTGCGCACGGGCACGGTGGTGTCCACCGACGACCGCAACTGGGAGCTCAAGTACTCGTCGAGCGCGCTGCGGTTCAACCAGAGCCGTGCGGTCGCCATCGACATGGAAAGCGCCACCATCGCCGCCCAGGGCTATCGCTTCCGGGTGCCCTACGGGACGCTGCTCTGCATCTCGGACAAGCCGCTGCACGGCGAGATCAAGCTGCCGGGCCAGGCCAACGCCTTCTACGACCGCGCCATCGCCCAGCACCTGCAGATCGGGATCGCCGCGGTCGACTTGCTGCGGCAGGAGGGGAGCCGGCTCCACTCCCGCAAGCTGCGCAGCTTCGACGAGCCCCCGTTCCGGTAGGCCGCGTCTCGCGGGAGCGGGAGCCTCGCGCCGCCTTGCCCTGTCATCCCGGTTGCCACGCAGCGGAACACCGGGGCCCATAGACTCCGCCTTTCCGGATGAAGCGCGCCGCCGCCGCTCGGGGCCCGGGCCCACATCGGGCGCGTATGGGTCCGGTCTTCGCCTGCGGCGAAGCCGCGATGACAGCCGAGGCCGTGTGTAGGCCGATGGCCGCAGCAGGCGCTCGATTGAACCGCGGAAGACGCAGAGAAAACGCAGAGCGCGCGGAGATCTACGCGCCCTGCGCACCTCCCGCCGCAACCCGACCGGCTTGATGTCAGCCGGGGGGCTTGCGCAGTCCCTGACGTAGGGACCGCCTCGAATTCGTTGCGGAAGGCGGTTAGAAAGACGCCCCATGACCCGGCGCATCGTCTTCGAAGGCATCGACAACTTCCGCGACTTCGGCGACTACGCCGCCGGCCACCGGCGGCTGCGCCCGGGGCTGCTCTACCGCTCGGCCGGCCATGGGGCCGCCACCGACGCCGACCTCGAGCGACTCGCCGCCATGAACCTGCGGGTCATCGTCGACCTGCGGCGCGCCAACGAGCGCGAGCGCCAGCCCAGCCGCCGCTGGCAGGGCTTCGCCGCCGAGGTGATCGAGAACGACATCGGCCAGGACTCCGCCGACGAGTGGACGAGCTTCATCCAGAGCTCGGACCTGACCGTGGCCGCGTTCCACGACTACATGCTCGACTACTACCGCAAGGCCCCGCACCAGGCGCGGCACATCGACCTCTACACCCGCTACTTCCGGGCGCTCGCGGCGACGGACGGCCCGATCCTCGTCCACTGCTCGGCGGGCAAGGACCGCACGGGCATCGCCTGCGCCCTGACCCACCATGTGGCGGGGGTCCACGACGACGACGTCATCGACGACTACATGCTCACCAACGATCCCGAGCGCCTGGAGCGCCGCCTGCCGATGATGCGCGAGGTGATCCGCGAGGCGACCGGGCGCACGGCCGACGACGCGGCGCTGATGGTGGCGATGCGGGTCGAGCCCGAGTACCTCGCCCAGGCCTTCCAGGTGATGCGCGAGGCGCACGGGTCGCTCGACGGCTACCTGGACGAGGTTCTCGGCCTGAGCCCGGCCACCCGCGAGCGCATCCACGACCGCCTGCTGGCGTAGCGTCACCATCGACAACAGGCCTTTGCCCGCTACGGTGTGGCCGAAGGCCGACGAGAGAGCGGCGCCGGGGGAGTCGTCGCGTGCAGGACCCAGTCGCCGCCGAGATCCAAGGCGCCGCCGCCGTCGTCGACCCGCCCCTGGAGGCGGACGTCGTCGGGGACGGAAAGCTCGATCGCGGCGCGGTCTCCTGGGCCGTCTTCGAGGGCGGCCGCGACCCGCAGGTGATCCTGATCACCATCTACATCTTCATGCCCTACGTGGCCGCCGTGATGGTGGGCGACGCCGTGCGCGGGCAGGAGGTGATCAGCCAGTGGAACCAGTGGGCCGGCTGGGCGGTGATGGCCACCGCGCCGTTCATCGGGGCGTCGATCGACAAGCTGGGCGGGCGGAAGATCTGGCTCGCGCTCATCGTCGGCCTGATGATCCCGCTGACCGCCGCGCTCTGGTGGGCCAAGCCCGACGGGACCGGGCTCTCCATCGCGACGACCATGCTGTTCGCCATGACGGTGCAGGTGCTGTTCGCCTACTCCGAGATCCTGCACAACTCGCTGCTGGTCCGCGCCGCGGGCCTGGAGGGGGCGCACAAGGCCTCGGGGCTGGCCCTGTCGCTGGGCAACCTTTTCTCGGTGCTGGCCCTGGCGTTCACGGCCTGGGCCTTCGCCCTGCCGGGGCAGGTGGACTGGTCCTGGGTTCCGTCGACGCCGCTCTTCGGCCTCGACACGGCCATGCACGAGCACGAGCGGGTGGTCGCCTGGATGGCGGCGGGCCTGCTGCTGGTGGGGTCGATCCCGCTGTTCCTGTTCACCCCCGACGCGCCCCGGACGGGCATCCCCGTGGCGCGCGCCTTCGCGCAGGGGGCCGCCGAACTCGGCCGCATGCTGAAGACGATCACCCACTATAAGGATGCAGCGGTCTACGTGGGCTCGCGCATGTTCTTCGTCGACGGCATGAACGGCGTGCTCGTCTACGCGGGCGTCTATGCGGTGGGCGTGATGAAGTGGGGCGCGCTGGAGATGCTGGCGTACGGCATCCTGCTCTCGATGTTCGCCGTCCTCGGCGGGTTCGTGGCCCGCTGGCTCGACGCGGGCCTCGGGCCCAAGAACGCGCTGCGCATCGAGATCCTGATGTCGATGGTGGGCCTGGTGGCGTTCCTCGGGATGCGCCCGGACATGATCCTCTTCTTCTGGCCCTACGACGCGGCGGCCCACGCGCCGCTGTGGAACGGCCCGGTGTTCCAGCACCTGCCGGACGTGGTCTTCGTGATCGTGGGCTTTTCGAACGCCGTCTTCATCACGGCGCAGTACGCCACCAGCCGCACGCTGCTGACCCGGCTCACCCCGCCCGACCAGACGGGCACGTTCTTCGGCGTCTATGCGCTCTCGGGCGTCGCGACGGCGTGGCTCGCGCCCACGATGGTCAACCGCGGCACGGCCTGGACGGGGACGCAGCAGGGGGGCTTCGCGATGCTGCTGATCCTGCTGGCGATCGGGCTCGTCGGCCTAGCCTTCGTCCGGGGCGGCGGGCCTCGGCGCGCCTGAGCCGCCCAGGGTTTACCGGCGTAAACCCTTAATTTCCGTAGAGAATGAACTTGAGTTAGGCATTCGGATTCAGCGCTCCTTAAAGGCGGCGGCCCACTCTCGCTCCTGTGCTTAGGGGCGAGCAGGCGATGAGCTTGAAGCCCCGTCAAAGTCTGCTCGCCAAAGGAGAAAACACCATGTCGAAGTTCGTGACCCGCTTCCTGAAGGACGAATCCGGCGCCACCGCCATCGAGTATGGCCTGATCGCCGCGCTGATCGCCGTCGTGCTCGTCGGCGCCCTGCAAGCTGTCGGCGGCAGCCTCGGCGGCGCGTTCGACACGATCTCGAGCGAAGTCGACGGCGCGGTGTCGTAAGCCGGCTCGCATCGCGAAATCAGGGCCCCCGGCGGCGACGCCGGGGGCCCTTTCGATTCCAGCTTGGCTGCAACGATGTGTTCACGCGCGGGCGGGCATAACGCCCGGCAGGAAGGACTCCGATGTTTCCGCCGATCGCCGCCGCCGCTGCCGCCTTCGCCTTTCCGGCGCTGATGCTCGTGGCCGCCGCCAAGGATGCGACGTCCTTCACCATTCCGAACCGGATCTCGGTCGCGCTGCTTGGACTGTTCCCGCTCGCGGCCTTTGCGGCCGGCCTGCCGCTGGAGACGATGGCCGTGCACCTTGCCGTCGGTTTCGCCGGGCTTGTGGCGGGCATGGTCATGTTCTCGCTCCGGTGGGTGGGCGGCGGCGACGCCAAGCTCTTCGCCGCGGCGGCTCTCTGGCTCGGCTGGCCCGCCGTCATGACCTTCGTCCTGGCCGCCGCGGTCGCCGGCGGCGCCCTGGCGATGGCGCTGCTCACCGCGCGCTCGACCCTGGTGCGCCCGATCATGCTCATGGGGCCCAGCTGGGTCGCCCGCCTGGCGGAGCCGGGCGAGAGCGTGCCCTATGGGGTGGCGATCGCCGCGGGAGCCCTGTGGGCGCTCCAGGCCTCGCCGTTCGCCGCCGTGCTCGCGCGGGCTGGAGGCCTCTAGCTTGCGGCCGCGTCCCACATGGGCGACAGGAGAGGTCGCATGTCGGACGTGATCCTCGACGCCTGGGACGGCCCGTCCGTCCCGGTCCACGCCTTCACCGAGGCCGAAACCGCCGCGGCCCTGGAGGCCGACTCCTTCGCCGCGGCCCTCGCCCGCATCTCCGACTTCAAGGGCAAGGCCGGGCAGCTGCTGCTGGTCCCCGACGCGAAGGGCGACCTGGACCGGGTGCTGCTCGGCCTGGGCGAGGCCGAGCCCGAGGCGGCGTTCCGCGCCCTGGCGGCCCGGCTGCCGGCGGGCGTCTATCGCCTCGCCCGGGCGCCGCAAGGCGCGTCGCCCGACCGCGTCGCCCTGGCCTTCGCGCTCGGCGGCTACCGGTTCGATCGATACAAGAAGCCCGGCGGAGAGCGGCCCCGGTTGCTGGTCGAGGGCTGCGACGCTGCGGAGGTCCGTCAGGTCGCCCAGGCCTGCGCGCTCGCCCGCGACATGATCAACACGCCGGCCAACGACATGGGCCCGCTGCAGATCGAGACCATCGCCCGCGAGATCGCCGAACAGCATGGCGCGCAGATCACCGTCATCGAGGGCGAGGGCCTGCTCGAGGCCAACTACCCGGCGGTCCATGCCGTGGGCCGCGCGGCCGACCCCTCGCGCGCGCCGCGCTTCATCGAGATGCGCTGGGGCGAGGCGGGCAAGCCGCTGATCTGCGTGATCGGCAAGGGCGTGGTCTTCGACACCGGCGGCCTCGACATCAAGCCGTCGGCCGGCATGCGGCTGATGAAGAAGGACATGGGCGGCGCGGCGCACGCCCTGGCCCTCGGGCGGATGATCATGGCCGGTCGGCTGCCGGTCAGCCTAGCGGTGCTCGTGCCCGTGGTCGAGAACGCGATCTCGGGCGACGCCATGCGTCCCGGCGACGTGCTCGCCTCGCGCAAGGGCCTCTCGATCGAGGTGGGCAATACCGACGCCGAGGGGCGCCTCATCCTCGCCGACGCGCTGACCCGCGCCTGCGAGCTCGAGCCGGCGCTCACCATCGACCTCGCCACCCTGACCGGCGCCGCCCGCATCGCCCTGGGTCCGCAGCTTCCGCCGTTCTTCACGGAGGACGACGAACTCGCCGCGCAGATCGAGGCTGCGGCCCGGGCGGAATCGGACCCCCTTTGGCGCATGCCGCTCTGGAAGCCCTACGCCGACGCGCTCGACAGCGACGTGGCGGACATCAAGAACGACCCCGACGGCTGGGCCCAGGCGGGCTCGGTGACCGCCGCGCTGTTCCTGCAGCGGTTCGCGCCGCCGTCGCCCTGGGTCCATCTCGACATCTTCGCGTGGAACCCCCGGAATCGTCCGGGATTCCCTGCTGGCGGAGAGGCGCAGGCCGTCCGTGGCCTCTACCGCATGATCCGTGAGCGTTTCGCATGAAGCACGATCCGCGCATCACGCCCTGGCGCGACGGGATCGCCGCGCGCAGCCTGGAGGGCGTGGTCGAGGCCGAGGTCTACCTGGACCCGCGCGCCATGAGCTGCGGCGTCGCGGCCGCGGCCATCCGCTCGGCGCCCGACGCCGAGGCCGAGCAGGTCGATCAGCTGCTGTTCGGCGAGCGGTTCGAAGTCATCGAGGAAGAGGGCGACTGGCTCTGGGGCCAGGCGGCCCGCGACGGATACGTCGGGTTCGTGCAGGCCACGGCGCTCGCTCCGGCCGGCGCTGCGCCGACCCACCGCATCTCCGCGCTGCGGACCTATGCGTTCGCCGGACCCAGCATCAAGTCGCGCGCGAGCGGTCCATACTCGATCAACAGCCTGGTGACCGTCGAGGCCACCGAGGGGCGGCTCGCCAAGGTGACAGGCGCCGGCTGGATGACGGCCGATCACCTGTCGCCGATCGGGGTCTTCGAGGACGACTGGGCGGACGTGGCGCAGCGCTTCCTCGGCGCCCCCTACCTGTGGGGCGGCCGCGAGAGCCTCGGCGCCGACTGCTCGGGGCTCGTGCAGCAGGCCCTCTTCGCGTGCGGCCGCGCTTGCCCGCGCGACACGGACCAGCAGCAGGCGCTCGGCGCCCCGATCGAGGCCGCCGACTTCGGCCGCGGCGACCTGGTGTTCTGGAAGGGCCATGTGGCCATGGGCGTGGGCGAGGGCCGCATCGTCCACGCCAACGGCTTCCACATGGCCACGGTGGTGGAGCCCCTGGCCGACGCCGTCGCGCGCATCGCGGCGGCCGGATCCGGCGAGCCCACGGCCTACCGGCGGCCCTAGCGCCTTAGCCGCGAAGAGCCACCCTGAGCTGTCATCCCGGCTTCGGCGAAGCCGAAAGCCGGGATCCATACGCGCCGGCTGGCGGGGGCGGCCCGCGGGGGCGGCGCTGCGCCTCTTCCGGAACCGCGAAGTCTATGGGTCCCGGTGTTCGCCTTTGGCGAAACCGGGATGACAGCCAAAACGCAAATGGCCGGGACGAGCCCGGCCACTGCAGTCCGATGTTCAGAGACGTCTCAGCGCTTGGGCTGGGAGTCCGCGCCGGCCGTCGTCGGGGCGCCGGCGGTGGCGCCCTTCTGGACGGGCGCGGCGCCCGGGCCCTGCCCGGCGGCGCCTTGCGTCGCGGGCGCGGCCGTGACGCCGGTGGGTTCGCCAGCCGCGGCCGGAGCCGCCGCGTCCGCCGCCGCGGGAGCCGCGGCTGCGGCCGCGCCCGGCTGGCGGGTCGGATCGGGCGCCGGGATCGGCAGGGTGCCGCCCTGGGCGCGCAGGTAGGCGATCACGGCGACGCGCTCTTCCTGCTTCTTCAGGCCCACGAACGTCATCTTCGTGCCCTGGATGTGCTTCTGCGGGGCCTTCAGGAAGGCGTCGAGCTCATCGTAGGTCCAGACCGGATGGGCGCCGGCGTAGGCGGTCATCGCGGGCGAATAGGCGAAGCCGGCGTGGCTGGCGGGCTTGCGGCCGACCACCGCGTGCAGACCCGGGCCGGTGCCGTTCGCGTTCGACGCATCGGCCACGTGGCACGACTTGCACTTGGCGAAGGCGGCCTCGCCGGCGGCGACGTCGGCCGTCGGCAGCAGCGTGCCCCAATCCGGCGGGAGCTCGGCTTCGCCGCCGCCGCCGCCCGCCTCTTCGGCGACTTCCACGGCATAGCCGGCCTTGGTCGGCTTGCTCGGCTCGAACACCCCGATCGAGAGCTCGCGAAGGCCAACGATGGCGAGCCCGGTCGCCAGCACTGCGCCGAAGATCTTGTTCAACGTCAGGTCGCTCATAGTCCCCTGGTCACGCCTCTCAAACGGCCACGGGTCGAAGCCCCGCGCGCGCGCGGGAATCCCGCCCCTTGTTGCGTGCGGCTCTCTTACACGCTACCGGCGCTCGCGCAACCTGCCACGACACCCATGAACCCGATCGTCCTCATCCCGGCGCGCATGGCCGCGACCCGCTTGCCGGGCAAGCCGCTCGCCGACATCGGCGGCACGCCCATGATCGTGCGTGTCCTGCGCCAGGCGCTGGCCGCGGACATGGGTCCCGTGGTCGTGGCCGCGGGCGATCCCGAGATCGTCGCGGCGGTGGAGGACGCCGGCGGCCGGGCGGTGCTCACCGATCCCGGGCTGCCATCCGGGAGCGACCGGATCCTCGCCGCCCTGGCAGAGGTCGATCCGGCCGCACGCCATGACGTGGTCATCAACCTGCAGGGCGACATGCCCTTCGTGGGGGCCTCGGTGCTGCTGGACTGCGGCGCACTCCTGGCCACCCACGCCAGCTGCGACATCGCGACACTGGTCGCGCCCGAGACGTCGGCGGCCGACCGCGCCAACCCCGATGTCGTGAAGGCCGTCCTGGCCATGGAGCCCGACGGCCGCAGCGGCCGGGCGCTCTACTTCACCCGCTCGACCCTCTATGGCGAGGGCCCGGTCTGGCGGCACATCGGGATCTACGGCTACCGCCGCGGCGCGCTGCAGCGGTTCAACGCCGCCCCGCCGTCGCCCCTGGAGCGGCGCGAGAAGCTGGAGCAGCTCCGCGCCATGGAGCTGGGCCTCACCATCTGGGCGGCCGTGGCCGACGCGGCGCCCATCTCCGTCGACAGCCCCGCCGATCTCGAGCGGGCGCGGGAATTCGCAAGGACCGTGGCATGAGCAAGCAACGCATCGCCTTCCAGGGCGAGCTGGGCGCCAACAGCCATGAGGCCTGCGTGGCGGCGTTTCCCGACATGGAGCCCGTGCCGCACGCCACCTTCGAGGAGGCGTTCGAAGCCGTCCGCGGCGGCGACTGCCAGCTGGGCATGATCCCGGTGGAGAACTCGATCGCCGGCCGCGTCGCCGACGTGCACCACCTGCTGCCCTCGTCGGGGCTGAAGATCATCGGCGAGCGGTTCAAGCCGATCCACTTCCACCTCATGGCCAACCCCGGGGTGACGCTGGACCAGGTGACCACCGCCGTCTCCATGCCCATCGCGCTCGGCCAGTGCCGCCGCACGCTGCGTCGCATGGGGCTGAAGACTGAGGCCGCCGGCGACACGGCCGGCGCCGCGAAGCGTCTGGCCGAGCAGCCGGACCCGACCCGCGCGGCGGTTTCTCCGGCCCTCTGCGCCGAGATCTACGGGCTGGATATCCTCGCGCGCGACATCGAGGACGAGCACCACAACACCACGCGCTTCCTGGTGATGACGGCCGACGCCAACCCGCCGCCGCCGCCGTTCACCCAGCCCTGCGTCACCAGCTTCATCTTCCGGGTGAAGAACCTGCCGGCGGCGCTCTACAAGGCCCTCGGCGGGTTCGCGACCAACGGCGTCAACATGACCAAGCTCGAGAGCTACATGGAGAACGGCGCCTTCACGGCCACCTTCTTCTACGCCGAGGTGGACGGGCGGCCCGAGGACATCGGCCTGGCCCGGGCGTTCGAGGAACTGTCGTTCTTCTCCGAGCGGTTCGAGATCCTGGGCGTCTATCCCGCCGACCCGTTCCGCAGCCGCTGAGCGGCTTGCCTGCCGCCCCGGCAGGGGCGGAGCATGCCGCCATGTCCGAACCCGTCCTTCTCTCCGAGCGCCGCGGCAAGGTGGCGCTCATCACCCTGAACCGGCCCGAGAAGCGCAACGCGCTGAACGCCGAGCTCTCGCAGGCGCTGTGCGACGCGGTCGCCGCCGCCCAGGACGCGGGCTGCATCGTCATCACCGGCGCCGGCCCCGCCTTCTGCGCCGGACTGGACCTCAGGAACCTGGGCGCCGAGCGGCTCGCCGACTTCCCGTCCTACACGCACGCCATGGCGGCCTCGCAGATCCCGATGATCGCGGCAGTGAACGGGGCGGCGGTGACGGGCGGATTCGAGGTGGCGCTGCTGTGCGACTTCATGATCGCCTCCGAGCGCGCGGTCTTCGCGGACACCCACCTGCGGGTGGGCGTCTATCCGGGTCCGGTGGTCGTCGACCTGCCGCGCCGGGTGGGCGAGGCGTGGGCGCGGCAGATTTCGCTGTCCGGGAACTTCGTCGACGCCCAGACCGCGCTGCGCATCGGCCTTGTCAACCAGCTCGTCCCGCACGACCAGCTCATGGCGGAGGTGATGAAGGTCGCCGACGCCATCGCCGAGCAGCCGCGCGACATGGTCGTGGCCCTGAGGGCGGACTGGAACGAGAGCATGGGCGTGCCCGTGGCCGAGGGCCGTCGGGTGCACGCGCGCCACGCCGTCTCCGGCGGTTTCGGGGGCAACCGGGGCGAGGAGATCGCCGCGCGCCGCGAGGCCGTGCTGGCGCGCTCGCGCGAGCAGCGGAGCGGCTGAACCCTCAGCTCTCCCCGAACGCCCAGGCCTTGATGAGCTGGTGGGCGATGGCCATCGGCTGCGGGCAGAAGGTGTCGGGGATCTCGCCGCGGATCAGGGCGCGGGCCTCGTCGCGGCTGAACCAGCGCACCTCCGACAGCTCGGTCTGGTCGGGCCGGGCGTCCTCGTCCTCCACTTCGGCGATGAGGCCGATCATCAGCGACGACGGGTAGGGCCACGGCTGGGTGGAGTGGTAGCGGACGGAGACGGTCTTCAGCCCCGCCTCCTCGGCCAGCTCGCGCGCGCAGGCCTCCTCGATGGATTCGCCGGGCTCCAGGAACCCCGCCAGCGCCGAGAACATCCCCTTGGGCCAGATCTCCTGGCGGCCGACCATGCACCGGTCGCCGTGCACCGCCAGCATGATCACGACCGGGTCGGTGCGCGGGAAGTGCTCGGCCTCGCACGCGGGGCACTGCCGCTTCCAGCCGCCCTCGCGCGGCTCCGAAGGCTGGCCGCAGGCGGCGCAGTACTGGTGGCGGCGGCGCCACTCGAACATGGACTTGGCGGTGGCCAGGATGGCGGCGTCGGTGTCGGGCAGCCGCAGCGCCACCTGCCGCAGGTCGGCGAACTCCCCCAGCCCCTGCAGCGGCCCGAGCGCCGGGTCGGACGTGCCCTCGAGGTCGACGGCGAAGACCGCCGTCTCCTTCCACAGGCCCATGAAGAGGAGCCGCTCGGGACCACCAGCCAACTCGCCGGCGAGCTTCGCCGGCAGATAGGCGATCTGGACGCCGCCCTCCTTGGTCTTCTCCACGAACGGCTTGCCGTTCCAGAGCGCCAGCCCGAGCGACTCGGACGACGCCAGGCGCGACGCCAGCCAGTCGGCGTCGCCGCGGCGGTCGGACGCGCGGTCCAGGGGGTTTCCGGCGAAGGTGTTCTGGAAGAAGGAGAGAGCCATGGCCGTGTTCTAAGCGCCAAGCTGCGGACTCGCCAAACCCGTCGTTCTGCCCCACATCGTCGGATGAAGAGGAAACGGGAGCGCCCACCATGGCCGACGACGCCGCACCGCCGCAGAACCACCCCGCCGACTACGTCCCGCCCAAGGTCTGGCAATGGAACAAGGGCAGCGGCGGACGCTTCGCCAACATCAACCGGCCGATCGCCGGGCCCACGCACGAGAAGGTCCTGCCGGTCGGCGAGCACCCGTTCCAGCTCTACTCGCTGGGGACGCCCAACGGGGTGAAGGTGACGGTGATGCTCGAGGAACTGCTGGCCGCCGGACACAAGGGCGCCGAGTACGACGCCTGGATGATCAACATCGGCCAGGGCGACCAGTTCGGCTCGGGCTTCGTCGAGATCAACCCGAACTCCAAGATCCCCGCGCTGCTCGACCGCTCCAACCCGGACAAGCCGTTCCGCGTGTTCGAGTCGGGCGCGATCCTGCTGCACCTGGCCGAGAAGTTCGGCGCCTTCCTGCCCACCGAGCCGGCGGCGCGGGCCGAGGTGATGTCGTGGGTGATGTGGCTGATGGGCTCGGCGCCCTACCTGGGCGGCGGCTTCGGCCACTTCTACGCCTACGCGCCGTTCAAGATCGAGTACGCCATCGACCGCTTCGCCATGGAGGCCAAGCGCCAGCTCGACGTGCTGGACCGGCGGCTGGCCGAGGTCGAGTACCTGGGCGGGTCGGACTACACCATCGCCGACATGATGGTCTGGCCCTGGTATGGCCTGCTGGCCAAGGGCGGCGCCTACGAGGCCGGCGAGTTCCTGGACACCCAGAGCTACAAGAACGTCCAGCGCTGGACCGACCAGATCGGCGCCCGCCCGGCGGTGAAGCGCGGCCGGGTCATCAACCGCGCGCTGCCCGAGCGCCACTCCGCCGCCGACATCGACAAGTTCCTCGCCGATCAGGACGCGGCGAAGAAGTAGGCGTCATCGGGAGCGCCGGGTCCGAAGCCGCGGAGCGGCGCTTCCCTTCAACCAACCGTGGAACACGCGGAACTTCGCGGAAGGATGCCCGGGCCGGCGTTCCGCGTGGTTCCGCGCATTCCGCGGTTCAAGACCGACTGAGCCTCCGCCCGTGCGAGGGCTCGAAGAATCCTCCGGGGAGAGAACGCCGTGGAACTCAAGGACAAGATCGTCGTCGTCACCGGCGCGGCGAGCGGGATCGGGCGGGCGCTGTGCGTGCGCTTCAAGGCCGAGGGGGCGAAGGCCATCGTCTGCGCCGACCGTGACGAGCCCGGCGCCAAGGCCACCGCCGAGATGGTGGGCGGCCGGGCTTTCAGGACCGACGTCTCGAAGGAAGCCGACATCAAGGCGCTGATCGACACGGTCGAGGCCGAGGTCGGGCCCATCGACCTCTTCTGCTCCAACGCCGGCATCGGCGTGGGCGGCGGCGCCGAGGCCCCGAACGACGACTGGCAGCGCATCTGGGACATCAATGTGATGGCCCACGTCTGGGCCGCGCGCCACCTCGTGCCGCTGATGGCCGCACGGGGCGGGGGCTACCTGCTCAACACCGCCTCGGCGGCGGGCCTGCTCTCACAGATCGGCTCGGCCCCCTATGCGGTCACCAAGCACGCGGCGGTGGGCCTGGCCGAATGGCTGGCCATCACCCACGGCGACCAGGGCATCAAGGTCTCGGTGCTGTGCCCGCAGGCCGTGCGCACGGCGATGACCGCGGGCAATCCCGACGGCGTGGCTTCGATCGACGGCATGATGGAGCCCGAGGTGCTGGCCGAGAGCGTGGTCCGCAGCCTGGAGAAGGAGGAGTTCCTGATCCTGCCGCATGCCGAGGTGCTGCAGTACATGCGCAACAAGACCAACGACTACGATCGCTGGATCGGCGGCATGCGCAAGCTGAACCGGCGGTTCGCTGGCTGACCTGCGGGCGCGCCGGCCGGGGAACCGACCGGCGCGCGCGAGGCTGGCGACCCTGCCCGCGCCGCTCAGTCCGCTCCGGACTTGGCCTTGCCCTTGCCGGCCGGCGCCGCCTTGGCGGCGGCTGCGGCGGCGTCGGCGGCGGCCTTCGCGGCGGCCTCGGCGGCTTCCTTCTCCTTCACCCGCGCGCCGGCGAGGATGCCGGGCAGCGCGTAGTTCCCCTCGTGGCAGGCGTACTCGTAGACGCGGCCGTTCAGGGTGTTGAAGGTGTATTCGCCGCCCCAGGGCGCGTCCCAGAGCTCGGGATCCTCGAGCTGGAACCGGTAGAGGATCTTGTCGGGCGCGACCCGGGTGAACCACTCGGTGATCTTGAGGGTCTTCCACGAGCCCATGAACTGCTGCGACTCGGGCAGGTTGGTGGTTTCGACCACCAGGGTGTCGCCCTCGTAGCGGCCGATGGAGTCGCCCATGTACGGCCGCAGGCCGTCGGTCCGGTGCTGCCCGCCCAGGCGGATGATCCGCGCGTCGTGGATCAGCTCGACCTCGATCACCACGGCGTCGGGCGTCTGAATGATCTGGTAGTTGTTGTTGTAATAGCCGTTCGGCAGCATGGGCGGGCCGGTGTTGCGGCCGAACCCCGTGATGCAGCGCTCGCCCAGCGAGCGGGTCTCGTAGCTGGTGTAGTCGTCGCGGAACGACCGCGGCGCCGCCGGCGGCGCCCCGGCCTTGCGGGCGGGCGGCATGCCGTTCGCGGTGGTCAGGATCGAGGTCCGGTACTGGCCGTCGATCTGCACCAGCTTGGTGCCCGGGTCGATCCAGAAGGTGTTGTAGCCGCCGGTGTCGCCGCCCGCGGCGGCGAAGTCGGGCCGGATCTCGAGGAGCTTTGCGAAGGCGGCCGTCTGCTCGACCGTCGCCGGCCCGGCGTTCTCCTTGGTGGGCTCGTTGGCCGCGGCCAGGGCGGTCGTCCAGATCTTCTCGAAGGCCTGGGCCTCCTCGGGCGTCAGCGTCGGCTTGTTCGAGATCCGCGGGTTGCGGAAGAGCGGCGTGAGCGTGGCGTTCGACCAGAACCCGGAAAGGTCCGGCTGGCCCATGGCGTTGCGCGGCGCCTTGTAGGCCTTGGCCGCCGCGGCCGCCTTCGCGGCCGGCTCGGCCGACTGCGCCGTCAGGGGCAGGCTGGTGATGGCGAGCGCTGTTCCCAGCGCCAGGACGGTCAATCGACGCATGGCGGCCTCCCAATTCGCGAGTCTCTGAAGGACCCTCGCGCGGAGGATACTACGAGCGGGCGGGTGACGTCAGGGCAAGGTTGCAGCCGGCCGGGCGGCTCAGGCGTCGGCCAGCATCCGGGTGACCCGGGACGTCAGTTCCTCCATCGGGAAGGGTTTCGTCAGCAGCTCCATGCCGTGGGCGATGTGGCCGTGGTTGAAGGCGGCGTTCTCGGCGTAGCCGGTGATGAACAGCACCCGCAGGTCGGGCCGGCGCGCACGGGCGGCGTCGGCGACCTGGCGGCCGTTGAGCCCGCCCGGCAGCCCGACGTCGGTGACCAGCAGGTCGATCTCCTGGCCGGCCGGCGATTCCAGGATCTTCAGGGCCGTCGGGCCGTCCGCGGCCTCCAGTCCGGTGCAGCCGATCTCGGCCAGGGCGTCGAGCACCACCATGCGCAGCGTCGGCTCGTCGTCCACCACCAGCACCGTCCATCGGCCCGACGTCGCCGGCCGGACCGGGGGCGGCGCGACGAAGTCGATGTCCTCCTCGCCGAGGTGCCGGGGCAGGTAGAGGCAGACCATCGTGCCCTCGCCCACCTCCGAATAGATCCGGACGTGCCCGTTCGACTGGCGCGCGAAGCCGTAGACCATCGACAGGCCGAGGCCGGTCCCCTGGCCGATCGGCTTGGTGGTGAAGAAGGGGTCGAACACCCGGGCGAGGGTCGCCTTGTCGATGCCCGTCCCGGTGTCCGACACGCAGACCGTCACGTACTGGCCGGGGTCGAAGCCGTGCTGGGCGGCCGCGTGCGCGTCGAGCCAGCGGTTGGCGGTCTCTATGGTGATCCGGCCGCCGTCGGGCATCGCGTCGCGCGCGTTGATGCAGAGGTTCAGGAGGGCGCTCTCGAGCTGGTTGGCGTCCACCAGGGTGCGCCACAGCCCCGAGGCGGCGACGGTCTCGAGGTGGATGCCCGGGCCCACCGTGCGCCGGACCAGTTCCACGAAGTCGGGCAGCAGCCGGTTCACGTTCAGGGATCGTGGGGAGAGCGTCTGGCGGCGGGAGAACGCCAGCAGGCGGTGGGTCAGCGCCGCAGCCCGCCGCGCCGCGCCCTGGCCCGCGGCGAGGTAGCGCTCGACGTCGCCGTGGCGGCCCTGGGCCAGCCGCGCCTCGATCATCTCGAAGGCGCCGGAGATCCCGGCCAGCAGGTTGTTGAAGTCGTGGGCGAGGCCGCCGGTCAGCTGGCCCACCGCCTCCATCTTCTGGGCGTGGCGCAGCGCCTCCTCGGTTTCGCGGAACCGCTCCTGCTCGCGCCGCTGCTCCTCAAGCGCCGCCTGGATCCGGGCCTCCAGCGTCTCGTTGAGCTGGCGCAGCGCCTCCTCCGCGCGATTGCGGGCGGTGATGTCCTGGAAGAGCACCGCCACCTGCTTCAGGTCCGGCGGCTCGATGCGGAAGGCGGAGAGCTCGAGGAAGCGCCCGGTGGCCACCAGTTCACGCTGGAAGCGGATCGGCTCGCCCGTGCGCAACACGCCGCCGTACAGTTCGACCCAACCGTCAGCCTCGTCCGGGACCATTTCGCGGACCTTCTGGCCCACCACGTTCGAAATGCCCGCGTGGCGCTCGTAGGCGGGGTTCGCCTCCACATGGATGTAGTCGGACAGGGGACCGTGTGGTCCGTCGAAGAACTCGATGACGCAGAAGCCCTCGTCCATCGAGTCGAAGAGCGCGCGGTAGCGCACAAGGTCCTGAGTGACCTGCGCCTGATCCAGGCCTTGTGTCGTTCCGCGCATCGCGTCCCCCGAAGCCAGGACAGGCTTCCGCCTTCCGGAAATGCGCAGCTTGGCAATTGGATGCATGGCGCGCGCACGAACGCGCGGTCGCCGCCAAGGGCGGGCGGCGGGTCGGGGGATCGAAGAGATGGACCGCGGTCAGCGGCCGGCGGCGAGCCGGCCGTCCGGGCGGGCGGCAGCCGTCAGTGCTGGCTTTCCGGCATCGTCACGACGAGGCCGTCCAGCGCGTCCGTGACCTTGATCTGGCACGACAGGCGGCTGTTGTCCTGGACGCCCTCGGCGAAGTCGAGCATCGACTCCTCCATGGCCGAGCGGGTCCCGGTCTTCTCCAGCCAGGCCTCGTTCACATAGACGTGGCACGTGGCGCAGGCGCAGGCGCCGCCGCAGTCGGCGTCGATGCCCGGGATGTTGTTCTTCACGGCGCCTTCCATGACGGAGAGGCCCGGCTTCACGTCGATCGTGTGCTCGGTGCCGTTGTGCTCGACGTAGGTGATCTTGGCCATGGACGCCCCTGACTTACCGCCGTTTAGGCGGCGACCTCTTTCATGGAAATGGACGGGTCCGCAAGCTTCGCCTTGTTCACGGGCTTGCGGGAAAGGATGAGCTGCTTGCCCATCATGAACTCGGGCGGCGCGTTGATCGCCTCCACGGACTGAACCTGGTCGCCCTTCAGGTGGAAGACGGCGAACCGGGCCGTGGCGGGGTCGCCGCGCACGACGATCTCGTCCACGTCGAAGGCGTAGCCCGCGATCTGGAGCTTCAGGTCGTACTGGTCCGACCACTGCCACGGGCATTCGCCCGGCGGCCGCGGGCGGCCGGTTATGGCGCAGGCGGCCTGCTTGGCCTGTTCCAGCGCGTTCGGGACGCTCTCCATCCGGAACATGCGGTCGTAGATCGGCATCGGCCGGTGGGCCACGTCGCCGATGGCGAACACGGCCGGGTCGGTGACGCTGCGGGCGTCCAGATCGACCACCACGCCGCGGGCGCATTCCAGGCCGGCGTCCTTCGCGAGTTCGTCGTTGGGCGTCGCGCCCACGCCCACCACCACCGCGTCGCAGGCGATCGTGCGGCCGTCGGCCAGCGTCACGCCGGTGACGCGGCCGTCCCGGCCCTCGAAGGCGGTGACGCTGCAGCCCAGCTCGAACGTGACGCCGTGCGCCTCGTGTTGGCCGGTGAAGAAATCGGAGAGCGCCTTGCAGGCGACCCGGGCCAGGATGCGGTCCTCCCGCTCCAGCACCACCACGTCCGCGCCCAGAGCGCGGCCCGAGGCGGCCACTTCCAGCCCGATGTAGCCCCCGCCCACCACGGCCAGCCGCTTGCCCGGTCCGACCGCGGCCTTGAGGGCCTCGGCGTCTGCGGCGGTCCGCAGGAAGAGGATGCCCTCGAGGTCCTTGCCCGCGATCGGCAGCGCGATCGCCCGCGCCCCCGTCGCCAGGATCAGATGGTCGTAGGGCAGGGTCGAGCCGTCGGACAGCGTCACGGTCTTCGCGCCGCGGTTCAGCGCCGACACGCTGGTCCCGGGGCGGAAGTCGATCCCCGCCTCGGCGTAGAACTCGGTGGGCTTCAGGGCGAGCGAGTCGGCGTCTGCCTCCCCCTTCAGCCAGGCCTTGGACAGGGGCGGGCGCTGGTAGGGCGGAATGGGCTCGTCGCCGATCAGGGCGATGGGACCTTCATGGCCGTACTGGCGAAGCAGCGCCGCGGCGGTTCCCCCCGCGTGTCCGGCGCCCACGATCACCACCCTGGCTTCGCTCATGGTTCTCCGATGCCCAAAAGTGACACTGGCGTCAACTTGCGCCGCGGGTTCACGCCCCGTGCGGCGCGCAAGAGCGCTTGCGAAACAGCGTTTGGATAGGCCCCATCCTCATCGGGAAACGCCGATGGAGAGCGCTCATGGACGACGGATCGCTGGATTTCAAGCAGGCCGCCGAAGCTGAGGCCTGGTCGACGCCCATCGAGGCCCTGAACCCGGCGCAGGCCGACCTGTTCGCCCATGACGCCATGTGGCCGATCTTCGATCGGCTGCGGAAGGAGGCGCCCGTCCACTGGAGCGCGCCGAACGAGGAGTTCGACGGCTACTGGTCGGTCAGCCGATACCAGGACATCATGGCCGTGGACACGAACCACGAGGTCTTCTCCTCGGCCGACGGCATCGTCCTGCAGACCCGCGAAGCCAAGATCGAGGCCGACAAGCGGCCGCGCGGCAACAGCTTCATCGGCATGGACCCGCCGGGCCACGACGTTCAGCGCAAGACCGTCAGCCCCGCCGTGGCGCCGGCCAACCTCCAGGCGCTGGCGCCGCTGATCCGCGAGCGCGCCGGCAAGATCCTGGACGGACTGCCGATCGGCGAGGAGTTCGACTGGGTCGACCTCGTCTCCAAGGAGCTCACGGCCATGACCCTGGCCACGCTCTTCGACTATCCGCAGGCGCGGCGGCGGGACCTGACCTTCTGGTCCGACATGTTCACCAACGCCCCGGGCTTCGGGCCGGCCAAGAGCTGGGAGCACAAGCGGGAGCAGGCCGACGCCTGCTTCGCCGCCTTCGACGACCTGTGGGCCGAGCGGGTGAACGCGGCGCCGAAGTTCGACCTGGTCTCGATGATGGCCCACGCCGAGGCCACCCGGAACCTCTCGGCCACCGACTATCACTCCAACGTCGTGCTGCTGATCATCGGCGGCAACGACACGACCCGGAACACCATCTCGGGTTCGGTCTACGCGCTCAACAAGAACCCCGACCAGTACGACAAGCTGCGGGCGAACCCGTCGCTGATCCCGTCGATGGTGTCCGAGACCATCCGCTGGCAGACGCCGCTGGCGCACATGGCGCGCACCGCGACGCGCGACTTCGAGCTCCAGGGCAGGACCATCCGCAAGGGCGACCGTGTCGTCATGTGGTACGTCTCGGGCAACCGCGACGACGCCCAGATCGAGAACCCCAACGCCTACGACATCGAACGCGCGCGGCCCCGCAACCACCTCTCGTTCGGCTTCGGCATCCACCGCTGCGTGGGCAATCGCCTGGCCGAGCTGCAGCTCACGATCATCTGGGAAGAGATCCTCGCCCGCTTCCCCGAGATCCGCCTGGTCCGCGAGCCCCTGCGCACCCACTCGGTGTTCGTGAAGGGCTACGAGACCCTCCCGGTGGTGATCCCGACGCGGAACTGAAAAATCCTCTCCCCCGCGCGCCGCCAGGCGCGACGAGAGGGAGAGGGTCGGGAGAGGGCGGCTGGGCGACGCTGTCGGTCCGGCGAGGGCCCGCCTGTGCTGCGGAGTTCGGGCCGCCGCCCTGCGGCCGCCTCGACAGCGCCGCCCTCACCCTTCCCTCTCCCTCTCCGCTTCGCGGGGGGAGAGGAGAATTGCGCGGCGCGCGTCAGCCTGACCTATAGTCGCCGCATGGAAGCGGGTCGGAAGTACCACGTGGGGGAGGTGAAGAGCCGGCTGCTGCGCGAGGCGCGGGGCATGCTCGAGGAGGGCCAGCCGCTGCACCTACGCGCCCTGGCGGCGCGGGCCGGGATCACCGCCGGGTCCATGTACCACCACTACGAGAACAAGACCGAGCTCCTGGGCGAACTGGCGGCCGGCGGGTTCAGGGAGCTGCGCCGCGATCTGGAGGCCGCCGAGCGCGCCGCGGTGGACGGCCAGCGCCTGCGCGCCTGGGCGACCGGCTATTTCCGCTACGCCCGCGCGGAGCCCGCGCTCTTCGCGCTGATGTTCGATCCCGAGGTGGCCGAGCTGGAGCCTGTGGCCGAGGCGCGGGCGGCCATGCTGGCCAGCCTCCACGCCCTCGTCGCCGACGTCGCCGCCGCCCTGGATCGTCCCGGCGCCCCGCTCGACAAGATTACGCTGGCCGTCTGGGCCGCCTCGCATGGGGCCGCCTCGCTGAGCCCGGCCGCCCGCGCCCAGTCCGACCTCATCGACGACGTCATCGCCGGCCTCGACGCCCTGTTCAGGCCGGAACGGGGATGACCGTAGAGCAGTTGAGCCTTCATTCGCCCAGGGGGCGAAGCTTGTTGTCGGCGCTCCGCGTTCGATCAAGGGTGGCCCGGAAACACGCATTGAGTGGGGATGACCTATGCGCAAATTCGGGTTCGCCGCGGTGGCGATCGCGGCATCACTGCTGGGCGCGGCTCCGGCCGGCGCGGCGGCGCTTCTGACGTCAGACGCCGGTTACACGGGGCCGATCCTGGACTTCGGCGCCTACAGCGGCCAGTTCTACGTCTTCACCGCCGGCCCGCTCTCGCTGCCGGGCGGCATCACCTATTCCTCCGAGAGCCCTGGTTCCGTTCTGGGGATCGGCGGCTACGGACTCAACGGCAACGGGAGCAGCGAGACGACCAACATCATCGGCACGAACGATCCGGGCGCGTTCGTGACCCTGGAGTTCGACACCGCCGTGGCGATGTTCGGGGGCGGCTTCAACTACGCCGCGGATGGCAACGGCACGCCCCTGTACGACGCCGTCATCATGCGGGCCTTCGACGACGCCGACGTGCTGATCGCCGAGTATGACATCGGCGATCTGGCGCCCATCTCGACGCCCGGCGCGGTCGACGCCTTCGCCTTCCGCGGGATCGACGGCGGTGGCCGACTGATCAAGCGCTTCGAATTCGGCGGCTCGTACGCGATCCTGGCGGCCCAAGCCACGGAAACGGGCGGGGTGCCCGAGCCGGGGACCTGGGTGCTCATGATCCTGGGCTTCGGCGCCGCGGGCGCCATGCTGCGCCGCCGCCGCCTGGCGCCGACCGCCGCCTGATCCGGTCCGGACGCGGCGGGCCAGCCTGCCGCGTCCGTCGCGATCCGCCCGGCCTCGACGCGCTGCTCAGGCCGACCGCGGCTAGCGTCGCTTGCGCATCACCCCGGCCAGCTGCCGGGCAAGGTCGCGGCGTTCGGCGGCTTCCTTGCGCTCGCTCGGGGCGCCCGCCTCGGCCGCCTTCGCATACCACTCCGCCGCCTCGTCCAGGCCCGACGGATCCCAGGCCTTCTCGCCGCGCTGGCTCAGCACCCACGCCGCGTTTCCGAGATGGAAGGTCGCATCCGCCCGCCCGCCTTCGTAGGCCAGCAGCCAGAGCTCCCTGGCCCTGCGCACGTCGCGGGGCACGCCGTCGGCGTTCCAGTAGATCTGGCCGAGCACGAAGGCCGCGTTGACCTGGCGCTGGGCGGCGGCCTTCTCGTACCAGGACCGCGCCAACGCCACGTCCTGCGCCACGACCTCGCCCATCAGATAGAAGTTGCCGAGGTCGGTCTGGGCGTCGCGGTCGCCGGCCTCCGCCCCCTCACGGCACAGCTGGACGGCCCGAGCCTTGTCGCCGCCGGTCTCCAGCAGAAGGTTGCCCTCGGCGCAGCGGGACTTGGGGATGCCCATGTCGCCGGCCTTGCGAAACGTCGCGATCGCCTTCTGGAGATCCTTCGGCCCACACTTGCCGTACTGATAGGCCTCGCCCAGGAAGTGCATGGCGTCGCCCCGCTGCTGTGCGGCGGTCTCGAGCCAGGCGCAGCCGCGGGCGGCTTCCGCCGCCGGGCGCGGCTCGAACGCCATGCGCAGGCCGGCGAACATCTGCGCCTCCGCCGCGCCGCCTTCGGCCAGCCGCAGCAGGCTGGACTCGTCGCCCGCCCGCGCGCGCGCCAACGCGGCGTCGACCTCGGCGCTGACGGGGCGTGCGCCGGCCATCAGAGACGTCTGCGCCGCCGCCGGCGCGGCCGCGACCCAGAGCGCGAGGGCGAGGATCGCGGCGGCCGGCCGCATCAGACCACCCGGTCGACCAGCATCTTCTTGATCTCGGCGATGGCCTTCGCCGGGTTCAGGCCCTTCGGGCACACCTGCGCGCAGTTCATGATGGTGTGGCAGCGGTAGAGCTTGAAGGGGTCCTCCAGCTCGTCCAGCCGCTCGCCGGTGGCCTCGTCGCGCGAGTCGATGATCCAGCGGTAGGCGTGCAGCAGCGCGGCCGGCCCCAGGTACTTCTCCTGGTTCCACCAGTAGCTCGGGCAGCTGGTCGAGCAGCAGGCGCAGAGGATGCACTCGTAGAGGCCGTCGAGCTTCTCGCGGTCCTCGGGAGACTGCTTCCACTCCTTCTGCGGCTCGGGCGTCTCGGTCTGCAGCCAGGGCTCGACCGACGCGTACTGCGCGTAGAACAGCGTCAGGTCCGGGACCAGGTCCTTCACCACCGGCATGTGGGGCAGGGGGCTGATCTGGATCTTCTCGCCGGGGCACTCCTCGTGGCCGTGGGTGCAGGCCAGCGTGTTGCGGCCGGCGATGTTCATGGCGCACGAGCCGCAGATCCCCTCGCGGCACGAGCGGCGGAACGTCAGCGTCGGATCGACGGTGTTCTTGATGTGGATGAGGATGTCGAGGACCATCGGGCCGCACTGGCTGGTGTCGACCTCGTAGGTGTCCCAGCGCGGGTTCTCGCCGGAGTCCGGATCGTAGCGGTAGATCCTGAAGGTCTTGACCTTCGAGGCGCCCGCCGGCGCCGGGTAGTGCTTACCCGTCGGCTTGATCTTCGAGTTCTTGGGAAGGGTGAGCTGGACCATTCGTCTATCCCTTCCTCAGTAGACCCGCGCCTTGGGCGGGAACGGCGCGATCTCGTTGGTCATGGTGTAGTCGTGCACCGGCCGGTAATCGATCTTCACCTTGCCGGTGGGGTCGTCGAACCAGGCCAGGGTGTGCTTCATCCAGGCCTTGTCGTCGCGGTCGGGGAAGTCCTCGTGCGCGTGGGCGCCGCGGCTTTCCTTGCGGTTCTCGGCGCCCACCACCGTGACGACCGCCTGGCCGATCAGGTTGTCGAGCTCGAGGGTCTCCATCAGATCCGAGTTCCAGACCATGGAGCGGTCGGTCACGCCGAGGTCCTTGCGCTTGGCTTCGACCGCGGCCATCCGCTTGACCCCGCTCGAGAGCGCCTCGCTGGTGCGGTAGACCGCCGCGTCCTCCTGCATGGCCATCTGCATCTCGAGGCGCAGCGCCGCGGTGGGCACCGGGCCCGACGCGTTGCGGAAGCGGTCGAGGCGGGCGAGGTGGCCCTCGGTGTGGTGCGGCTTCAGCTCGGGCTGGGTCGCGCCGGCCTTGAGCGTGTCGGCCGCGCGCAGCGCCGCCGAGCGCCCGAACACCACCAGATCGATCAGGCTGTTGGAGCCCAGGCGGTTGGCGCCGTGCACGCTGACGCACGCCGCTTCGCCCACGGCCATCAGGCCGGGCACCACCTGGTCGGGGTTCTTGCCGGCCTTGGTGACGACCTCCGAGTAGAAGTTCGTGGGGATGCCGCCCATGTTGTAGTGCACCGTGGGCAGCACCGGGATCGGCTCCTTCGTCACGTCGACGCCGGCGAAGATCTTGGCGCTCTCCGAGATGCCCGGGAGGCGCTCGGCCAGGATCTTCGGATCCAGGTGGTCGAGGTGCAGGAAGATGTGGTCCTTCTTAGGACCCACGCCGCGGCCCTCGCGGATCTCCATGGTCATGGCGCGGCTCACCATGTCGCGCGGGGCCAGGTCCTTCACGGTGGGCGCGTAGCGCTCCATGAACCGCTCGCCCTGCGAGTTGGTCAGGTAGCCGCCCTCGCCGCGGGCGCCCTCGGTGATCAGGCAGCCCGAACCGTAGATGCCGGTCGGGTGGAACTGCACGAACTCCATGTCCTGCAGGGGCAGGCCGGCCCGCAGCGCCATGCCGCCGCCGTCGCCGGTGCAGGTGTGGGCGCTGGTGGCCGAGAAATAGGCGCGGCCGTAGCCGCCGGTGGCCAGGATCACGAGCTGGGCCTGGAAGCGGTGCAGGCTGCCGTCGTCCAGCTTCCACGCCGTGACGCCGCGGCAGACGCCCTCGTCCATGATCAGGTCGAGGGCGAAGTACTCGATGAAGAACTCGGTGTCGTGCGCCAGCGACTGCCCGTACATGGTGTGCAGCATTGCGTGGCCGGTGCGGTCGGCCGCCGCGCAGGTGCGCTGGATCGGAGCCTCGCCGTAGTTCTTGGTCATGCCGCCGAAGGCGCGCTGGTAGATCTTGCCGTCCGCCGTGCGGCTGAAGGGCACGCCCCAGTGTTCCAGTTCATAGACGGCGGCCGGCGCGTTGCGGCACAGGTACTCGATGGCGTCCTGGTCGCCCAGCCAGTCCGACCCCTTGACGGTGTCGTACATGTGCCAGCGCCAGTCGTCCTCGCCCATGTTGCCCAGGCTGGCCGAGATGCCGCCCTGCGCCGCCACCGTGTGCGACCGCGTGGGGAACACCTTGGTGATGCAGGCGGTCTTCAGCCCCGCCTGGGCGCAGCCCAGCGCCGCGCGCAGGCCCGAGCCGCCGGCGCCGACGACGACGACATCGAACTTGTGATCGGTGAATTCGTAAGCCGCCATGGGATCAGGCGCCCCCCAGCGCGACCTTGAGGACCGAGAAGATGGCCAGCGCCCCGGCCAGCCATCCGACGAAGAGGTTGAGGAGCAGGCAGGCCGCCTTGTTCAGGTGGCTGTAGACATAGTCCTCGATGACCACCCGCAGCCCCGAGATCATGTGCGTGGTCGAGATGAAGATGGTCAGGATCACCAGGGTGGCGTTCACCGGCGAGCCGATCCACTCGACGGCGCTGTAGTAGTCCATCCCGGCCAGCAGGATGACGCTGTAGACGCCCCAGAGGACCAGCGGAACGAGCGCGATCGCGCCGACGCGTTCGCCCACCCAGTGCCCGACGCCGTGCTTGGCCGAGCCGAGCCCGCGGGCGCGGGAAAGCGGAGTGCGGTAGCTCATGCCAGGGCTCCCGTCATGAAGGCGATCGCCCAGGCCGCCGCCGTGGCCGCGATGGTGAAGCCGAAGACCGTCCAGGCCGAGCCGTTGGCGCTCTTGATGTCCAGGCCGTGGCCGAAATCCCAGACCAGGTGCCGGACGCCGTTGGCGAGGTGGTAGAAGACCGACGCGGTCATCCCCAGCATGACGAGCTTGCCCAGCGGCGAGCCCAGCAGGCCCATGAAGGCCTGGTAGGCCTCGGGCCCCATCGCCAGCGAAACCGCCCAGGCCGACACGATCAGGCCGGCCAGGTAGAGCCCGACCCCGGTGACCCTGTGCAGGATCGAGGTGAGCATGGTGACGTGCCAGCGCCAGATCTGCAGATGCGGCGACATGGGGCGGTCGGCGGGACCGCGTGGAACGCTTGTCATGGCTTTAGCCGTGCCTCCCCAAAAGCCGTCGGCGAACCTGTTCTTAAGCGCCCGACGAAGGGTGTCAACGAACGGCGGCGCTTGGAGGCCGCCTGGGCATGTCGATCCGACCCTGCGGGGGCGGCGGGCGCCCGATAGTGCGCCACCACGGGCGGGCGGCGCCTGCCGCAGACACAGGCCGCCTGCGGCCGGCGGCCTCGCCCGCCGCCAGCGGCGGCGTCACCTCGCATCGGTGCGGCGTGCATGGGAAACGGCAGGGCTCCACGCTTCGGATGACGCGAAGTTCTGCCGAGCCCTGGCGCTGACGACAATGCGTTCTTGCTGTAGCCTTCCTTCGCGAAAGGCGAAGGATGCGTTTCGATCTGACGGACCTCAGGCTGTTCTGCGACGTGCTCGACGAAGGCTCGATCACGGCCGGCGCCGCCAAGAGCGCGCTGGCGCTGGCGGCCGCCTCGACGCGGATCCGCAACATGGAGGCCGCCCTCGGCGCCGAACTCCTGACGCGGTCGCGCCACGGGGTCACGCCGACGGCCGCCGGACGCATGCTGCTCAAGCACGCGCGGACGATGCTCTCCCAGGCGGCGCGGATGCGGGAGGACCTGTCGGCCTTCGCGGGCGCGCTCTCGGGCGAGGTGCGGCTGCTCGCCAACACCAACGCCCTCACGGAGTTCCTCCCCGAGGCCCTGGCCTCGTTCCTCGCGGCCCATCCGCACGTGAGCGTCGATCTCGAGGAACGGCTTTCGGACGAGATCGTGGGGCTCATCGCCGAAGGCGTGGGCGACGTGGGCATCGTCGCCGGCACGGTGGAGGTGGGCGCGCTCGAGACCTATCCGTTCCGGCAGGACCGTTTCGTCGTCGTGGCGGCGCGCGGGCATCCGCTGTCGCGGCGCACGCGCGTCGCCTTCGCCGAGGTGCTGGACTACGACCTGATCGGCCTGGAGCGCTCGGCCTCGCTGCAGCGGTTCCTGACGGGGAAGGCGGCGCGCCTCGGCGTGCCGCTGCGGCTGCGCGTGCAGCTTCGCAGCTTCGACGCCGTCTGCCGGATGGTCGAGGCGGGCGTCGGCGTGGGCGTGGTGCCCCAGACGACGGCCGCGCGGGCGGCCAGGACCATGAACCTGGCGGTCATCGACCTGGCCGACGACTGGGCCCTGCGCGAGCTCACCATCGTTGTCCGCGCCGCGGCGGACCTGCGCCCCTACGCCCGCGAACTGGTCGAGAGCCTCAGGGCGTGACCCCGGACGGGCGCTAGGAGCTGCGCCGCATCGAGGAATCGCCGCGCCGGGACTGGGCGTTCAGGACGCTGGCCATGTGCCGCGCGTCCTCCTCGGAAAGGCCGCTCTGCGGCACGCCGCCGACCACGGCAGGCTCGCCGGTGAAGATCAGGAAGGTGGTGTAGCCCGCGGGGTCCCTGCGGACGGCGTAGCGGTCGGTCTTGCGTTCGTCAGGCATGTCGGGGGCGAGATTGCCCGAACCCGGACGCGTGTCCAACCGGAACAAGGACACCGGCGGCTCGCTTTGCGTCTCACGGAGCGATCATGACCGACAAGTCCTTCAAGCCGGGCGACGCCGTCGCCTGGGACCACAGCCAGGGAACCACGCAGGGCAAGGTCGTGCGCAAGCAGACGTCGCCCACCCGGATCAAGGGTCACAAGGTGGCGGCCTCGCCGGACAATCCGGAATACATCGTCAAGTCCGACAAGACGGGCGCGATCGCGGCCCACAAGCCGGGAGAGCTGCGCAGGCGCTGAGCCTCAGCGCAGGCCGTGGATCTGCGCCGACTCCTCGGCCAGGCTCTTGATCTCCCGGATCGCTTCGTCATGCGCGCCGCTGAGCGCGTTGGCGTGCTCCGGGGGGAGGGGACCCGTCGTGAACGCCAGCCGCGTCCTGTCGTCGATGGACTCGATCTCGAAGACCTCGGCGAACGGGCCCCGCGGGTCGTCGGCGTAGTCGAACCGGAGGAGCCGCTCGGGCCGGAAGGCCGTGACGGTGCCGCAGGCGCGGGTCGCCCCGTCCGGGGCCTTCCACGCGATGGGCTCGCCTTCGCGGAACGTCGTGCGCACCGAGATTCCTTCCAGGTAGGCCGCCGCCCACTCCTGGATCAGCTCTGGCGTGGTCAGCACGCGCCAGACCTCCGCGGGCGGGGCGTCGATCTCGAGGCTGCTTTTGATCAGGGGCATGAAAGGCTCGACTGGATGGGAATTTCACCGTTGCGATCAGCAGCCTCGCGAGACCGGATGCGTCGCGTCTGATCGCTATGGTTGAGTTCGAACGCTGAGACTTCGACCAGAGCCGACCCGGTCCCGCAATTCGATTCAACCCTGGGGTAGTCTCGTCCCGGAACAGGGCGACTTTTGGGAGAAGCTCGGCCGTACAGCGGGCTGCCAGAGGACGAAACGCTGCGGCCCGGCGTCGCGCTAGGGTCTGGCGGATGGCGCGCCGTAGCGCCGGCGGGCCAGGGCTATGGGGGCCAGCGCCGCGGCGACGCCCCCGACGTTCGCGGCGACGTCCTTCCACTGGAACGTGCCCGAGACCAGACCAAAGACCTGCATGAGCTCGAAGGTCATGGCGACGCCCAGGAAGCCCGCCCCGATCAGCCAGGGGCTCACCCGGGGCAGCGATACCGCGGTAAGCAGCGTCAGCAGGTAGCCGAAGGCGACATGCTCCACCACGTCCGGGGGCGGGGCCATCGCCGCGGCGCTGTGGTGCGGGTCGAGCGCCCCTTTCACCGCGACCGCGAGGACGACGAGGAGGGCGGCGCGTCCGACCCAGGTCAGAAGGCTTTGCATCGTCGCGTCTTAGGCGACATCGGCGGCCTATGACCAGGGCCCGACCCGGCGCGTGGCGCCGGTGAGCGGAACGGCCGTCTCGCGGCGTCCGCCCAGTCGCGCGGCGTGCTCCATCAGGGCCGCCACGCGGTTCTCGGTCGAGGGGTGGGTCGAGAACAGATTGTCCGCGCCGCCTCCGGCGAGCGGGTTGATGATGAACATGTGCGCCGTCGCCGGATTGCGCTCGGCATCCGGATTGTAGACCCCGCCGCGGGCATAGGCGTCGATGCGGCGGAGCGCGGAGGCGAGCGCCTCCGGGTCGCCGGAAAGCGCGGCGCCCTCGCGGTCGGCCTCGTATTCGCGGCCGCGGCTGATCGCCATCTGCACCAGGGCGGCGGCCATCGGGGCGACGATCATCATCACCAGCATGCCGACGACGCCGGTCGGCCGGCCGTCCTCATCGCGCCCGCCGAACAGGAAGGCGAAGTTGGCCAGCATGCCGATGGCGCCCGCGATCGTGGCGGTGACGGTCATGGTCAGGGTGTCGCGATGCTTCACGTGCGCGAGCTCGTGGGCCATGACGCCGCGGATCTCGCGGCGGGACAGCATCTGCAGCAGGCCGCGCGTGGCGGCGACCGCGGCATGGCTCGGGTCGCGGCCGGTGGCGAAGGCGTTCGGCTGGTCCTGGTCGATGATGTAGATCTTCGGAGCCGGCATCCCGGCGCGCTGGGCAAGCTCCAGCGTGTCGGTCACATAGTTGCGGATCAGCGGCTCGGGGTGAGAGTCGTCCACCTCCTGCGCCCGGTACATGGACAGGACGATCTTGTCCGCGTTCCAGTAGCTGACCAGGTTCATCACGCCGGCCAGGGCGAAGGCCACGACCATGCCGGTCGGCCCCCCGATCAGGTAGCCGATGCCCACGAACAGCGCCGTCAGCGCCGCGAGCAGCATGAAGGTGCGAAGGTGGTTGCGCATGGTCTCCGTCAAGCCGTCAGAACTTGCCGAGAGATATGGTGCGCATCATACGCGTATGCAACCGCGTACGAGCGGCCGAGAATGCGGGCCTCGCGTCCGGGAGGCGGATCCGCCGCAGGGCTGATGCAACGCGGAGCGTTTGCCCGTTCCTATCCCGCGTTCTTGGCACTACATGACCGGCATGAGCGAAGCCGCGACCAAGACCCCCGTCACCGTCCTCACCGGCTATCTCGGCGCGGGCAAGACCACGCTCCTGAACCGTATCCTGTCGGAGGACCACGGCCGGAAGTACGCCGTGATCGTGAACGAGTTCGGCGAGATCGGGATCGACAACGACCTCATCGTCGGGGCCGACGAGGAAGTCTTCGAGATGAACAACGGGTGCGTCTGCTGCACGGTGCGCGGCGACCTGATCCGGGTCCTCTCGGGGCTCATGAAGCGCAAGGGCCGGTTCGACGGCATCATCGTCGAGACCACGGGCCTCGCCGACCCGGCGCCCGTGGCGCAGACCTTCTTCGTGGACGACGACGTGCGCGCGCGCACCGAGCTCGACAGCGTCACCACGGTGGTCGACGCAAAGCACCTGCCGCTCCGGCTCAAGGACTCCCGCGAGGCGGCCGAGCAGATCGCCTTCGCCGACCAGATCATCCTGAACAAGACCGACCTGGTCTCCGAGGCGGAACTGGCCGAGGTGGAGAAGGCCATCCGGACGCTGAACCCCATGGCGCCGATCCGGCGCGCGCAGCGCTCGAACGTGCCGCTCGACGCCATCCTCGGGCGGCACGCCTTCGACCTGGCTCGGGTGACCGAACTCCAGCCCGACTTCCTGAACCCCGCCCATGGCGAGCCGGGGCACGTGCATGACGAGCACTGCGATCACGATCACGGGCACGAGCACCATCATCATGACCATGAGCACCACGACCATGGTCACGCGCACGATCACGGCCACATCCACGACCACGTGGCCGAGAGCGGGATCCGCTCGGTCTCGCTGAGATCGGACAAGCCCATCGACGCCAATCGCGTCACCGCGTGGCTCAACAACGTGTTGCAGACCCAGGGCGTCGACATCCTGCGCGCCAAGGGCATCCTGGACATCAAGGGCGAGGAGCGGCGGCTGGTCTTCCAGGCGGTGCACATGATCCTGGAGGGCGACTTCCAGGGCGAGTGGAGGCCGGGCGACCAGCGCTACTCCCGTCTGGTCTTCATCGGCCGCAAGCTCGACGAGGCCGCGCTGAAGGCCGGGTTCGAGAGCTGCATCGCCGCCTGAGGCGGCCGCGCGGCCTGGCTCAGGCCGCGATCGGCTCGCTGACGAGGCGCCGCAGGCAGTTGGCCGCGACGACGTCCGGCTTCAGCTGCCCGCACCAGGCGAAGCTGCGGCCGCCGCGCCATTCCAGTTCCAGCCGGCGCCCTTCGATCCGGTAGCGCCCGCGGTGGGTCCGGGGCCCCACCGACACCTCGATCAACTGCCACATGTCCGTGTGCGCCTTCGCGCTCTTTTCGAGGTCGTTCTGACCCCACCTGAGCCGACAGGACTAAACGAAGGCGGTTACATGGCTGTTAATGCTGAATCTTCGGGTAGCTATAGCGCCTCGCCCACGAGGGCGACCTTGTGGTAGCCGGCCGCCTGCAGCGCGTTCATCACCGCGATGACCTTGCCGTAGGCCACGCCCTCGTCCCCGCGCAGGTAGATGCGGCCGGACGTGGGGTTCGGTCCGCCGATCGCGGCGCCCACGGCCGCCGGAAGATCTCCGAGCGTCGTCGCGCGGTCGCCCACGAAGGCGCGGCCGTCGAGGGTCACCGATACGACCACCGGCGGCGCCGAGACGGCGTTCGTGGATCCCACCGGCGGAAGGTCGACCCGCACCGACACGGTCGAGACGGGAAGCGCCACCATGAAGATGATCAGCAGCACCAGCATCACGTCCACGAAGGGCGTGACGTTGATCTCGGCGTTCTGGCGGATCGCGTAGGCGCCGTGGCTGTGGGAAGCGAGGGACGCGGCCATGAGGACCTCCTGTCGTAGACTACGACAGTAATATATTACATCCATAACTTTTCGCAAGCCGACTCTGGCTTCCGGCGCCCCGGGCACGAAAAAGCCCGCCGGGGGCGACCCCGGCGGGCGTGTTCGAAGCGATCCGAAGGCCTAGAGCTCTTCGTTGATCAGGGCCACCTGATAGAAGCCGTTGCCCTGCAGCGTGTTCATCACGGCCATGAAGTCGCCGTAGAGGACGTCCCGGTCGGCGCGGATGTAGACGCGCTGTTCGGTCGGCGGGATCGCCGGATCGTCCTTCTGCAGCTGGACCGTCAGGTCGCCGGTCAGGCGGTCGAGGTTCGTCGGCGCTTCGCCGATGAAGACGCGGCCGCCGCGCTGGACGTTGATCAGCGTCGGCTCCTTCACCTTCGTGCCCGGAGGCGGCGGGATGGCCGGCGGCAGGTCGAGCTTGATCGACACCGTCGCGGCGGGGATCGACACCATGAAGATGATCAGGAGCACCAGCATGACGTCCACGAAGGGCGTCACGTTCATGTCCGAGTTCTGGCCGAGGTCGAACTTGCTGCCGCCCCCTCCGCCAACCTTAGCGCCCATAAGTCCTGGTTCCTTACCCTGTGCGCGCGCGCACCCGCGCTTGTCGTCCGACCATTGGCAAGCCGCCGGGGGCTTGTAAAGCGCGAATGCGCCGAACGCCGGTCCGAGCCGACGCTTGCCCCGCGGGCGCCCAAAGCACTAGGGGAAGCGCATGCTTTCCGCCTTCGACGCCTACGTCACCGCCGCCTTCTTCGACCGCGCCGGCCGCGGCGTCTTCGCCCTGGGCGACGGCACGGTCCGCTTCGAGGGCGGCGAGGTCGTGGAGGCCCATCCCGACGGCGCGGCGCTGTCGGCCTGCCTTCCTCCGGCGGGCGAAGGCGTCCTCACGGGCGGCGACGACGGCCGGGTCGTCCTCTCGACGCCCTCGGAGGCGCGCGAGCTCGCCGCCGTCCCCGGCCGCTGGATCGAGGCGGTGGCGGCGAGCCCCGAGTCGGGCCTCGTCGCCTTCTCCGCCGCCCGCGACCTGCACGTGCGCGACCCGGCGGACGCCGCGTTCTCGCGCACCTTCACCCACGAGAAGTCGGTCGCCGGGGTGGCCTTCGACCCCAAGGGCCGGCGCCTCGCGGTGGCGACCTACGGCGGCGTCGCGCTCTGGTACGCCCGCATCGCCGACCAGAAGCCGGTCTTCTTCAAGTGGGCGGGCAGCCACATCGCCGTCTGCTGGAGCCCCGACGGCAAGTTCCTGGTGTCGTCGATGCAGGAGAACCAGTTGCACGGCTGGCGCGTGGCCGATGAGAAGAACATGCGCATGGGCGGCTACCCCTCGAAGGTCCGCAGCCTGGCGTTCCTGTCCAAGGGGCGGCTCATGGCGACCTCGGGGGCCAACGGCGCCGTCTGCTGGCCGTTCGCCGGACCGGCCGGGCCCATGGGCCAGCAGGCCGCCGAGATCGGCTACGACGAGGCGGCGCTCACCACCCGCATCGCCACCGCCCCCGACGCCACCTGGCTCGCGGCCGGGCTGGACGACGGCCGTGTCTGGGCTGCGGACGTCACGGGCCAGCGTCTCGTGCCGATCAAGTCCGAGAAGGGCGCCCCCATCTCGGCGCTGGCGATCTCGGCCGACGCCAGGCGGGTCGCCTGGGGCGACGAAGACGGCAACGCGGGCGTCGCGGACGTCGGCTAGGCGCCCGAGGCGGTCTGTCCGCGTCGGGCAATGGGAACGGAGGGGCGTTCATGACGGTAGTGGTGATTGGCTCCATGCGGTTTCCCGCCGACGCCATGGCGAACGTGCGGCCTCACCTCGCGACGCTCGTCGCGGAGACCCGGACGCACGACGGCTGCGTGGAGTACAACGCCGCCGAGGATATCGGCGACCCGGGGCTGGTGCGCTTCTCGGAAATCTGGCCCAGCCATGATCTGCTGACGGCTCATCTCCAGGCGCCGCATATCGCGCCGTGGCGAGCCGTGGCGGCGCGCTACGGCGTTTCCGACCGCACGTTCACCGCCTTCGACGCCTCGAACCCGCGCGAGGTTTAAGGCCGCAGCCGCCGGCGCGAGGCTAGGCCCAAGCGCCGTAGGGGTCCTTGAAGGGCTTGCCCAGCGCTTCGGCGACGGCCGGATGGGTGAGGTGGCCGTCCAGCACGTTCAGGCCCCGCGCCAGGTGCTTGTTGGTCTTCAGCGCGTCCAGGCCCTTGTCGGCGAGCAGCAGGCCGAAGGGGAGGGTGGCGTGGCCCAGGGCCTCGGACGACGTCCGGGGCGCGGCGCCGGGCATGTTGGCGACGCAATAGTGCACCACGCCGTCCACGGTGTAGGTCGGGTTCTTGTGGGTGGTGGGCCTGCTGGTCTCGAAGCAGCCGCCCTGGTCGATGGAGACGTCCACCAGCACCGAACCCGGCTTCATCCGCGACAGGTGCTCGCGCCGCACCATCTTGGGCGCCGCGGCGCCGGCGGTCAGCACGGCGCCGATCACCACGTCGGCCTTCAGGATCTCCTCCTCCACCGCGTCGATGGTGGAGTAGCGGGTGATCACCCGCCCGGCGAAGATGTCGTCGATGTAGCGCATGCGCGGGATCGATCGCTCGAGGATCACCACCTCGGCCCCCAGGCCCGCCGCCATCACCGCGGCGTTCGCGCCGACGACGCCCCCGCCCAGGATGCACACCCGCGCCGGCGGCACGCCGGGCACGCCGCAGATCAGGAGCCCCATGCCCCCGTTGTGCTTCAGCAGGGTCTCGGCCGCCGAGAAGACCGCGATCCGCCCGGCCACTTCCGACATCGGCGCCAGCAGCGGCAGGCCGCCGTTGACGTCGGTGACGGTCTCGTAGGCCACCGCCGCGCAGCCGCTGGCCAGCAGGCCCTCGGTCTGCGCCGGATCGGGCGCCAGGTGAAGGTAGGTGAAAAGGATGTGGTCCCTTGTGAGCTTCACCCACTCGACCGCCTGGGGCTCCTTCACCTTCACGATCATCTGCGCGCCCGAGAAGACCGCGTCGGCGTCGGCCACGACCCGTGCGCCGGCCCGCTCGTAAAGGGCGTCCGCATAGCCCGCGCCCTCGCCGGCGCCCCGCTCGACGATCACCTCGTGGCCGTGGGCCACGTATTCCCGGACCGCTGTGGGCGTCAGGCCCACCCGGTATTCGTCAGGCTTGATCTCGCGAGGCACGCCGACGCGCATGACAAGTTCCTCCGGGGCAGGTTATTGCCGTTACGGCAGCCTTTGGGGGAATGGCGTTGCGGGGTCAAGGGTTTCGCCCGGCCGGCCAGGCGTCGAGCGGGGGGCCCGCGCTAGGCGCGCTGGCGACGCCGGGTCTCGGCCTGGACCTTGGCGGCGGCGGGCCGGGCCAGACGGTAGAGGGGATAGACGCCGTAGCCCTTCGCCAGCGGGGTCTTGCCCACGTAGTTGCAGTCGAACGGGTGGTCAGCCTCCATCTCGAGCACCGCGGCGAAGGGCTCGGTGACGTAGACGCTTCCCGAGGGCGTGACCGGCTCGATCCGCGCCGTCCGCGAGACCTCCGTGCCGTAGTAGGTGGTGCGGCGGCTGACCGGGTCGTAGCCGGCGTAGGTGGCGCCGTAGTGCAGCGCGATGCGCATGCCCGTGCCCTCGGGCACGCCCAGGGCCTTGCAGTCCACCTTCGCGAACTGCTCCGAAAGGTCGAGCGCGCAGGCGGCCGCCGAGCGCGCGTCCTCGAAGACGACATAGAGGGCGTCGCCCCAGGTGTTGCCCACGCGGATGACGTCGGAATAGTCCTCGAGCGTCACGGCGGCGCGGTGCATGACCTCGTCCCAGAAGACCGGCAGCACGCGCTCGTCCAGCGTCGTGAAGCCCGGGAAGTCGGTGAACATGATCCCGAAGGTCCCGCGTTCGACCTTCGACCGCGGCGGCGGCGGCGGCATCACCGGCCGCTTGAGCGGGCCGTCACGCACCACGTGGGAACGCCCGCCGGCCGCCTGCCAGGCCGAGATGTCGGAACCGGACAGCGTGCCCGCCCCGCCGGACTCCAGGACCGCGATCTGCACCGCCTCGCCGTTCAGGTGCCGCGCCCGGAGCCGCGCCATGCCCATGGTCACCTTGGAGCCGTAGGCGAACTGCATCATCTCGCCGACGTAGCTCATGTTGCTGGCGATGGTGAGAGACGTGGCGCGCTGGCGGCAGCTCACGTAGCGCCGCACCCAGTCGTCCCCGGCCGGCGCCACCGACTGGGCGATGAAGTCGGCTTCGGTGAAGGGCAGCACGACGTCCAGCTCGCAGCCGGCGGCCAGGAGTTCCTCGGCGATGAGGATGTCGCTGCCCGACGCGAGCGCGCCATAGGCGAAGCCCACCTTCTCGCGCTGGATGATCTCGCGGACCTGGGCGGCGACGCGAGCTTCAAGCTCGGGGTCGGCCACGAAGATGTTGCCGCAGAACATGGCCACCTTGGGCGGGCGCACATGGTGCAGCAGGCCCTCGATCCCCGCGGCGTCGCGGCTCACGGCCTTCAGGCGCTGCAGCTGCAGGAAGGTGGTCGAACGCGAGCCGACGTCGGCGTCCGGCGCCTCGGTGGCCCGCTGCAGCACCTTGTCGGCGCCTTCCACGTCGCCAAGCACCACCATCGCCTCGGCCAGGGTGGCGAGCGTGTAGTAGTCCTGCCCGCCCCCGGCGAGGACCTGCTGGACCACGATGCGGGCGAGCCGCTGGGCGGTGGCGGGACGTCCGGCGATCTGCGCCAGCGTGGCCGCGTTGATGGCGGGATAGCTGGACCGTGTCCGACGATAGACGGCCGAATAGAGCCGGCAGGCCTGGAGCAGCTTGCCGCGGTTGGGCTCCGCACCGGCGGCGAACGCCTGATCCTTGAGCAGCCGCGCCTTCAGCGACAGCGCGTCGACGTCGCCCTTCGCCTCGAGCTGGTACTCGTCGTAGAGACGCAGGCCGCGCTCGGTGTCGCCGAGCCGGGCGAGGGTCAGGACCTCGAGGTAGCCCAGCCCCTGATGGCCCATCTTCTTGCCGCGCGTGACTTCGTCGTAGGCCGCGAGAAGGTCTCCGCGCGCGAGTGCGGACCGGATCGAGTCGATAGTCTCGTCGCCGACCATTCCCGCGGCCCCGTGACGTCGGGCCCGGTCTGCGGCCCTGTCCCCCATGTTCGGGGTAGCCGCGTCCGTGGATGCAGGCAAGTTCTCTCGCCTCCTGCGGGATGGCCCCGTCGCCGCAACCACGAGCAAACCGCGACGCGACACGACTCGTCGGCTCGGCTAGAGCGGGCAGGGCGGAGCGGGTGGGTTGCGTCCGGTTCGGTGCGGGTCGCGCCCACCCGAGCTTCGACGAGCACGGCGCGGGCCGCCGGAGAGGAGAACGACGTTGGCCCCTGATGGGCGGTCCGGGCGGCCGGGCGAGGAGAGTCCGCTGATCCGCGCCTTCTTCGAGAAGCGCGAGAACCTCGTCCTGTTCCTCGCCGCGCGCACGCGCGACCTCGCGACCGCCGAAGATCTGGTCCAGGACCTCTACCTCAAGATCGCCGCCCAGCCCTCGGAGGAAGTGAAGGCGCCGTCGGCGCTCCTCTACCGCATGGCCGGCAACCTCCTGATCGACCACGTCCGGAGCCGCCAGCGGGCCTCGCGGCGCGAAGGCCAGTGGCGGATGGACACGCGCGTGGCCGGCGGCGCGGAGGAACTGGCGCAGGAGCCCGCCGCCGACGAAGTGGTGATCGGCCGCGAGCGCGCCCGCCAGCTGGCGGAGGCCGTCGAGGCCCTGCCGCCCAAGATGGGCCAGGCCTTCCGACTGCATAAGATCGAGGGAAAGAGCCAGGCCGAGACCGCCCAGGCCATGGGGGTGTCGGTGAAGATGATCGAACAACACATCGCGGCGGCGCTGAAGCACCTGACCCAGAGGCTGCGCGGATGATGTGTGAAATGTCGGCTCGGCGACCTAGGGGCGTCCCGGCGCGGCGCCGTCTTACCAGCGGTTCGGCGCAATGGGCGTCGTTCGAGGCGGGCCTATGACCAGCTTGGCGATGGACAGGGACGGGCAGGCGGCGCAAGCCAGCGCCTGGCTCGTGCGCCTTTCCGCCGGCGACGGCGGAGAGTCCGAGGCGCTGGCGTTCGACGCCTGGCTGGACGAGACGCCCGGCAACCGCGAGGCCTACGCCGCCGCGCTGGCGACCTGGCACGAGTATTCCGCAGGCGCGGACGCGGTGGGCGTGGAGATCGCCCGGCCGGCGCGCCGGCCCGTTTCGCTGTCCCGCCGGTGGATGGCGGGCGCCGGCGGCCTCGCCATCGCGGCGACGGTGGCCCTGGCGGTCCTGCCGGCTCTCACGACCACGACAGCGACCTATGCGACCACCAAGGGCGAGCACCGGCAGGTGGCCCTGGCGGACGGCTCGAAGATCGACCTGAACGCCGAGACGCGCCTCTCGGTGAAGTACGGCCTGCTCCGGCGCGAGGTCACCCTGACCGACGGCGAAGCGCTCTTCGACGTGGCGCACGACACGCGCCGGCCGTTCACGGTGGCGGCCGCGGGGCGGATGGTCCGGGTGCTGGGGACCCAGTTCGATGTCCGCAGCCGCTCGGGCGACGTCGTCGTGACAGTGGCCCGCGGACGGGTCGAGGTGCGGCCCAACGCCACGTCCACCCAGGCGTTCACGCTCGTGCGGGGCCAGCGGCTCGAGGTCGAACGCACCGGCCGGGCGCAGCTGCACACGGTCGACCCGCAGGAAGCCTACAGCTGGCGCGCCGGCCGCCTGGTGTACCGCAACCAGCCGCTCGCCGAGGTGGTGGCCGACCTGAACCGGCAGTTCGTCCAGCAGGTCGAGATCGGCGATCCGGCCCTGGCGCAGACTCCGATCACCGGCGTGATCGTCCTCGACGATCCGCAGTCCGTGGTGGCGCGTCTGAGCTTGATGCTCCCCATAAGATCGGTACCTTCCGACCGGGGGCTGCTTCTGCTTCGGAAGTAAGGCCGAAGGACAAGTCGGAGCTAACCATCCGCGTGCGTCGGGACCTGGTGGCCGCCACCACGTGCGTCGTGTTGGCGATGAGCGGCGGCGACCCCGCCCAGGCCGCAGGCGCGCGGGTCCAGTTCAAGGTCGCGCCCAAGTCCTACTCCGAAGCGCTGCTGGACATGGCCCAGCAGGCGAACGTCACCCTGATCGGCGCGGGCGCCTGCATCGGACAGTCGCCGGGCGTGTCCGGGGTGCTGACGATCGAACAGGCGCTCGATCAGCTCCTGGCGGGGGCGCCCTGCACGGCGCGGCTGGTGGCCGCCGGCACTGTGGAGGTGGCGCCGATCCTGCGGCCCGAGGCCCCGCGCCCCTCACCGCCCGTGACCGTCTCGGAACTGCTCGTGACCGCGACGAAGCGGGTGCGCGACCCCCGGCAGATCGCCGTGGCGGTGACGGCGATCCCGCGCGGGCAGCTGCTGTCCACCGGCGCCACCGACGCCGGCGAAGCGGCCGGACAGCTCGCGGGCGTCCTCGCCACCAACCTCGGCCCGGGCCGCAACAAGCTGCTGCTGCGCGGGCTCTCGGACGGGGCCTACACGGGTCGCGCCCGCTCGATCGTGGCGACGTTCCTCGACGACATACCGGTCAACTACAACGCCCCCGATCCCGACCTGCGGCTGACGGATGTCGAGCGCGTGGAGGTCGCAAGGGGCCCCCAGGGCGCGCTCTACGGCGCCGGGTCGCTCTCGGGCCTCTACCGGATCGTCGCGCGCAAGCCCGACCTCGAAGCCTTCCACGCCGAGCTGCGCGGGACCGCGGCGATCACCGAGAGCGGGGATCCGAGCTACGCCGTCGAGGGCTACGCCAACTACCCGCTGACGCTGTTCGGCCAGACCATCGGCCTGCGCCTCGCCGCCTACCAGGAGGAACAGGGCGGCTACCTCGAGAACGTGCGGCTGATGCGCAGCAACGTCGACCGCACCGTGCGGCGGGGCGCGCGGCTCATCATGCTCTACGAGCCGACGGACGACCTGACGTTCACCGTCACGTTGGCGGGCCAGCACCTGCGTTCGGACGACACCCACTACACGACGCCCGGCATGAAGCTGACGCGGGACACGCGTTCGCCCGAGCCGCACGTCAACGACATCGAGCTCGCCACCGCCACGGTGCGGCGCTCGTGGGGGTGGGGCGAACTGACCTCGGCGACGGGCGTGGTCCGTCACCGCTACGGCAGCCTGTTCGACTCGACGGCCAGCAAGGACCTCTACACACGCTTCGCCGAGACCGCGGCCTATGCCGAGCGCACGCGCACCACCATGCTGGTGGAGGATCTGGTGCTCACCTCGCGCGGCGCCGGCCGCCTCGAGTGGCTCGCGGGCGTCTACGGCTCGTACACGCGCGTGCATACGCCCACCGAGTTCCTGGCGCAGCTCTCGTTCTCGCCGGTGCTGATCCCGGTCTACGGCGACGACCGGCGCGATCGGATCCGCGAGCTGGCCGCCTATGGCGAGGTTTCCTACGAGGTGCTGCCCGGCTGGACCGTTGCGGTCGGCGCGCGCGCCTTCCAGATCGAGACCCGGACCCGCTCGTCGGTGGTGTCCGAACGCTTCCAGCCCCGCAGTTTTGACCGCGAGGTCAAGTTCAGCGGCGTCTCGCCCAAGCTCTCGCTCCAGAAGACCTTCGGCGGGGGAAACCTGGCCTATGTGGTGATGTCCGAAGGCTACCGGTCCGGCGGCATAAACTCGGGCGGCGCCGTGCCTCTGCTGCCCGAACGCGAGGTCTTCGGCCCGGACCGGCTCACCAACTTCGAGGCCGGCCTGAAGCTCGAGGCGTTCCGCCGGCGTCTGGGCGTGAACACGGCCCTCTTCTACGACCTTTGGGACGACATCCAGACGGACCAGTTCCGGGACTCGGGAATTCCCTTCACCACCAATGCGGGCGACGCCCAGGTCATCGGCGTCGAGACCGAGGTCACCTGGCGCACCGACTTCGGTCTCACGGCGCAGCTGAACGCCCGGATCAGCCGCACCCGGACGGGCCGGCCGAACCCCGCCTTCATCCGCACGCCCCTCGCCGACGGCCTGCCGGGGGCGCCCCCCATCTCCGCTGGGGCCGTGCTCAGCTACGACACCGCGATCGGCGACGACTGGACGCTGCGGCTGATCGGCCAGGCCAGCTACGTCGGCCGCTCCCGGGTCAGCTTCGAGGCGGCGCAGCCGCGCACCCGCGAGTACGGCCGCGCGAAGCTGTCTGCGGAACTGACCAACGGCGCCTGGGGCGCGCAGCTCTTCGTGATCAATCCGCTGAACGACTACAGCGACACCTTCGCCTTCGGGAACCCGTTCACACAGAACCAGGCCAAGATCCGTCAGGTGACGCCGCAGCGGCCGCGGACCATCGGCATCACCGTGTCGCGCGGGCTGTAGAAAAATTCTATCGGCGACCTGGGGGTTCCACCGTGCGGCGCCGTCTCCACCGCGACCTTCGATTTATGGAGAGCGTAGGTCGAACAGCAGGCGCGTGTGACGAAGCGCCTCAGTCCGTGTGGCGTGTGATCCCGAGCCCAAGATCGCGCCACGCCTTGGCTCGGCGCGGTTTCGGCCCCTGATGGCGGCCGGGACCGCGCCTCCCCGCTCGCGCCTCGCGAGAACAGATTTGGCCGATCGAAGCTCTGGTGCTACCTTCTGCACGTTGACCGCGGTCGGCTCGGGCCGCGATCCACACGCGTCGGCTCTCCAGTCGCTGACACGAGACCACCGCCCCGGTCCGAGGACGTCACACCTCGGCCGGGGCTCCTCGTTTCTGGGCCCCCCTTTCCGAGACCCCTTTCCTTGACGCTCGAGACCCGCCGGCGCGCCGCTACGGCGGCGGCCAGGCGCGCGCCAGGAAGGCGGCGATGCGGGCGACCGCCTCGTCCGCCTCGGGCAGGGCGCCGCCGAACATCTGCCAGACGTGGATCATGTCGGGCCAGACCTCGAGCTCGACCGAGACGCCCGCGGCCTCGGCGCGCTGCGCCAGGGTGACGGCGTCGTCGAGCAGGACCTCGTCCGACCCGGCCTGGACGAGGAGCCGCGGCAGGCCCGAAAGGTCGGCGGCCAGGGGCGAGGCCAGCGGGGCGGCCGGATCCTGGCCCTGGAGGTACTGGTCGGCCATCTCCAGCAGGATACGGCGCGTGAGCAGCGGATCGGCGCCGGCCCGGGTCTCGTACGAGCCGCCGGTGCAGGCGAGGTCGACCCACGGGCTCAGCGCGACCGCGGCGGCCGGCGCGGGCAGGCCGGCGTCCCGGATGGCGATCAGCGCCGCGATGGCCAGCCCGCCGCCGGCCGACTCCCCGCCGATGGCGATGCGCGCGGGCTCCGCTCCGTCCGCCAGCAGCGCGCGATACGCCGCCACCGCGTCCTCCACGGCGGCCGGGAACGGGTGGTCGGGCGCGAGGCGGTAGTCCAGGCTCACCACACGGGCGGCGGTGGCGAGGGCGAGCGCGGTGGTCAGGCCGCGGCTGCCGGCCGGGTCGCCCATCACGTAGCCGCCGCCGTGCAGGTGCAGGAAGACGTTCGGACCGCCGCCCGGCTCCCGTTCGAGGGTCTCGACCGGCCGTCCGGCCAGCGCGCCGGCGGCGACCCGTAGCCCCGGCGGCGGCGGCGGCTGCCCGGCGGCGAAGACCGCCGCCTGCGCGCGGCGGTGTGCGATGGAGGCGTCGGGGCCGCCCAGCAGCGACAGGAGCATCGCGCGCACGCCATCGATGGGGCGCTCGGGGCGCGCGCTCATCCGTTCGGCCCTGCGCCCAGCCGGAAGCCCTCGTACCCGCGCTGCGCCACCTCCAGGCAGCGCTCGCGGTAGGCCGCGAACCCGCCCACGTACACGCCGAAGCGGCGCGGCTTTCCGGGGATGTTGGCGCCGAAGTACCAGGACCCGTCCGCCTTCGGGTACAGCGTATGGGCGACCGCGGCGTCGGATTCGGCCACCCAGGCCGCCTCGGCGGTCTCGGTGGCCTCGACGGTGGCGACGCCGCGCGTGCGCATGTGCTCCAGGCAGTCGGCGATCCAGTCCACATGCTGCTCGACGGCCGTCGGCATGTTCGCCAGGACCGACGGGCTGAGGGGGCCCGTGACGGTGAACAGGTTGGGGAAGCCCGCGATGCCGAGGCCGAGGTAGCTCTTCGGCCCTTCGGCCCATCGGTCGGCCAGCCGGACGCCGCCGCGGCCCCTCACGTCGATGGCGAGCAGGGCCCCGGTGATGGCGTCGAAGCCCGTGGCGACGACCAGGTCGTCCAGGTCGTACGCCGCGTCCGCCGTGCGCAGGACGTGGCCCGCAACCTCGCGGATCGGCGCGCTGCGCACGTCGACCAGCGTCACGTTGGGACGGTTGAAGGTCTCGTAGTAGTCGTCGTCCAGCGGCGGGCGTTTCACGCCGATCGGATGGTCGTTGGGGATCAGCCGCTGCGCGGTCGCCGGGTCGCGCACCGTGCGCAGGATGTGGGCGCGCACGAAGTCCTGCGCCGTGCGGTTGGCGCGCTCGTCGCTGAAGAGGTCGGTGAAGGCGCTGAAGAACCGCATGCCGCCCTGGTCCCAGAAGGCCTGGTAGGCCGCTTCCCGCGCCGCGTCGCTGACCTCCAGCGCCGACTGCTCCGGCGGGTCGAACGGCACCGCCCCGCCCGAGGCCAGGCAGCGGGCGCGGATCTCGGCGTAGTTGGCCTTCACCCAGGCGTCGAAGTCCGGGTCGGTCGGGCGGTTCCAGGCCGGCAGCACCCAGTTGGCCGTGCGCTGGAACACCGTCAGATGCTCGGCCTGCTCGGCGATGCGCGGGATCGCCTGCACCGCAGAGGCGCCGGTGCCGATCACGCCGACGCGGCGGCCTCGGAAGTCGACGGGGTCATGCGGCCACTGGGCGGTGTGGAACAGCCGCCCCTGGAAGTCGCGAAGGCCCGGGATGTCCGGCCAGTTCACCTGCGACAGGCAGCCCATCGCCGTCACCAGGGACCGCGTGGTCGTCTCGAACCCGTCCGTCGTGCGCAGCCGCCAACCGCCCAGGGACTCGTCGAAATGCGCCGCCGCCACCCTGGCGCCGAAGCGATAGCGCCGGCGCAGATCGAAGCGGTCGGCGACGTGCTTCAGGTAGCTGAGGATCTCGGGCTGCTCGGAGTAGCGCAGGCTCCAGTTCCAGTCCTGCTGCAGGCCGTCGTCGAAGGCGTAGCTGTAGTAGTAGCTCTCGCAGTCGCACCGCGCGCCCGGATAGCGGTTCCAGTACCAGACGCCCCCGACGTCGTCGGCCTGTTCCAGGCCCAGGACGTCGAGGCCCTGCTCGCCGAAGCGATGGACGGCGTAGAGCCCCCCGAAGCCCGCGCCGATGACGACCACGTCGTACTGCGGTTCCGCGCCCATGGGCCCTCGCTCGTTCGATAGCATAACGGACGTTACGCAGACGCTATCGGCTTCTTCGGGCCTGTGTAAAGGTGCGGGCCGACACGAGGGGGTCGGAGCGGGAGGATGTCCGTGGGGCGGATGGCAGGCAAGGTGGCGCTGGTGACCGGCGCGGCGGGCGGCATCGGCCGGGCCTGCGCGCTGCTCCTGGCCCGCGAGGGCGCCCGGGTCTTCGCCGGGGATGTGGACATGGAGGGGCTCGCGGGCACCGCCGCGCTGGCCCGGGACGGCGACGCCGTCGAGACCGTGCGGCTGGACGTCACCTCCGAGGACGATTGGGCCGAGGTCGTGGGCCGGATCAGCGCCGCCGCGGGGGCGCTGCACGTGCTGGTCAACAACGCGGGCCTCTGCATCAGCGCCCAGCTGCTCGAGACGACGAACGATGTCTGGCGCCGGCAGATGTCGGTGAACCTGGACGGGGTGTTCTTCGGCACGCGGGCGGCCATGCCGCTCCTGGCGCGGGCCGGCGGCGCGGCGGTCGTCAACGTCTCGTCCGTGGCCGGCCTGGACGGCCTGCCGGGGCTCTCGGCCTACTGCGCCACCAAGGGGGGCGTGCGGCTGTTCACCAAGGCCGTGGCGCTCGAATGCGCGCAGGCGCGCAACGGCGTGCGGGTGAACTCGGTCCACCCCGGGGCCATCGAGACGCCGATCTGGGTGAAGATGCAGAACGACGGTCGGCTGGACCCCGGCTCGAATTCGGCCGAGGCGCTGATGGACGCCACACGCCAGGCGGCCGCGGAGGCCACGCCGCTCGGCTTCGCCGGTCTGCCCGAGGACATCGCCGAGGGCGTGCTCTACCTGTGCTCGGACGCCGCCCGTTTCGTCACGGGCGCCGAACTGGTGATCGACGGCGGCGTACACGCGGGCTGACGGCGCGGCGACCGTATTCGGCGCGGCGGCGCTGTGCTAACGCGCCAGTCGCGCAGGTTGCGCGAAGCGTGAGGACGTCATGGCCCGGCAGGCTGACCACGAGCAGAGGAGGCGCCAGTTCGCCGCGGCGGCCCTGGCGGTGATCTCGCGCGACGGCCTGGAAGGCCTGACCATGCGCAACGTGGCCAAGGAGGCCGGCTTCACGACCGGCGCGCTGACCCACTACTTCCAGTCCAAGGACGAGGTGCTGATCGCGGTGTCCGAACACGGCGCCGAGATCGTGCGGCCGATGATGGACGAGGCGGCCACCGGCGTGTCAGCGCGCGAAGCGCTTCGCGACCTGCTGCACACGATCCTGCCCGCCTCGGCCGCCATGAAGGCCCAGTGGCGGTTCTGGGTCGCGTTCTGGGAGCGCGGCGCCCACAGCCCCCAGGTGCAGCGCGTGATGCGCGAGCGGTACTTCGAGTACATGAACCGCGTGGCCAGCGTGATCCGCCGGGCCCAGGAGCAGGGCGAGGCGCCCCGCGACCTGGACGTCGACCAGGTGGCGCGGGAGATCGTGGCGACGATCGACGGGCTTGCGGTCCAGGTGCTGCTCGGCGCGGCGAAGTTCACCGGCGCGGCCCAGCGCCAGTTCGTGGACACGATGCTCGACGCGCGGCTCGGCGCCGTCGCGGCCTCGCCGCCGAAGGCGTCCCGCGCCGCCGGCTGAGCGACGCCTGACGACCGGTCGGTCGGACGCGCCTCCGGCTTCATGCCATTGCAGAACAAGCGTTATACGATCGCTTGCCCATTTTGCAGAACGAGCGTTATGCTCGGCTCCAGAAGACGAGCGCCGGGGCGATCGCGCAGAGCGTGAGGCCGCCGCGCCACATGGGGAGTGTGCGGTCATGTCCGACGCGGAATGGGCGCTGTCGCGCCTCTATCACACCGTCATCAACTGCCGCGATCTGGACGAGTCCGTCGCGTTCTACCGAAAGCTCGGCTTCGAGGTCCTCAACGACCGCCGCAACGTCGACTGGCCCGACTTCGTGGCCGGGATCTTCGGCCTGTCGAAGGCGAAGGGGCGGGGCGTCCTGATGGTCCTGCCCTCGGACCCGGACGGTCCCATGATGGACCTCATCGAATGGATGGAGCCCAAGGCCGCCTTCCCGGATCCTGCGGCGCGCAAGACCCAGGTGCCGCGGATCATCGCCTTCAGGACCCAGAACGTGCATGCCGCCTACGAGGCGCTCAGCAAGTCGGGCGTGGTGTTCACCCAGGCCCCGCACGTGCCGGACGCGGCGCTCGGGATCGTGGGCACGGCCTGCTGCTACGATCCGAACGGCAACATCATCGAGATGATCGAACTCCAGCCGGGCGTCCGGCACTCACGAGCCAACGAGGCGCTGGGCAACAAGGCGTCGAACTGAACTTCGGCCCGCGCGGGGCCGCAGATGACCAACGATAAATCGGGGAGGGATCGGCAGATGGCCAGGATGTTCGGGCGCCAGGCGCGCCTTCTGGGCAGCGTGGCGGCGCTTGCGCTCGCGGGTGGAGCGGCGCAGGCCGCGGACCAGGCGGAAACCGCGATCAGCGAAGTGGTGGTCACGGCGCAGTTCCGCGAGGAGAACGTCCAGAAGGTCCCGATCCCGATCACCGCCGTAGGCGGCGAGGACCTCGAGAAGCAGGGGGTCGTCGGCTTCAAGGAACTGGGCATGCGGGTGCCGTCGCTGCGCTTCGGCGCGGGCGTCACGGGCGGTGAGAACGTGATCACCATGCGGGGCCTGGGCAGCCAGAACACCACCCCCGGCGGCGACTCGCCCGTCGCGTACAACATCGACGGCGTCTACGTGCAGCGCACCACCTCGATCGATCCCGAATTCTACGACATCGCCCGGGTCGAGGTGCTGCGGGGGCCCCAGGGCACCCTCTACGGCCGCAACTCGGTGGGCGGCTCGATCAATGTGATCACCAACAAGCCCACCGGCCAGTTCGGCGCCGGCTTCGACGCCATGGTCGGGAACTACGACGCACGCACCTTCCGCGGCTTCTTGAACGTGCCGCTGGTGACCGAGGGCGACATGCAGATCGCCGCGCGCCTGACGGCGGTGTCGGCCGAGCACGATCCCTACACCAAGAACCTCTCGGCCAAGCCGACCGCCACGAACGAGCTGGACCGGCTCGACTACCAGATGATCCGGGCCCAGATCGCCATCGACTTCACCCCGCAGGCGCGCCTCCTTCTCGCGGCGCATCGCACGTGGGGCGAAGGCGTGGCCGCCACCGCGACGGCCTGGTGGCAGACGCCGGCGCGCTACACGCGGCCGCCGCTCGGGATTCCCGCCGGATCGGCGTGCGACTTCAGCACCGCGGCCAGGTTCGATCCCCGCCGGGTCTGCCACGACTACCCCGACGTCGGCAGCAACGACACCGAGCTCTACTCCGGCACGTTCGACGTCGAGCTTCCGTTTGCGAACCTGACGACCGTGACGGCCTACGGGACCAGCCACGTCGACCAGATCAGCGACGGCGACGGCTCGGACCTCCCGATCTCGGTCGGCGAGGCGTGGCGCCTGGATGCGAAGCAGTTCTCCCAGGAGGTCCGCTTCGCGTCCAACCAGGAAAGCGCCCTGACCTGGGTGGTCGGCGGCATCTACTTCTACGGCAAGAACTTCCAGGACTTCGTCTACCGCGACCTGGGCTTCAACGACTTCGGCCCGACCGCGCCCTTCAACCGCTTCAACTTTCTGAGCGAGGGCACGAGCAAGACGCGCTCCTGGGCCGCGTTCGGGCAGTTCGACTATGACTTCGGCAAGAACGGCGGGCCGCCGGTGATCCTGACCGCGGGTCTGCGCTACACCCACGACAAGAAGTCCGGCTTCAACCAGCTCGACTACCAGCTGCCGATCGCCTGCGGCGGCAGCTGCGGGGTCTTCTCGGGCCCCTTCAGCAAGACGTGGAACCGCATCACCGGCAAGGTCGGCCTGAGCTACCAGGCCAGCGAGGACACCATGTTCTTCGTCTCGGTGGCGCGCGGCTATCTGGCCGGCGGCAACATCACCGGCCTGGGCAACATCTACGATCCGGAGACGCTGACGTCGTTCGACGCGGGCGTGAAGTCCCGCTTCCTCGACGACCGGGTGCAGCTGAACATCGCCGCCTACCATCAGCGCATCAAGAATCTGCAGGTGTTCATCCAGAGCGCCACGCAGTCGGGCATCAACAACGTCGACGGCGCCACCAACGTGAACGGCGTCGAGGCCGAGCTCACGGCCGTGCCCGTGGACAACCTGCGGCTCAACGCGACCGTCACGCTGACCGACGCGGAGTACGGCCGCTACATCACCCGCGCCGCCCGCTTCGGCGGACCGGGGCCGGGGTGCGATGCGGTGACCCTGCTCTGCAACTTCAAGGGCAACAACCTCAACCAGACGCCGGACTACACGGTGAACCTGGGCGCGGAGTACCGGTTCGAGACGGAGATGGGCGCGATCACGCCGCGGATCGACGTCTATTTCTCGGGTCGGGTGGACTTCCTGGCGGACAACTTCATCACCTCGCGCCAGAAGGCCTACCACACCACCAATGCGCGGGTGACCTGGGAAAGCCCCGACAACCGCTACCGGGTCGAGGCGTTCGTCGCCAACATCGAGGACGACGACATCATCTCGAACGACGGCCTGCAGTCGATCTCGCTGGGCCAGCAGGCCCTGCAGCCCGACAACTTCGTCTACTATCCGCCCCGGACCTACGGGATCCGGATCGGCGCGAGCTTCTAGGAGAGGGGGTCGGGCCCCTCGGGTCCGGCCCCGCGACGCCCATGTCGATGGAGTGGCCCGTACGCGCCGACTGGCTGGCCCAGGTGCGAGAAGCGCCCCTGGAGCCCGGGCTGCCGATCATCGACGCGCATCATCATCTCTGGAAGCTGCCGCACGACACCTATCTGCTCGACGAGTTCCTGGACGACGCAGACCCGCAGCGCGGCGGTCACAACGTGGTCGCCAGCGTCTTCGCCGAGTGCGCGGCCATGTACCGGCCGGACGGCCCTGCGCATCTTCGGTCGATCGGAGAGGTCGAGTTCGCCAACGGGGTGGGCGCGCAGGCCGCCAGCGGCGCCTTCGGCCCGGTCCTGGCCTGCGCCGCGATGTTCGGCTCGGCCGACCTCATGCTGGGCGAGCGCGTGGGCGAGGTGCTGGACATCCATCTGGCGCGGGCGCCCGAGCGCTACCGCGGGATCCGGCCTATCGTGTGCGCCGATCCCCATGGCGTGCTGGATCCGTGGCCCAGTTCGCCCTCGGACATGATGGAGAGCGCCGCGTTCCGGGCGGGCGCGCGGGAGCTGCAGCGGCGCAACCTCTCGCTCGACATCTGGGTGTTTCACCACCAGCTGGACCAGGTGGCCGGCCTCGCGGCCGCCCTGCCGGGGCTGACCGTGATCCTGGATCACATCGGCACCCCGCTCGGCATGGGCTGGTACGCCGGGCGGCGCGAGGAGGTGTGGGCGCGATGGCGCGCGGGGATGGCCGCCGTGGCGGCCTGTCCGAACGTCCTGCTGAAGCTGGGCGGCCTGAACATGCACTTCAACGGCTTCGACTGGCACACGCGGCCGAAGCCGCCGTCCTCCGACGAGCTCGCCGCCGCCAACGGGCCCTACTATGCGGCCGCCATCGAGCTTTTCGGGCCGGACCGCTGCATGTTCGAGAGCAACTTCCCGATGGACAAGCGGGCGTGCAGCTACGGGGTCCTGTGGAACGCGCACAAGAAGATGGCCGCCGGCTTCAGCGCCGACGAGAAGCGCCTGATGTTCCACGATGTCGCGGCGCGCGCCTACCGGATCGAAGGTCTCCCGGAGCCGGCGACATGACCTGACCACGCGGCATCACCTGACCGCGCCGGCGCGATTGACTCGGCTCGGAATGCCCGATTACGTAACGGTCGTTATATAATGAACGGAAGGACGCCCAGAGTGAAGTTCGACATCTTCTGTGAGATCCAGCGGGCCTTCCCCTGGGAGGGCGGGCAGAACGAGGCCAGCCTGTTCCAGGAGATCCTGGAGCAGGCGCGCGCGGCGGACGCGGCGGGCTTCACCACCTGGTGGCAGGTCGAGCACCACGGCGCCCCCGAGTTCAGCTACTCGGCTGCTCCCGAGGTCGTCCTGACGGCGATCGCCATGTCGACGCGGCGGCTGCGGGTCGGGCACGCGGGCGTCCTTGCCCCCTTCGCCATCAACTCGCCGCTGCGCGTCGCCGAGCGCGGCGCCACGCTGGACGTGCTGTCGGGCGGACGCTTCGACATGGGCCTCGCCAAGTCGGGCGGGAAGGAGTGGGAGACGTTCGGCGTCGATCCGGAAAAGGCGCGCGACCAGACGCGCGACGCCATGCACATCCTGCCCCGCATCTGGACCGAGCCCGAGTTCTCGTGGGACGGGCCGGACTACAAGGTCCCGCCGCGCGAGATCGTGCCGAAGCCGGTGCAGTCGCCGCACCCGCCGCTGTGGCAGACCTGCGGGTCGCCGGAGAGCTTCTACATGGCCGGCGAAATGGGCGTCGGCGCGCTGGGCACCACGCTGCTGAGCCCCGTGAAGTTCCTGGGCGAGATGCTGCGCGAGCACGACCGCGGGCTGGCGGCGTGCAAGACCCCGGCCGGGAAGTTCGTCAACGGCGAGAAGGGCTGCTTCACCTTCGTCCACATCGCCGAGACGCGGGCGCAGGCCATCGCCAACGGCGCCGCCTGGTCGGCCCTCTGGTACGTCAACGCCGCGCCGCGGGTGTTCAAGGTGCCGCGCCGGGTCTGGTACGACGTGATCAAGGCGGGTCTCCACCCGAACTCCGCGCGCGACACCGCCGCCCTCGCCAAGCTCGATCCGAACGAGACGGTGATCCACGACGACGACCCGCCGGTGGTGGTGCTGCTCAAGCGGATGGCCCAGGGCGAGGACATCAGCCACGAGGAGGCGCACGAGGTGCTGGAGCCCCTCGACTGCGTGGTCATCGGCGATCCCGACCACTGCGCCGAGAAGCTGAAGGGCTACGAGGCCATCGGGGCGGACCGGATGATGTGCATGATGCAGTACGGCTCGATCCCGCACGCGGCGGTGCTGAAGAGCATCGAGCTGGCCGGCCGCCTGCTGTTGCCCGCCTTCGCCCGCGCAGCCTGAGGCGCGGGCCCGCCGTCAGTTGGCGCCTTCGAGCAGGCGGCGGGCGATGACCTGCGCCTGGATCTCGCCGGCGCCCTCGAAGATGTTCAGGATCCGGGCGTCGGCCAGCACGCGGCTCACCTGGCTCTCGAGCGCGAAGCCGTTGCCGCCGTGGATCTGCACGGCGTTGTCGGCCGCCGCCCAGGCGACCCGCGCGGCGACCAGCTTGGCCATGCCGGCCTCGAGGTCGCAGCGCCGGCCGGCGTCCTTCGACCGCGCCGCGAACCACGTCAGCTGGCGCGCGCCCAGGAGCTCGGCGGCCATCATCGCCAGCTTGTTGGCCACGCGGGGGAATTCGGCGATCGGCTGGCCGAACTGCTTGCGCGTCAGGGCGTAGTCGAGGGCCAGGTCGAGGGCGTTCTGGCCGACCCCGATGGCGCGCGCCGCGGTCTGGATCCGGGCGCTCTCGAAGGTCGCCATGAGCTGGGCGAAGCCCTGGCCCTCCTGGCCGCCCAGGAGGTTCTCGTGCGGCACCTCGAAACCGTCGAAGCCGATCTCGTACTCCTTCATCCCGCGGTAGCCGATGACCCCGATCTCGCCGCCGCTCATCCCGGGGGCCGGGAACGGGTTGCCGGGTTCGCCCCGCGGCTTCTCGGCGAGCAGCATCGACAGGCCGCGGTGGTCCTTCTTGCTCGCGTCGGTGCGCACGAGGAGCGTCATCAGGTCGGCGCGCGCGGCGTGGGTGATCCAGGTCTTGGCGCCGTAGATCCGCCAGCCCTTGTCCCACCGCAGGCCGCGGGTCTTGAGGCTGCCCAGGTCGGACCCCGTGTCCGGCTCGGTGAAGACCGCCGTGGGGATGATGGCGCCCGAGACGACCCCCGGCAGGAAGCGCGCCTTCTGCTCCTCGGTCCCGTGCGCCAGGAGCAGTTCGGTGGCGATCTCCGACCGGGTCGCCAGCGAGCCGGCGCCGATCCAGCCCCGGGAGAGGGATTCGGTGACGACGCACATGGCCACCTTGTCGAGCCCGGAACCGCCCCAGGCCTCGGGCGCGGTCAGGCCGAACACCCCGAGGTCGCCCAGTTCCTGCAGCAGCTCCAGCGGGATCAGCTCGTCCTTCAGGTGCCACTGGTGGGCGAAGGGCGCGATCTTCTCCTGGGCGAAGGCGTGGAACTGGTCGCGCACCAAGAGCAGCGTCTCGTCCAGGCCGCCGTCCTCCAGGGCGGGACGCCCCCGCGCCTCGGCCAGAAGCTGTACGATGCGGCTCTTGGCGGCCTGCGAAACGCCGGGCCGAAGCCGCCCCAGGATATGTGTCAGGCGCTCGGCGGGGGCGAACACGTCCGCGGGGCGAAAGGTCTCGCCCTGGCTCATCGGGATGCCGCCCACGAGCTGGCTCAGATACTCGTGCGCGAGAAGCTGCGCGGGCAGCGCCTCGGCCTCGGTCATCCGCGGGCCCAGGTCGCGCGCCCAGGCCGCCACCTGCCGCAGGGTCTCGGCGTAGGACGCCGCCCACGCCAGCCCGTGCGCCACGTGCTGTTCGGCGTCCAGCAGCTGCCGGTCCAGGCGGTCGTCCCTGCGGACGCGGCTCGAGACGGCGGCGCCCACGGCGGACACCAGCGCGGCCGCCTCGTCGGAAGCCTGTTCCAGAAGTTCGGGAAGATTCGGCAGCGCTGGGCTCATGAGTCCAATATGACAGGCTTGCGGTGCATCGGGCGAGGCGGCCCTGCTGTACCCGGTTCGTCAAGCTCTACAAGGGAGACGCCGCATGCTGATCGTCCATCACCTCAACGACAGCCGCTCGCAACGCATCCTCTGGCTCCTGGAGGAACTGGGCGTTCCGTACGAGATCAAGCGCTACGAGCGCGACGCCACGACCCGGCTGGCGCCGGCGGCGCTGACGGCGGTCCACCCGCTGGGCAAGAGCCCCGTGATCAGCGACGGCGACAGGGTCGTCCACGAGTCCGGCGCCATCATCGACTACATCATCCGCCGCCACGGCGGGGGCCGCCTGGCGCCGCCCGTCGGCAGCGACGCCTACGAGACCTACAACCAGTGGCTCCACTACGCCGAAGGCTCGGCGATGCTGCCGCTGATGCTCAGCATGTACGTCGCGCGCCTCGGCGAGGCCGGCGCGCCCTTGCATCCACGCATCGAAAGCGAGCTGGACAACCACCTGGGCTATGTCGAGCAGAGCCTCGCCGGCCGCGAGTGGCTGCTGGACCAGGGGCTGACCGGCGCCGACATCAACATGTCGTTCGTGGGCGAAGTGGCCGGCGTGTTCGGCCGCTTCCCCAAGTACCCCGCCATCCAGGCCTGGGTGGAGCGCTTCCAGGCGCGCCCGGCCTACAAGGCGGCGCTGGAGAAGGGCGGGGCCTACAGCTTCGCGCGGTGACTACTCGAACGGCGGGAACTCGTCCTCGAGCAACCCGTCCAGGAAGTCGAGCACCGTCGCCTTGAACGCGGCGTGCGGGATCGCCGAGAAGTGGTCGCAGCCCGGCAGGGTGACGGCCTTGCCATAGGGGAACACCCGCGCCAGCGCCTCCGGGTCGCCGGCCAGGTCGTCGCCGACGCCGGCGACGACCAGCACCGGCATGTCCAGGCGGCCCAGGGTCTCGCGCGTCAGGGGCGGGCTCTGGGCCTGGGAGAAGGCGGCCAGCGCCTGGCGGTCCTCGCCCTGCTCGTCGGCGAACTGGCGGAAGCTGCGCAGGAACTCGGTCTTGATCGTGGACGGGTCCTCGGCGGTCATGGCGGAGACGATCGTCTCGCCGTTCTCGGGCGCCCGCGGCGGATCGAACAGCTTCCCGCCCACGCCGCCCAGCATCAGGTTGTTCACGCGGTCGGGATGGTCCAGGGCCATCTGCATCGCCGTGCGCGTCCCCATCGAGTAGCCCAGCACCTCGGGCTGGCGGACGCCCAGGTGATCCAGCAGGGCGATGGCGTCGCGGGCCAAGGTCTCGCGGCCGTAGGCGGCCGGATCGTGGCTCTTCTCGCTTTCGCCGTGGCCGCGCTGGTCCATCGCGATCACGCGGAATCCGCGTCGGCCCAGCGCCGCGTACCAGCCGGTCCGCTTCCAGCCCTCGTTCCGGTTCGAGGCGAAGCCGTGCAGCAGCAGGATCGTGCGCTCGGCCGGGCCGGGCGGGGCGATGTCGTCGTAGGCGATCTGGACGCCGTTCAGGGTCGCGGTGGGCATGGCGCGAACCGTACGGTCAGGGCGGCTCCCCCGTCCACTCCCAGTGCCACGGTTCGAAGGGGTAGTTCACGAAGCCGAAGCGCCGCGCATTGGCCACCAGCCAGCGGTAGGTCGGCGTGCGGCTCATGTGCAGCCGGTTTGCATCGGCGCTGGAGTCGGGGCCGAAGCCGGGCGCCTGGCCCACGTACATGTCCGCGGCGAGGCCGGTGCGGTGGGCCGAACAGCGGGCGCGCACGATGCCGTCGCAGTTGCCCTCGGCCTGGCAGCGGGCGGCGTCGGCCGCCGGGCTCCGGTAGCCGGAGAAGATCTTCAGGCTGTTCGGATCCTCGGCGATCGCGGGAACCTCGGCCTTGGCCGCCGCCACCATCTCGCGATAGGCCGCCAGCGCGCCGGGGCGCAGCCAGACCTGCTTGCCGCCGTAGCCTTCCTCGGGCCGTGCGGCGGTGATCCGGTCGGGCGTGTCCGGGCAGCCGCCGAACGAGGTGAAGCGCACGAACTCGCGCCGGGTCTGGACCGTCCCCTTCATGGCCACGAAGGTCGGCTCGCTCAGGACCCCGTCCGCGGCGGCCTGGGCGTTGTCCTCCTGCCAGGCCGCGAGCGCCGCGGCGAAGCCCTCGGAGTTCGCCGGGCAGGTCGTCCGGATCTCCTGCTGGATGAGCGGGACGTAGATTTCCCAGCCCGTCTCCGCGCGGCCGAACGGCGCCCAGGCCAGCGTCGTGAGCGAATTCGCGTTCGCCTGGGCGGCGTTGCGCCAGCCCGGGTGGCGGCAGTCCGCGCTGACCGGCCCGGCGACGTCCGCGGCGCCGAGGGGCGCTTGCCGTCCGGGGGGATGCGCGGGCGCGCACGAGGTGACGCGCAGGACGAGGAGCCCCAGCAGCAGCAGGGCCGCCGCCGAGGCGCCCAGGAACCGCATGACGTCTCGAACCTTCATCCACATCTCGCCGCCAGGAAGTCGCGGCGTAACGCGGAGGTCCAGCATGAAGTTCGCCACTGTCCTGCTCGCCGGCCTGTCAACGACCGCCCTCGGCGCGTGCGACCTGCGCATCACGCCGAAGCCCGAGACGGAGACGGCGGCCGCGGCCGCCCCCGCCGCCCCCGCGCCGGCTCCCGTCACTGAGGCGCCGCCCCCGCCGGCGCAGAGGTCCGCCTCACCCCTGGCGACGGCCATCGACGAGGCGGTGTTCAGCGCCCAGCTTTCGGATCCGAAGGGCAGGCGCGACCTGCTGGTCCGGGCCCAGGTGCTGCTCGACCGCGCCCATTTCTCGCCCGGCGTCATCGACGGGCGCGACGGCGAGAACATGCGCAATGCGATCGCCGCCTACGAACGGGCGAACGACCTTCCCGAGGACGGCGTGCTCGATGTCCAGGTCTGGGATCGGCTGACCGCCGATGCAGGCCCCGTGCTCACCGACTATGTGATCACGGACGCCGACGTGAAGGGGCCCTTCACCCCGCGCATCCCCGAGGACTACGCCGAGATGGCTAAGCTCGAGCGCCTGGCCTACTCGGGGCCTCTGGAGGCGCTGGCCGAGCGGTTCCACATGGACGCGGCGCTGCTCCAGGCGCTGAACCCCGACGTCGACTTCCGCCGGGCGGATTCGACGATCGTGGTGGCCTACCCGGCGCGCGAGGCGCTGCCGGGCCGGGTGGCGACGATCGAGGTGGACAAGGCGCGCAAGCAGCTTCGCGCCTTCGACTCGGCCGGCAAGCTGCTCGCCGCCTACCCGGCGACGGTCGGCTCGAGCGAGCTCCCGACCCCGTCAGGCGAGCTGGTGGTGACCACCGTCGCGCCGGCGCCCACCTGGACCTACGACCCGACAAAGCTGAGCTTCGGGGACCGCAAGGCCGGCAAGCAGACCATCGCGGCGGGCCCCAACAACCCGGTCGGCGCGGTCTGGATCGACCTGTCGAAGGATACCTACGGTATCCACGGAGCGCCCGATCCGCGCCTGGTCGGCAAGGTGGCGAGCCACGGCTGCGTTCGCCTGACCAACTGGGATGCGGTGCAGCTCTCCAAGGCGGTGACGCGGGGCACGCGCGTGGTCTTCACCGGGGAGGCGGCGCCGGCGAGCGCCTAGCTGCGCCAGCGCAGGAGGGCGGGCTCCACCGGGTTGACGAAGGGCCGGCCCTCGCGCCGGCTGGCGGACCACTCGCGCTTCAGGGCCTGGTACCACTTGGCCTGCCGGTCGGCGTCGTCCACCCAGAGCAGGCTGGGATCCTGGCGCAGGCCGCGGTTCTGCAGGCGCACCATGTCGGCGTCCTGTCGCAGGAAGGTGCGGGCCATCGCGCCGATGACCGGCTTCAGGAGCGTGAAGGCCGGGTGATCCGACCAGACGATCTGCGTCACCTCGGTGCGCGTTTCGTCCAGTGGCGTGAGGCAGGTCAGCGACAGCACCTGGCGGCGGCCCACGACCACATGCTCCCAGCGCAGGCCCGGCAGCCGGAACGTGATCTCCGTCAGCGGCTGGCCGCCCAGGATGGCGTAGGCCCGGCTGTTGCGGCTGGGCTCATGACGGACCATGGCGAACCCCTGCTCGCGCGGCTCGAAGCGCTTCTGCTTGTCGTGCTCGCTGCCGGCCGTGCGCCACCACCACTGGCGGTGCACATAGGGACCGTGCGCCGGGTCCATCAGCCCCACCACCGCCTGGTCGATGTGGGCCTCGAAGACCATGCGGTCCACCAGCTTCGGCTGACCTCCGACGACGCCGGGGAACGTCGGCGGCGGCCCGTCGGGCTCGGAGCCGGGCGTGGCGCCCACCCAGAGGAAGACCAGCCCCTGACTCTCCGCGACGGGGTAGCGTCGCACGCGGATTCGGCCCACGTCCATCGCCTGGTCGGCGGTGAGGGACGGGATCGCGGTGCAGGCGCCGTCCGCTCCGAAGCGCCAGCCGTGGTAGGGGCAGGCCACCGTCTCCGCGCCCGAAGCGTCGCGGTGGAAGCGGCCGGCCGACAGCGGGGCGGCGCGGTGCGGGCACACGTCGTGCAGCGCGAACAGGCGGCCGCCGGGGCTGCGGCCCAGGACCACCGGCTCGCCGAGCAGCTCCCGGTGGACCAGCCTGCCCGGTCGCAGCTCGCTCGAAACGGCGGCCAGGTACCAGACGTCCGTCAGGTATCCCCGCCCGAAACGGCCGTCCGCTCGGGCCGCGCGGGTCTCGCCGTCAGCCATGGTCGGGTGCGCTCATGCTGAGTCCCAAGTACCCGCCGCGCGCGGGCTGCGTCCACCGTAACACCTGCGGACGAGCTTTCTTTCCGCCGGGGAGGGCGCCTCAGACTGCCGGCGTTGCGGCGGAAAGGGAGAAGACCGATGGCGCGCAAGACGATCGGCGACGCGTTCGGCGGCAAGGTCACGACCCTCGAGGAACAGCGCGCCATCTGGGCCGAGGCGCTGCACGAGGACGCCATCTGGGAGAGCCCGGTCTTCGAGCGCCCGATCCAGGTGATCGGCCGCCAGGCGACCGGCCGCTTCTTCGAGCTCCTGCTCAGCGTGGTTCCGCAGTTCTCGACCACCCTGGTCGCGGCCTATCCGACCCGCGATCCCGACACGACGATCATCGAGAGCCACGGCGGCGGGCCCACCGTCGATGGCGGGCGCTACACCCAGCGCTACTTCTCGCTGATCACCCAGAAGGACGGCCTAGCCTTCCGGATGCGCGAGTACTGCAACCCGTTCCAGACCTACAAGGCCTACGGCAAGGCCCGGTGGGAGGCCGCGGTCGACGAGATCATGCGCGGCAATGCGCCGTGGCCGGCCTCGCAGGCGCCCGATCCGATCAGCCTGCCGCCGACCGTCTGAGGAAGCACGCGGCGTAGGGAGACAGGCCCACGGACTCGCCGCGCAGGTCGGCCTCGCCCGCGCGAAGGGGCAGCAGGTCGACCTCGCTCAGCGTCGGATGGGCGAACACCTGCGGCGCGCCCGAGAAGTTGAAGACGCAGAGCACGTCGCCGCTCTCATGGCGCCTGACGAAGGCCACGAGCGGCTCCGCGACGCCCAGGAACTCGATGTCGCCGACGCCGAGGGCCGGCGTGGCCTTCCGGAGCGCGATCATCTCCCGGGCGAAGCTGAGGACCGAATCGGGGTCGGCGGCCTGCGCCTCGACCGAGAGCTCCCGGTGCTCGGCGGCGAGCGGCAGCCACGGCTCGCCGGTGGTGAACCCCATCTGTTCGCCGGTGGTCCACGGCATGGGCGTGCGGCACCCATCACGGCCGCCGTCGTACGGCCAGTAGAGGTCGCCCACCGGATCGCGCAGCTGGTCGCGGGTCAGCGACGCCTGCGGCAGGCCCAGCTCCTCGCCCTGGTAGATCAGGGTCGTGCCCTTGAGCGCCACGAGCAGGGCGAACAGCATCTTCGCCAGCTCGGGCGAGGCGTCCCGGCCGCCGAAGCGGCTGACCGTGCGCGGCACGTCGTGGTTCGAGAAGCTGATGGTGGGCCAGTGGTCCGGGAACCGCGACAGCGTCTCGTAGTGGCGCGTGACGAAGCCCGACTCCAGCTTGCGCGCCAGCAGCATCACGAAGGTGTAGCCCGAGTGCAGCCCATCGGTCGGGGTGCAGTACGCGCCGCAGCGCTCCTCCTCCTCGGAGAACTCGCCGAAGACGAAGCGGTCGCCGCCGTTGCGCCCGTCGTGCGCCTCCACCCGCCGGCGGATGACGTCGAGCATCGCCACGTTCTCCTCGAGGTTGGAGTCGTAGAGATGCCGCTGCAGGTTGCCCGCGTGGCTCCAGTGCAGGCCGCGCCGCTCGTCCATCGGCACGGCCGGGTTGGGCGTGAGGTCGGCGTCGTGCAGGTAGGTGCCGGCGACGTCGAGACGGAAGCCGTCGACGCCCTTCGAGAGCCAGAAGTCCAGCACCGAGAGCGCGGCCTCCCGGGCGGCGTCGTCCCGCCAGTTCAGCTTGGGCTGCTGGCGCAGGAACTTGTGGTGGTAGTGCTGCCGCCGCGCCGGCTGGTAGGCCCAGGCCGGACCGCCGAACACGCTGAGCCAGTTGTTGGGCGCGGTCCCGTCCGGCTGCGGGTCGGCCCAGACGTACCAGTTCGCCTTCGGGCCCTCGCGGCCCCCGGTGAGGCTTTCCACGAACCAGGGGTGGACGTCGGAGGTGTGGGACAGGACCTCGTCCAGCACCACCTTCAGCCCCCGCGCATGCGCCTCGTCCAGCAGCGCCTGGAAATCCTCGTGCGTGCCGTAGTCGGCCTGGATCCCCTCGAAGTCGGCGATGTCGTAGCCCCAGTCGCGGTTGGGCGACGGGTGGATGGGCGAGAGCCAGACGCCGTCCACGCCCAGGCCCTGGATGTAGTCCAGCTTCGACATCAGCCCCGGCAGATCGCCGTGCCCGTCCCCATCGGAGTCGCAGAAGCTGCGGACGTAGACGTGATAGAGGATCGCGCCCTTCCACCACGGATCGGTTGCGGCGCTCATGGGTGCTTCCCCTCTGGGGCGCTCCTTGCGAAGCGGGAGAGGGGGCTGGCCCGCCGGTCCCTCCGCCCCGGCTGGAACCCCCTCCGTCCTGCGCCGGCGGCGCGATCCGCCTCCCCCGCGGGGGAGGACCTGGTCAGACCTCGGACGCGTCGGTGATGATCTTGCCGACCAGACCGTAGTCGACCGCCTGCTCGGCGCTCATCCAGAAGTTCCGCTGGGTGTCCTTGACCACGCGCTCGTAGGTCTGGCCGGTCTCGCGGGCGATCATCCGGTTGACGCGTTCCTGCATCTTGATGATCTCCTCGGCCTCGATCTGGATGTCCGAGGCCTGGCCGCGCACGCCGCCGGCGGGCTGGTGCAGCAGGAAGCGGGTGTTCGGCAGGCAGAGGCGGTTTTCCTTGGTGGCGCCCAGGAAGATGTGCGCGCCGGCCGAGGCCACCCAGCCGGTGCCGATCACCTTCACCTGCGCCCCGCAGAAGCGGATCATGTCGTGGATCGTGTCGCCGCTCTCCACGTGGCCGCCCGGCGAATTGATGAACACGCGGATCGGCTTGTCGCTCTCGGCGGCGAGGGCGGTGATCTGGGCGGTGACGCGCTCGGCCAGGCGCATGTCGATCTCGCCGAAGATCAGCACGGTGCGCGACTTGAAGAGCGCGTTCTGCACCGGCCCGGACGTCATCGGCATGTCGGGCAGGCGGCCCTTGTCCTCGTCGTCGCCGTCTTCGTCGAGGTAGGAGATCCACTTCAGCATCGGTCGCGCGTCCTTCGCCGCCACTGCGGCTCTTGTCTGGTCCCCTGGAGTTATTGGTCCGCGGCGGTTCCGGCAAGTGCGCAGGTCGTCCGGCCGCCGCGGGCTATCCCGCGCTGGTCACGATCAGCCGCGCGTAGAACTGGATCATCTTCTCCAGGTTGCTGAGCGTCAGGTGCTCGTTGGTGCCGTGGATCATCTGAACGTCGGCCATCGAGAACTCCACCGGCTGGAAGCGGTACACGTCCTTGGCGACCGGCGTCAGGAACCGGCTGTCGGTGCCCGCGGTCACCAGGCTGGGCGCCACCGGGGCCTCGGCCACCGCGCCGGCGGTGGCGGCGATCATCTTCCAGCCCCAGGACCGGGTGGACGAGACCGGCGAGGGCTCGTTCGGCGGCGAGGCCCACTCCAGCCTGACCGGAAGATCGCCCACGGCGCTCCGGGCCCGCGCCATGACCGTGGCCGAGGTGTCGCCGGGCGCGATGCGGTAGTTGATCCACGCGGTGGCGTCCTGCGGCAGAACGTTCTCCTTGGGACTGCCCTTCAGCATCGTGGGCGCGATGGTGGTGTGCAGCAGCGCCGCCCCGGCGGGCGTGGCGGCCGCCTGGTCGACCAGCAGCCGCCCGAACAGCCATTCGTTCGCCACCGCCATGCGCACCGGGAACGACGCCTGGGGCGCCACGGTGCGGATCATCGCCGCGCCCGGCCCGCGGAACTCCAGGGGGAACGGATTGCCGTTGATGGCGGTCACCGCGCGGGCCAGGGTCGCCACGCCCCCGCCGTCCGCAGGCGGGGCCGACGAGTGACCCCCCGGCGCGGGCGCCGTCACCTTCAAGGTGCCGTAGCCCTTCTCGGCCGTGCCGACGACCGCCAGCTTGCCGCCGGTCAGCGGATTGTCGAGGAGCACCGCGAGGCCTTCGTCCAGCACGAACTCGGCCGTGACGCCCCGGGCCTTCAGGTAGTCGGCCGCAGCCCGGGCGCCCTGCCCGATCACCTCCTCGTCGCCGCCGAAGACCAGGATCACGGTGCGCTTCGGCCGGAACCCCTGGCGGGCCAGGGTCTCCACCGCCTCGAGGATCCCGATCAGGGATCCCTTGTCGTCGACCGCGCCGCGCCCCCAGACCGCGCCGTCCGCCACCGCGCCGCCGAACGGCGGGTGCTTCCAGTCGCCCTCGGTCCCCGGCGTGACCGGCACCACGTCCTGGTGCGCCATCAGGATGATCGGCGGGAGCGCCGGATCGCTGCCCGCCCAGGTGTAGAGCAGCGTCCGGCTGGCCAGCTCGACGCGGCTCATTGCGCCGTGCGCGACCGGATAGGCGGTGCGCAGGAACCCGTGGAGCCGGGTCCACTCGGCGTCCACGTCCTCGGCGCGGTCCTGATGGCGCACGGTGGGGATCTGGATGGCGAGGCTCAGGTGCTCCGCCGCCCGGGCCACGTCGATGGCGACCGGCGCCGCGACCTGCACGCCCGAGACGTCGGCCGCGTCCGAGGGTTTCAGGGCCAGGGTCCGTGCGACGACCACGACGACCAGCACCAGGGCCGCGGCCAGGACGCCCAGGGCGATCCGCCCGAGAACACGCATCATCGAGAGTCCTCCCGACCCCGACCGAGCTTTGACGCCGGCGCCATTGAACCGCAAGCCGGCTGGGCCATTCCGCCGGGGTGATCCGCCTCAAGCCCGCGTCGCCGGAAGCCCTGGCCCTCGCCGGGTTGCTCGGCGGTCACCTGGATGTCGCCATCGTCGCGATCCTCCTCGGCGTCGCCGTGGCGCGCTGGGCTCCGCCCGAGGATCTCCCCTGGACGCCGCTGGAGCTCGCGGCCCCCGTCGGCCTCGCCACGGTCGGCAAGTTCGAGCGCGCGGCGGGCGACCCCGCGCAATGCCGCGCCATCCTGCGCGAGGGCGGCGTCGCGTTCGCCGAGCACCCTGACCGAGTCTCCGGCAGTTGCTCGACGCGCAATGCGCTGCGGCCGGCCGGGCCCGTGCCGCTGGCCCCGGCGGCGCCGGTGATGACCTGCCCGCAGGCGCTCGCCTACGCGTTCTGGGCGCGCCACACGGTGCAGCCCGCGGCCGAGGCCGAGCTCGGCGTCCGCATCGCGCGGATCGAGCACTACGGGACCTACGCCTGCCGCAACGTCTACGGCCGCGCGACCGGGGCCAGGAGCCAGCATGCCTACGCCAACGCGCTCGATGTCGCCGCCTTTAGGACCGAGGGCGGAAAGCGCGTCAGCGTGCTGAACGACTTCGCGGACCCCGGCCCCGAGGGCCGGTTCCTCCGGCGGGCGCGCGACGGCGCCTGCCGCTGGTTCCGCGCCGTGCTGAGCCCCGACTACAACGCCGCGCACCGCGACCACCTTCACCTGGACCGCGGGCGGTTCGACGCGTGCCGCTGAACTACCTGGGCCGGAAGGCGAGCAGCACGTTCCCGGGCGCCTGGCCGAACATGCCGTAGCCGGACCCCACGAGCACCAGCCCGTTGACGCCCACGATCGAGGCCGCGTCGATCGAGCCGCCCTTGCCGGGCACGCCGTTGAGGGTCGGGAAGTCGCGCAGGGTGTCGTAGGACCACAGCGCCTTGCCCGTGCGCGTGTCGATGGCGAAGAGACGCCCGTCGAGGCTGCCCTGGATCGCCACGCCGTCGATGACCGTCGGCGCGCCGGAGAAGCCGTACAGGCGCTCGCACCGCGGCGCCTTCTTGCCCCGCTCACCGGCGCAGTCGGGGCCGACCGAGTACTGCCACCTGATCGCGCCCGTATTGGCGTCGACGCCGTAGAGCCCCGGGGTCAGCTTCGCGTCGATCGGCGGGCCGCCGGGAAGCTGGCGGCCGACCGCGGCCACCGGCACGATCACGGTGTCGTCCAGGAAGGCGATGCCCCAGTGGATGCCGCCGTTCGGCGCGCCCGTGCCGATGTCGGTCCGCCACACGACCTTGCCGGTGTCCGGATCCAGGGCCCAGACCGTTCCGGACTTCTGGCCCGCCAGCACGAGTTCGCGGCCGCTGCGGAGCTTCACCGACATGAAGGAGGCGCCGAAGTCGACGTCGCGATAGACGGTCTCGGGCGCCTTCACGCAGTTGAGCCGGCCCGCGGGCGGGCTCAGGCCGCAGCCCACGTTGAAGATGTCGTCCGCCGTCGCCTGGTGGCTCCAGGCCTCGGTTCCGTCCTTCAGGCGGATGGCGATCAGGGCGTCGGTGTTGCGGTGGGCGGGCGGCGAGTTGGACTCCCCGGTCCCGAAGAAGATCAGCCCGCGCTTCTCGTCCACCACGGGCGAGTTCCAGATCGGCGCGCCGGACGGACCCAGAAGCGGCTTGCCGTCACCGCGGTCCCGCACCGGCTGCGCGTCCGGCATGGTGTCGTATCGCCACTGCTGCGCGCCGGTCTTCGGGTCCAGCGACAGCACGTAGCCGTGGTTGGTGCAGCAGGCGACGCTGTTGTTGGCCGCCACCATGATCTCGAACTGGCTGACCGGGACGATGATGCGGTCCTTCAGCACGCGCGGCGTGCCCGTGGTCATCGAGTAGGCGTACGAGCCCACGTGCTTCGTCCAGAGCGCCTTGCCGGTGCGCGCGTCGACGACATGGACCGTGGTGTCCAGGCCGGCGAACGCCAGTACCGGGACGCCGTCGGCGAGGACGCCGTAGGCGGCGCTGGTCCGCAGCGGCGCGCCCGGGGCCCGGTACACCCACTTCACGCAGGGCTTCGCCGGGTCGCTGACGTCGAAGGCGTACATGGCCGAGGACTCGGCCACGGGGAGGAACACCATGTCGCCCACCACGGCCGGCTGCGCGCGGATCATGGTCGTCTCGGGGAAGCCGATGGCCCACGCCAGGTCGAGCCGCGAGAGCGAGGCCCTGCTGAGACCGGTCTGGCGGGCCGACAGGGTCCGGGTCTGCCGCGCGTCGAAGCCGAAGGTGGTGACGGTGGGGGCGCCCTTCAGGTCCACGTTCCGGCCCGGGCAGGCCATCGCCTGGCTCCAGGTCTCGACCGAGGCCTGCGAGCGGCCGGTCAGGTAGTTGATCAGCTGGCCCCGTTCCTCTGGCGACAGCCCCTCGGCCATCGCCTTCATCTTGCCCTGGGACATGGCGAACTCGAGCGTCTGGACGCTCATGCCTTCCAGCGCGGCCTTCGCGGGGGACCGCGTGGCCTCGGGATTGTCGTGGCAGGACGCGCACTTGAGCCGGTAGAGCGCCTGGCCGGGATGCGGCATCTGGCTCGCCGTCTGCGCCGACAGCGACGACCCGGCCGCCCACACGCCGGCCGCCGCCAGCATCCCCGCGGCGATGCCCCAAAGACCCCGCATGCGCTTCCCCCGACATTCCGGGCGGCTCTGACGCGGCCGCCTCGTTTTTCGAAGATACGGCATCCCGGCCGCGCGTCCAGCCGACGCCGGCTTGACCTCACGGCGCCCGGCGTCGCAAATGCGCGCTCAAATCAAACAAATGTTTGGAGGAGCCCGCGATGGCCGTTCTGGAAGCCCCCAAGGTGAGCGCCAAGGGTCTGTTCGACCTCACCGGCAAGGTGGCCGTGATCACCGGATCCTCCCGCGGCATCGGCCGCGCCATCGCCGAGCGCTTCGCGCAGCAGGGCGCCAAGGTGGCGATCTCGTCGCGCAAGGCCGGTCCCTGCGAGGAAGTCGCCGCCGCGATCAACGCCGAGTATCCCGGCCACGCCATCGCCGTGCCGGCCAACATCTCCTCGAAGGAGGATCTCCAGCGGCTGATGGACGAGACCCGCAAGGCGTTCGGCCAGATCGACATCCTGGTCTGCAACGCCGCGTCGAACCCGTTCTACGGCAGCCAGCTCGACATCAGCGACGACGCCTTCAACAAGATCCTCTCGAACAACATCGTGGCCAACAACTGGATGGTCCAGATGGTCGCGCCCGAGATGAAGGCCCGCATGGACGGGTCGATCATCATCATCTCGTCCATCGGCGGCCTGCGCGGCAGCCAGGTGATCGGCGCCTACTGCATCTCCAAGGCCGCCGACATGCAGCTCGCCCGCAACCTCGCCGGCGAGCTGGGCCCCTACAACATCCGCGTCAACTGCGTCGCGCCCGGCCTGGTGAAGACCGACTTCGCCAAGGCGCTGTGGGACACGCCGGCCGGCGAGGAGCGCGCCAGCTCGGGCACGCCGCTGCGCCGCCTGGGGGAGCCGGACGACATCGCCGGCGCCGCCGTCTACCTGGCGTCGCGCGCGGGGGCCTGGACCACGGGCCAGACGATCGTGGTGGACGGCGGCTCCACCTCCTGACCTTGACCCGTCCCGATTGGCGTGAGTCAGGCCGATCGGAGGATTCCTGCGGCTGACTGATCTCGGGCGGTCGGCTGCAACCGGAACGGAGTCGCGCCCGACGAAGAGTTCTGCTTTTGTTCTGTTCATGGACAACAAGCGGATGCGCGCCATTCCCCTGGGCGCCGAGGCGTCGGTGGGCGACTTCCAGCGGTACCCCGGCTGCCGATTCACGATCACCTGCAGCCTGTGCGGCTGGACGAAGGCCTACAACCCGGAACGGGTGGTGCGCCGCCTGCGCGAACTCCGTGCCGGCGGCTACGCCACGCCGCTGAGCCGGGTCGGCGCCCGCGTCCAGTGGCCCTGCCCGGGTTGCGGGCGGCTGAAGTGGCGCGCAGGCCTGGCCTGGCCCGCGGGCCTGCAGCCCGACGAAGTGCGGCGGATGACCAACCGGTACCGCAACTAGCCTCCCGGCCGTGCATTCGCCTCGTGGCGCACCGGCGTTTGACGGCCTATCGCAGGGATCCCAGCGCCACGGCGGCCGAAGCCTCCTCGAGCCGGGCGCGCTCGGGGCCCCAGGCGGTCTCGGCCGCCTGGTAGCTCTTCCCGAGCGCCTCGATCGTCGCGGTCATGGACGCCTGCTCGGCCGAAAGCGCGGCGCAGCCCTCGTAGGCGGCAAGCTCGGGCGTCGTCCCGCACAGGGTCAGCGCCGCCTCCAGGGCGGTGGTCTGGCTGGCGGCCGAGGTCCGGAGGGCGCTGAGTCCCTCGGCGAGCCCCTTGCGCACCTTCTCTGCTTCCGCGCGGGCGCTCGTGACGCCCCGGGCGTCGCCTCGGGCCGCCGCGGCCGAGGCCTGGCCGGCGAGCGTGCGGATGCGCGCCTGCGCCTTGTCGATCCCCGCGAGTTCGGCCGTGGCCGCCGCGCCGTAGTCCTGAGCCGCCTTGAGGGCCGCATCCACGGCGTCGGCGCCCTCGGGCCGCAGGGGCGCGGCGGGCAGGGCCGGCGCCGCGGGCGCAGCGGCCGTCTTCGGCGCGGGCGTCTCCGTGCTGGCCGTCGGCGCCCCCGGTGAACAGCCCGCCAGCGCCAGGGCGCCCGCCGTCATCATCGCCGCCGTCATCACAACGCTACGCATCACCGTGAACTCCCGTCGGCCCTGCGCGATAGCGGGCTTGCGACGCTTCCATGTCAAGCGCCCCAGGTCGTGGCGAGGCTGACGCGACGTCCGCCTTGTCTCCCCGTCGTCCCGGTCGTCTGATGTCGCCGTCAGGGAACAGCGGGAAGCGCCATGTACGATCTCTCGGGCAAGGTGGCCGTCATCACCGGCGCGGCCAGCGGCATGGGGCGGGCGGCCGCCATCCTGTTCGCGCAGCAGGGCGCCCACGTCGTCCTCGCCGACCTCAACGCCGCCGGGGGCGAGGAGACCGCCGCCGAGGCCTCGCGGGCCGGGCCGAAGTGCGTCTTCCAGCGCACCGACGTGTCGCAGGAAGCGGACGTCGCGTCCATGGTCGGGCGCGCCGTCTCGGAGTTCGGCAAGCTCGACATCCTGTTCAACAACGCGGGCATCGGCGGCGCCGTCGGGCCGCTGGAGAACATCGCCGTGGAAGACTGGGACCGGACCCAGGCGGTCTGCCTGCGGGGCGTCTTCCTCGGCATCAAGCACGCGATCGGCCCGATGCGGGCGAACGGCAAGGGCGCCATCGTCTCCACCGCCTCCACCGCGGGCATCGACGGCTATTCGGGCCTGCATGCCTACTGCGCGGCCAAGGCCGGCGTCGTGAACCTCACCCGTTCGGCCGCCCTGCAGCTCGCCTGCGACTTCATCCGCGTGAACTGCATCGCGCCGGGCGGCGTCTCGACGCCGATCGTCTGGAACGGCACGGCGAACCGGGATGCGGTCGAGGGCATGCTGCTTAACGCCCAGCCCCTGCCGCAGGTGGGCCAGCCGATCGACATCGCCAACGCCGCGCTGTTCCTCGCCAGCGACGCCGCCCAGTTCATCACCGGTCACACGCTGGTGGTGGACGGCGGGGCCACGGCGGGCGCCCTCGTCACGGCGCCGAAACGGGGCGGTCAGCCCACCGGCTACGGCGCCCAGCGGACCTTCGCCGGTCCCAGCTACGAGCTGGGCTAGCTCGCGAACCCGAGTTCCGGCTGGGTGATCGCCTGCGCTTCCTCGGGAAGGTGGCAGGTGAAGGTGGCTCCGGCGCCCGGCTCGCTCTCCAGCGCCACCCAGCCCCCGTGCAGCTCCGTGAGCGCCTTGACCAGGGCGAGGCCCAGCCCGGGACCGCCCCGCTCGCGGCCGATGAAGCGGTCGAAGATGTGCGCCTGGACGTGGAACGGGATGCCGCGCCCGGTGTCCGAAACCTGCAGCTGGACCTCGCCCAGGGCCTTGCGGGCCGCGAGCGTGACCGTGCCCCCCGGCGGCGTCTGCCCGATGGCGTTCTCCATCAGGTGGTCGAGGATCTGGCTCAGCCGCCGGCGGTCGCCGCGGATGACGCCGACGTCTCCGGGGCGTTCCAGGACGATCGAGACCTTCCCGGGCTCGGCCTCGGACCGCCAGCGCGCGGCGACCTCGATCAGCAGGTCGGCCACGTTCACCGGCCCCAGGTCGAGCGCCATCTCGTCGGCGTCGATCTCCGCCATGTCGAGCACGTCGTCGATCGAGCGCGCCAGCTGCGTAGCCGCCGACTTCACCGCCGCCGCATAGCCGCGGGCGCGCTCCGACAGCCCGTCGCCCGAATGCTCGAGCAGCTCGGAGTAGCCGATGATGGTGGTGAGCGGGGTGCGCAGCTCGTAGCTGACATTGCCGACGAAATCGCGCTTCAGGCGCTCGGTCTCGGTGAGGGCCTGCTCGCGGTCGGCCAGCGCGCTCTCCAGGCGCCGCGCATCCGTGACGTCGGTGAAGGCGATCAGCGTGGCGCCGTCGGGGAGCGGGCGGGTCCGGTACTCGATGACCCGGTCGTCCGACGTCTGGGACTCGCCCGTGATCGGCATCCGTGCGGCGGGGTCGGGGTCGGTGACCCGGCCCTTCAGCTCCTTCCAGAACGCCATGTCGTGCAGCTTGTGGACGCAGAGCTCGACCACGCCCTCGAAGCCGCCGGCCGCCTCGAGCTGCAGCGGCGTGATGTTCCAGAAGCGCTCGAAGCTCTCGTTGTGCAGGCGCAGCCGCCCGTCCGACCCGAACACCGCGACGGCGTCCGAAAGCTTGTCCAGCGTGGCCTGCTGCACCTGCACCAGGGCGCTGAACTGGGCCTTCATGCGCAGCTCGCCGGTGATGTCGGAGAACAGCAGCAGGATGCCGCCGAGGGGGTGGGGCTGGCGCGAGACGCGCAGCGTCCGTCCGTCGGGCGTCGACCACATCTCGTCGGGCGTGGCGTCGAGCCGCTCGTAGCGGTCGAGCTCGGCGGCCTTCCACCTGGCGTAGTCGGCCGTCTCGGGCAGCCGGCGACGCTGGCGCAGCCGGTCCAGCACCTCGCCGTGCGTGGGCCGCTCGCTCAGCCAGGCCGGCTCCAGGCCCCACAGCTCGGCGAAGGCCGTGTTGTGGAAGCTGAGGCGCTTGGCCTTGTCGAAGATCACGACGGCGTCGTCGATCCGGTTCAGGGTCTCGTCGTGGGCCTCGATGTTGCGCTTGATGTCCTCGCGCGCCTCCTCGAGCTCGGTCTGGTCGTCCGTCCACACGCCCACGCCGCCGCCGTCGAGCGGCTGGGCGGTGATGTGGAAGGCGCGGCGGCGCCCGTTCAGCGACAGCCAGCGCAGGCTCTCGCGACGCTGGCCCAGGTTCGCCGCCTCGCTGGCGATGGCGTCGGCGCCGCGGTCGAAGGTCGCGCCGCGCTGCGCCGCCTCGTCGAGCGAGCCGGCGTCCACCGCCTTCAGCCAGGCGCCGTTCACCCACACCGGCGACCCGTCGGCCGCGGCGATCCAGGCGGGTTCGCTGCGCGAGTTCAGGAAGGCGGCGAAGCGGGGCGCGGTGGGCAGGCCCTGGTCTTCGCCCAGCACGCCGGATACGCGCAGCCAGGCCAGGGCCCCGGCGGCGCGCCCCTCGACGGTGACCACGCCCGCGGGCCCCTTCACCTCGAACGCGCAGGCCTCGCCACGCTCGAACAGCGCGCGAAGCCTCCGGGCGTGGTCGGGATCCGCCCGCATCAGAGCGTTCAGCACCACCTGCGGGTCGCACCCGCTGAGGCCCAGCGCCTCGCAGCAGACGCCGAGGCTCTCCTCGCCCGAGGCCAGCAGCGCCTGGCCGTCCTCCACGGCGAGCAGGGCGGAGTCGAAGGCCTCGGCCGAGGCCTGGGCGGTCTCGGCGCGCGCCTCCAGCTGGCGGATCCTGCCCGCGAGCTCGGCCACGCGGCGATCCGCGGCGCGGCGCTGGGCGAACGCCCAGAGCACCGCGGACAGCGCCAGGCTGACCGCGCCCGCAGCGGCCGCGAGGATCAGGTCTTGCGCGCTCATCACGCCCCGAATCAGTTCCTGCGCAGCTTAGGCCCCGCTTGGCCCCCGGGCACGCGCTACCCACGTTCTAATCCGGCAGATAATCGTCGAGAATGCGCCCGATGACCGCGATCCTCTACCCGGTGGCGACCAATGCGGAGCAGGCCCTGAGCCGCCCGCTGGGCCGCGCCGCGCGCGAAAGCGAGGCGGTGCGCCGCGCGGGCGAGGCCGTGGTCTTCACCAGCGACGCCGTCGGGCCGGCGTTCGCCACGCGCGAGGCGGCGCTCGACGCCTACCGCGGCCGGGTCGAGGACGAACGCACGGGCGCGTCGCCCGAAGCCGTGGACCGCTACTGCCGGCTCGTCGAGCAGGTCGCCGACGGCGCGCCGCGGCCCAGGCCCGTGGAGCCGGTCTATGCCGACGGGCGGCGCTGGCCCGATCCGCCCAGGGCGGCCCGGACGGTCTGGCGGCTCTCCGTCTCGTACTGGCGGGTGGGGACGGCTGAGCGGCCCCTGGAGACGCCGCAGGCGCGGCAGGCGCGCAAGTCGAAACAGGCGCTCGACCCCGACACCCTGCGCGCCATCGCCCGGGCGCCGCTCCGGCCCACCCGGCCGCAGCAGCCGCTCGACATCGGCCTGTTCGAGGTCCGGCCCCCGGAGGCCCCCCACATCGTGATGCCGGATGAGTGAGCCGACCCCCTGGGGCCGCGCCCCTTCCCTGGACGACCTCGCCGAACTCGCCGAGCGCGCCTTCGCCGGGCTGCCCGAGGGCTTCCGCACGCTGGCCGGCGACGTGGTCTTCCGCGTGGACGACTTCCCGCCCGACGACGTCCTTGAGGACCTGGGGATCGAGGACAGCTTCGGCCTCACGGGCCTGTACTCGGGCGTGAGCCTCGCCGAACGCAGCGTCTTCGGGCCCGAGCCCGAGCCCTCGCGCGTCTTCCTCTACCGCCGCCCGATCCTCGACGAGTGGGCGGAACACGGGGAGATCTCGCTGGAGGAGCTGGTGACCCACGTCCTCGTGCACGAGATCGGCCACCACTTCGGGCTGTCCGACGCGCAGATCGACGCGATCGAGGCGGCGGTGGAATAGGCCGCCGGCGCGCGCGCCCCCAGAACCTGACGCGCGCGTCACTTTCCTTGACTGAACGGTGTTAAGACCGCATTTTCTCCGGCCGGACCCCAGCGAGGATTTTGGCATGGCCGCCGACGGCAACATCACCAAGGACGTGATCTACGACGCGGTGTCTCCCGACGACTTCGAGTCGATGCTCGAGCTCGACCGCTACAACGCCCGCTCGACCGCCTTCGACAAGATCATCTCGGCCACCCACGACCACTTCTGGGACCCGCTCGACAAGAAGTACATCGACTTCGACGAGCCCTTCGACATGGAAAACACCATGATCCTCCCCGAGGAGATGGTGATCTCGCTGCAGACCGACTACGTGTCGAACGCGCTGAAGACGCAGAAGGACCGGGTCCGCTTCGTCAACCAGTTCACCCTGCGCACCTTCTCCTCGATCCTGCATGGCGAACAGGGCGCGCTGAACCTGTCGGCCAGCCTCTGCCACGTGCTGAAGGACCAGGGCGCACAGGAGTACGCCGCCAACCAGACGCGCGAGGAAGCCCGCCACGTCACAGCCTTCGCCAAGTACATCAAGGCCCGCTGGGGCCGTCCGGTGGAGTGCGGTCCGACGCTGAAGGCGCTGCTGGTCGACATCATCCACTCGCCCGAGGTCTACAAGAAGATCATCGGCATGCAGATGCTGGTCGAAGGCCTGGCCATGGGCGCCTTCGCCACGATCTTCAAGCTGACCAACGACCCGCTGGCCCGCAAGCTGACCCAGCTGGTGATGACCGACGAGGCATTCCACCACAAGTTCGGGAAGATCTGGGCCGACCGCACGATCCCGCACCTGACGGAGAAGGAGCACGAGATCATCGAGCTCTGGGCCGCCCAGTGCTTCCAGACCCTGCTCTTCAACCTCGTGGGCCCGACGCAGCAGCGCAGCCTCTACGAGGAGTTCGGCCTGGATCCCGAGATCGTCATCGCCGAACTGGGCAAGCTGATCACGGACGACACCCGCCGCGAGGGCATGAAGGAGCAGACCAACATATTCCGCGTGCTGGTGAAGACCTTGCTCAACGCCGGCATCATCACCGACCGGACCAAGGCGTTCTACGGCATGTACGTCGACATGGACGAGCTGAAGGCCGAGGGCGACAAGATGGTCGGCGACGACATCGCCGAGGAGGGCATCCGCTTCCTCCAGGAGATCAACTTCGCCGACAAGGCCAAGCAGGTCCTGATCGCCGCCGAATAGATGGCCGCCGCACGGACCCGGTTTCGAAGAGGCTCCGCGAAGGCGGAGCCTCTTTTCCTTTGGCTTTGCCGCCGCTTGCCGCGAGGCGACCGTTCATCCTCCGGTCACCAAAGCTGCGTCCCAATGGCGCGGCGCCGGGATTGGCGTTTGGCCCTCGTTTCGTATATTGCACTGCAACATGCCCCGATCGTTGCTCCCGACGGCGCTTGGCGCCGCCCTGTTGCTCGCTCCCTTCGCCCCGGCCCAGGCCGCGGTCGAGCCCACGGGGCGCATCGAGATCTCCAAGATGATGGGCCGCTGGTACGAGGTGGCCCGCACGCCGAACGCGCTGCAGCGCGGCTGCGTCGCCGGCGCCTCCGACTGGAAGCCGGCCCCGAACGGGTTCGCGGTCGTCCAGTCCTGCCACAAGGGCGGGTCCAACGGCCCGCTCTCGGTCTGGAAGGCGAAGGCCACCGTGTCCGACCCCCGGACGAACGCCAAGCTGAAGATGAGCTTCTTCGGCGGCGTGGTGAGCCAGAACTACGTCGTGCTCGAGCACCGGCCCGACCAGGGCTGGCTCGCGCTCGCCACCGCCGACGGCAAGTACTTCTGGCTGATGGCCCAGCGGCCGGTCCTGCCCGCGGCCGCCCGGAGCCAGGCGCTGGCCCGCTTCCGCCAGCTCGGCTTCGACGTGGGCCGCCTGGAGTTTCCGCTGCCGATGGGCAGCTGAGCGCCGGATTCTGTTGACTCGGAACGAAGGCGGAACAAGGTGATCGCATGGACGTCACCGTCGTCGTCACCCGGCCCGAGACCACCGCCACCGTCACGCGCGGCGCGGCGCGCCTGCTGAGCGCCCTGGGCTATGCGCCGCTCGCGGAAGTGACCCTGCCGAACGGCCGGCGCGCCGACCTGATGGCGCTGGGGCCCAAGGGCGAGATCTTCATCGTCGAGGTGAAGTCGGGGGTCGAGGACTTCCGGGTCGACCTGAAGTGGCCCGAGTACCTGCCCTACTGCGACGCCTTCGCCTTCGCCGTCGCCCCGGAGTTCCCGCGCGAGATCCTGCCCGATGAGCCGGGCCTCATCGTCGCCGACGGCTTCGGCGGCGCGATTCTCCGCGAAGCGCCCGCTGCCCCGCTCGCGGGCGCCCGGCGCAAGGCCCTGACGCTGGCCTTCGCGCGCCTCGCCGCCATGCGCGCCGCCGGCGTGGCGGCGACCGAGCTCTAAAGGAACACCTCCGCGCCGACCGGGGTTGTGCTGCCGCTCAACCCATGGAGTCGCAGATGCACAACGAACGCGAACACGCGGTCAAGGTCCTGAACAGCCTGATCGAAACCACCCTCGACAGCGCCAACGGCTACCGGGAGGCGGCCGAGAACGCCTCCGAAGGGCAGCTCAGGACCATGTTCGCCGAGCGCGCCGCGCGCCGGATGGAGCTGACGCGCCAGCTGCAGCAGGAGGTGCGGAGTTTCGGCGGGGAGCCCGAAGACGATCAGTCGTTGCTCGGCAAGGCGCACAACAAGTTCGTCGACCTGAAGAACGCCATCCTGGGCGGGCGCGACGACACCGCCGTGATCGACGAAGTGGAGCGCGGCGAGGACTTCATCAAGGGCAAGTTCGAGGCCGCGCTGGACGACGGGGACCTGCCCATGGAGGCGCGCCAGGTGGTGACGCGCGCGTGCGAGCAGATCCGCCTCGAGCACGACGAAGTCAGCGCCATGAAGCGGGCGCGCCACTGACGCCCGACGGCCGGTCCTTTCCCGACCGCGGGGGAGGGCCGGCGCCTACTTCGGGGCGCGCTTGGCGAGAATCCGCTGCAGCGTGCGGCGGTGCATGTTGAGGCGGCGCGCGGTTTCCGAGACGTTGTGATTGCACAGCTCGTAGACGCGCTGGATGTGCTCCCACCGCACGCGGTCGGCGCTCATCGGGTTGTCGGGCGGCGCCGGGGCTTGGTCCCCCCGCGCCAGCAGCGCGCGCACCACGTCGTCGGCGTCCGCAGGCTTCGACAGGTAGTCCACGGCGCCCGCCTTCACCGCCTGGACGGCCGTGGCGATGTTGCCGTAGCCGGTCAGCATGATGATCCGCGCGTCGGGCCGCGCATCCCGGACAGCCTCGACCACCTTCAGGCCCGAGCCGTCTTCCAGGCGCATGTCGAGCACGGCGTACGCCGGCGCGCGTTGACGCACCGCCTGCATCGCCTCCTGGACGCTGCCCACCAGCGTCGGCTCGAAGCCCCGCTGCTCCAGCGCGCGGCCGAGGCGCGTCCGCAGCGGCGCGTCGTCGTCCAGCACGAGCAGACTGCGATCGGCGAGGCCCGCGACTTCAGCGGAAAGGTCGGTCATGCGTCGTCCCTCCGGAAGGATGCGTCAGACTGTCGCACCTTGATGGCTTCGTGCAAGCGCTGCCGTGTCTCCAGCATCAAGACGCCTCCACCCGCGACCTGGGCCAGCGCACCGCCACCACGGCGCCGCGCGGCTTCGCATTGTGAAACGTCACTTCCGCCCCAGTTCGTTCCAAGAGCGTCTTGGCGATGAAGAATCCGAGACCCATACCGACGTGGCCGGTCCGTGATCCCTCGGCGCCCGGGCGGCTCGTGACATAGGGCTCGCCCAGCTTCGCCAGGATGTCGGGCGCGAACCCCGGGCCGTCGTCGCGCACCTCGATCGTGATCGTGTCCGCGTCGAAGCGGGCGGACACCAGGATCTCGGACCGGGCGAAGTCCACGGCGTTCTCCAGGAAGGTCGTGAACGCGTGGGTGATCTCCGGCAGGCGGCGGACATCGGGCGCCTTCAGGTCCTTGGCGCCGGTGACGATGGCCTCGACCCGCACCTCCTTGCTCGCATTGGCGTGAGGCTCGATCACCTCCTGCACCAGCTGGCGCAGCGAGAGGCGTTCGTGCACGGCGTCGGAGGCCCGGTCAGGCGTGGCGGTCAGGCGCTTCAGGATCTCGCGGCACCGCTCGGCCTGGGCGATCAGCAGCTCGGCGTCCTCCTTGACGGTCGCCGTCTGCGCCTCGCGCGCCATCTCCTTGGCGACGATGGCGATGGTCGCCAGCGGCGTGCCCAGCTCGTGGGCGGCGGCGGCGGCCAGCGCGCCCAGCGCCGAGAGCCGTTGCTCGCGCGCCAGGACCGTCTGGGTCACATCGAGCGCGAGCGAGATGCGGGCGGCCTCCACCACGGACTGCCGGACGTAGCCGGCGACGAGCGCGATGCCGGCGATGTTCGCGACGCCGGCGATGACCCGGAACTCCAGGCTGAACCGCTCGGAGCCGGGATAGGGCAGGTAGACGATCGCCAGCAGCATCGAGGCCGCCGAGGCCAGCCCCGCCACGAAGAGCAGCGGACGCAGGGGCAGGGTCGCCGCCGCCAGCGTGACGGGCGCGATCAGGAGCAGCACGAACGGGTTGGCCGTGCCGCCCACGAGGCTCACCACGGCGGAGAGCTGGAGCACGTCGATCGACAGCTGTCCGATCGCCTCGCGGTCGGCCATCACCCGCTGCATCGGGCCGGACACGCGGGTGGCGAGGTTGATCGCGGCGCCCGCCGCGATCACGCCCGCGCACGCCAGGTAGGGCGCGTCGTACCGCAGCAGGAACGCCATGGCGGCCACCAGCACGGCCTCGCCGACGATCACCATCCAGCGGACGTTCACCAGGGTCCGCACCCGCAGGTGGCCCCGGCGGATGTCGGCGGTGTCCCACACGTCTTGCGGCGCGTTGGGCGCCGCCGTATCGAGGCTGCTGACCGGGGCGTGGGTCATTCCGCGGCCCCCCGCGGCGGCCCCGGCGAAGGAGTGCGCATGTCCAGGCGGATCCTGGCGGTCATTGCGGTCTTGGCTGTCGCGTTGGCCATACTCACCGCTCTCGCCGTCCGCAGGGGCGTACTCGGCCCCACCGACCAGAGCGCGGCCGTGGGCGGACCGTTCCAACTGGTCGACACATCCGGACGTACGGTCGATCAGGACGTCCTGAAGGGCAAGTGGAGCGTGGTGTTCTTCGGCTTCACCCACTGTCCGGACATCTGCCCGACGACCCTGTTCGAGATGGGCCAGGTGGAGCCGCTGCTCGGCGCAGAGGCCGCAAAGGTCCAGACCGTGCTGATCTCGGTGGACCCCCAGCGCGACACGGTGGAGCAGATGCGCGCCTATGTGGCGAACCCGGCGTTTCCCAAGCGGCTGATCGGCCTCACCGGCACGCTGGCCCAGGTGGACGTCGCCGCCAAGGCCTACCGGGTGTTCTACCAGAAGTCCGGCGAGGGCCCCGACTACCAGGTGAACCACGCGGCCTACAGCTACCTGATGAACCCGAAGGGCCGCCTGGCGTGCGTCCTGCCCTACGAACTGACGCCCGAGCAGACGGCGGCGAAGATCAGGACCGCCATGCAGGCGGGCCCCGCCGCGGACCATTGCTGACGCTCGCAGAGACCGCCTTGTTCTGCGGCGCCGCATAGCTGTGCTGTTTCGCCGCTTGCGGGATTCGTCTCGCGGCGCGCATCCTTCGCCTTGCGCAAGCCGTTAACACCCGACAGGGTATGTTGCGGCGCACAAGGTTCAGACGATGCTCTACACGCTCTATGAGGCCGGCTACTACGCAGCTTCGCCGCTCCGCTGGGCGGCGCTGGCGGCGCGTGACTTCTGGAGTTCGCCGCTCAACCCCGCGTCCGACACCGAGGTGGGCAAGCGCCTCTACGCCACGTCGGACCTGTTCGCGAACCTGACGCGCCGCTACGGCAAGCCGGACTGGAACATCGGCTCGGTCGCCATCAACGGCAGCCGGGTTCGGGTGCGCACGCAGGAGGTCTGGTCCAGCCCCTGGTGCAAGCTCACGCACTTCGCGCGCGACATGAGCGACCTGCGCCGCGCCGGAAAGACCGAGCTGGAGCCGGCGGTCCTGATCGCGGCGCCGCTGTCCGGCCACTATGCGACCCTGCTTCGCGGCACGGTGGAGGCCTTCCTCCAGGACCACGAGGTCTTCATCACCGAGTGGACGAACGCGCGCGACGTGCCGCTCGTCGAGGGCCGTTTCGACTTCCACGACTACATCGACCACGTCCGGGAGATGCTGCGCCAGTTGGGCCCGCGCCCGCATGTGGTCGCCGTCTGCCAGCCCGGGCCGCCGGTGCTCGCGGCGGTCTCGCTCATGGCCGAGGACAACGAGGAGTGCCGTCCCGCCTCGATGACCTTCATGGGCTCGCCGATCGATGCGCGCCTCTCGCCCACGGTGACCAACAAGCTGGCCGAGGAGCGGCCGTTCGCTTGGTTCGAGTCCAACATGATCTACAACGTACCGCCGCCCCACCTGGGCGCGGGCCGGCGCGTCTATCCGGGCTTCGTGCAGCTGGCGAGCTTCATGTCGATGAACCTCGACAAGCACCAGGAGGCGCACCGGCGCTACCTGTCCCACCTGATGGAAGGCGACGGGGACTCGGCCGACAAGCACCTGGAGTTCTACGACGAGTACCTCTCGGTGCTCGATCTCACCGAAGAGTTCTACCTGCAGACCGTGGACGTGGTCTTCCAGCGCTACCTGCTGCCCAAGGGCGAGCTGGAGCATCGCGGCCGGCGGGTGAAGCCCGAGCGGATCACCGACGTGGGCCTGCTCACCGTCGAGGGCGAGAACGACGACATCTCGGGCATCGGCCAGACGCAGGCGGCGCACAGGCTCTGCCTCGGCCTCCCGGTCGAGATGAAGGAAGACTACATCCAGCCGCACGTCGGCCACTACGGCGTGTTCAACGGCAAGCGCTTCCGCGAGGAGATCTACCCCCGGGTGCGCGACTTCGTGCGCCGGATGGAGAAGGACGTGAAGCGGCGCCCGGCGGCGGCCGCCGCGCGGGCCACCGAGGCCGACGGCGTCGTGCAGATCCGTCCGCGGGCCGCCAAGACCTAGCCGCGTCTGTCGCCTAACCTGGGCGCGATGAACTTCCTGAGTCGCCCCTCGAGCCTGTCCGACGGCGATCATCTCGAGATCGCGGGGGCCCGCGTGCGCCTCAAGGTCAATGTGCGGGCCCGGCGGGTCTCGCTCCGGCTCGACCGCACGCGACGGGAGGTCGTGGCCACGGCGCCCTCCGTGCGCCGGCTGCCGGAAGCCGCCGCCTTCGCCCGAGAGCGCGCCGGCTGGATCGCCGAGCGGATGGCCGAACTGCCCGCAGCAGCGACGCTGGCGCCCGGGATGCTGATCGAGGTCTTCGGCCGGCCCGTGCGGCTGGAGTCCGGCGCGGGGCGTGCGCGCTGGATCGAACCCGTCGACGGCTCGACGGCCCGCATCGCCGCCATGGGCGAAGGCGAGGGGTTTTCCCGCGCCGTCATGCTCGTCCTCAAGAGGAAGGCCGCCGAGGTGCTCACGGCGCGCACCGCGCACTACGCAGCCCGGCTGGGCGCGCCGATGCCGAAGGTGACGGTGGCGGACGCGAAGTCGCGCTGGGGGTCGTGCCGGCCCGGCCCGCGCGGCGGGCCCGGGTCGATCCGCTACTCCTGGCGGCTGGCCCTGGCGCCGTTCGAGGTGGCCGACTACGTCGCGGCCCACGAGTGCGCGCACCTCCTCGAGCTGAACCACGGCCCGCGCTTCTGGGCCCACGTCCGCAGCCTGGTCGGCGACGAACGCCGCCATCGCGCCTGGCTGCGGGCTGAGGGGGCCAGGCTGCACGCCTTCGGGCGCTGACCGGCCGTCCGCCGGGCCGGGGTCCCTGCTGCGTCCTAGAAGGGCGGCTCCTGCTGGCGGCGCTCGCGGTCGCGGGCCCGCGGCGGCGGCGGCGCATCCTCGAACTCGGACGGGGGCGCCTCCTCGCGGTCGCCGCGGAAGAAGTCGGTCACCCCTTCCAGGATCTGATCGATCGGCCCCTCGTCCTCGGGCGGCGGAGCGAGGTCGCCGCCCGGGATCGGGGCGACCTTCAGGCGGGGCAGGGCGGCGGTCATGTAGTCGCGCCAGATCCCGGCCGGCGCGCCGCCGCCGGTCACCCGGCGCATGGGCTTGTTGTCGTCCTTGCCCACCCAGACGGCGGTCACGAAGCCGCCTGTGTACCCCACGAACCAGGCGTCCCTGTAGTCGGACGTGGTGCCGGTCTTGCCGGCCAGGTCGTAGCCGCGGACGCTGGCGCGGGTACCGGTCCCGCCGGTGATCGTCCCGCGCATCATCGTGACCATGTAGGCGAGCGCGGGCTGGCCGATCACCTGGGCGCGGGGCGCCTTGTCCATGTTGTGGTCGTAGAGCACGCGCCCGCCGGCCGTGCGGATCCGTTCGATGCCGTATCCGCGGGCCAGGAAGCCGCCGTTGGCGAACGGCGCATAGGCCTGGGCCATCTCGAGCGGCGAGACTTCCACGGCGCCCAGCGCCATCGAGGGGTCGAGCTGGATGGGCGAGGAGATCCCCAGCCGCCGGGCGGTCGCCGCCACGTTCGCCGTGCCCACCTCGTTGGCGAGCCTCGCCGCGACCGTGTTCACCGACTGCGCGAACGCCGTGCGGATCGTGATCGGCCCCAGGAACTCGCCGGTGTAGTTGCGCGGCTCCCACTCGCCGATCTTGATCGGCTCGTCCACGACCGGCGTCTCGGGCGTGCGGCCGGCCTCCATGGCGGTGAGGTAGACGAAGGGCTTGAAGGCCGAGCCCGCCTGCCGACGCGCCATCGTGGCGCGGTCGAACTGCGTCTGCAGGTAGCTGGTGCCGCCGACGTAGGCGCGGATCCGGCCTTCCCCGTCGATGGAGACCAGCGCGGCCTGCTCGACGCCCTGGCCCTTGGCGGCGTTCACCCCGGCCAGCACCGACTGCTCGGCGCTCGCCTGCAGCGGCAGGTCGAGGGTGGTCTCCACGACGAGATCCTCGGTCGGCTCGCCCACGAGCGTGCGCACCTGGTCGTCGACCCAGTCCGTGAAGTACTGCGCCCGCTGGTTGGCCAGCACGGGGTTCACGCGGACCTTTGTGCGGATCGCCGCCTCGCGCTCGGCGGGCGTGATGAAGCCGTACTCGACCATCTCGTCGAGCACGATGGTGGCCCGGCGCGCCGCCCGGTCCGTGGAGGCCACGGGCGAGTAGCGCGAGGGCCCCTTCATGAGTCCGGCCAGCAGGGCGCTCTCGCCCAGGGACAGCTGGGCGGCCGGCTTGCCGAAGTAGCGCTGCGAGGCCGCCTCGATGCCGTAGGCGCCGGCGCCGAAGTAGACGCGGTTGAGATACAGCTCGAGGATCTGCTTCTTCGAGAACTTGGCCTCGAGCCAGACGGCCAGGATCAGCTCCTGGGCCTTGCGGCGATAGTTCTGGTTGGGCGTCAGGAACAGGTTGCGGGCGAGCTGCTGGGTGATCGTCGACCCGCCGCGCAGGGGCCCGCCGCTGTCCTTGTTGCGCATGTTGTAGATCTGGCTTCGGACGATGCCC
>NZ_JAEUMN010000166.1 GCF_016793225.1 Phenylobacterium sp.
CAGGCTCTCGGCCAGCGCCTTGCCGCAGCCCAGGGCCGCGTAGTTCGCGAGCACGGTCCGCGCGCCGGCGCTGGTGATGAAGACGATCGACGAGCCGGGGGCGAGCCAGGGCCGGGCGGCCTGCACGAGGTAGAGCAGCGAGAGCCCGTTCGTGCGCATCGCGCCCTCGAACGCGTCGAGGTCGGCTTCCAGCAGCGCCGTCGGCCAGATCGCCGCCGCGCAGTGCACGATGTGGAGCGGCCCGCCGCCCGTCGCCGCCGCGGCGCGCACGAGCCGGGCGCAGTCCTGCGGCCGGCCGACATCGCCCTGCACGGCCGAGGCCTCGGCGCCCAGCGCCTGGATGCGCCGCCGCGCCGCGTCAGCCGCCTCGCCGTCGGCATGCCACCCCAGCACCAGCGGCTCGCCCCCCGGGGCCCCACGCGCCGCCAGGTGCTCCGCGATGGCCAGGCCGATGCCCTTGGTCCCGCCGGTGATCAACACGCCCATCGCCGCCTCCTGAACGACCGCATCTTAACCCTGCCGGCCGCGCCCTCCCTCTAGGCTTCGCCCAGTCGTAGAGAAAATCCGAATTGCGTCCGTTCCGCCCGCCGGGCCGGCGTCGGCAATATGATCGCTCTGGTTGCTGGCCCTAAGGTCGTGGTTGATGTTCACTCAACCCGAACGCGTCCGTCGGGGGGCAAGATGCGCGCTTTACTGCTGGCGGGGTTCGTCCTCACGCTAGGAACTTCTCCTGCAATCGCAAAGGACTGGAAGCTGACGCTGATCCCTGCCGACGGGCAGGAGGTCACCTTCGAAGACGGCCGCCCCTTCGTGAGGTCTGACAAGGCGCCAAGGAGCGGAGTGGCGCTCATCGTCGCGACGGAGCGGTTCGCCGAGAAACAGACGCCGACTTTGGTGGTCATCGCCAAGAACTACTTGGACCAGCCGGTGAACTTCACGCTCGCCAACGTCACCGTGTCGGTGGATGCGGAACCCAATGTGGCTGTTCTCACGGTGGACGACATCCAGGCGCAGGCCCGCACAGCGGAGAAGAAGGCCCGGCAGGCCGCCATGTGGCAAGCCATCGCCGTCGGCTTGCAGGCCGGGGCGGCAAACATGCAGCAGACGAGCACCTACCAGTCGAGGACGTTCACGCCCTACGGGTCCACGTCGACGTTCGGAACGATCACCACCCCCGCAAATCCGTACGCCTCGTCCGCGATTGTCGCGAACGGCCAGAACCAGATCGCTGCAACCCTTGAGAACGGTCGGCGTCAGGCCGACGCCATTCTCGCATCGGCCGACGACCGAGGGTTTCGCCCGGCGACGATCGCGCCGCAGGGCAGCGAAGCCTCCCCGCTTACTCTGACGCGGCTTCCGAAGAAGGCCACAACCCTGAAGATCGACGTCGCTCTGAACGGCGAGACGCACTCGTTCACGTTCGGGCTGAGCCAAGTGAAGTGAGCGAGCGGTAAAGCGGCCAACTCGCGCGACACGGTCCTATCCCTCCCGGCGCAAGGCGCATTCGTGTGCTTCCTGTTCATTCGTGGTTCCCCCGCGGCCACTGCAGCAGGTTTGCCTGAGGCGCGGAGTCTATGGGTCCCGGTGTTCGCCTTGGCGGCGAAACCGGGATGACAGGGGAGAGGTCGGTGATCGCCGTCGATGCAGCCGCCCTCGGTCCGTGTTCCTCCGTGTGCGTCCGTGGACCCGTTCATGCCCACACACCCCACGGCTGTCATCCCGGTTTCGCTGCGCGAAACCGGGACCCATACGCGCCGGCGTTCGAGGTCCCGGCGCGGCGGTGCGGCCCTGGCTGGTCCGGAGGCGCGGAGTCTATGGGTCCCGGTGTTCGCCGGGCGGCGAAACCGGGATGACAGGGGGATCCGGCCCTCCGCGTCCTTCCGTGGAGCCTCCCGCGGCCCCGCCGCCTAGCGCG
>NZ_JAEUMN010000003.1 GCF_016793225.1 Phenylobacterium sp.
ACATCGAAGTCGCCCCAGGCCTCCACGCCCCAGGTCTCGCCCTCGAGACCGTTGCCGATCCGGATCGGGAACACCGTGACCGGCGTCGTCTCGTTCGAGCGGATGCCGCGATAGTCATGGTAGAAGACCGTCGCCGAGACCGAGATCCGCGAGGTCGGACGGCCGCGGTAGCCGAGTTCGTAGGCGGTGAGCCGCTCGGCCTGGAAGTCGGACCGCAAGAGGAACGGCGGGAACACGAGGTCTCTGTCCAGCCGCGAGGGGTTGCGGACCGCTCGCGAGACGGCGCCCCAGACCATGGCGTTGTCTGCGACCTGGACGGCGATGCGGCCGTTGGGGAGCCATTCGGTTCCGCCCAGCGTGCTGTGCTCCACCTTGACGCCGGCTGTCAGCGTGACGTTTCCCAGCGTGACCTGGTCCTGGACGAACGCGTTGGCGATGCTGAAGCGGTCGCGCGGCGGATCGAGGACGAAGCCGTTGACGAAATTGGCGAAACGGTCCGACCAGCGGCGGTAACCCGCCCCGAAGACGATCTTGTGCGGACCTGTGGCGAGCCGTTGCTGGGCCTGCACGTCGTAGGTGACGACCCCGTCGAGGATGCCGCGGGCGATGCGCTCGTATCGGTCGAAGTAGGCCTGCACCTCCAGCTCCGACCGATCGCTGAAGCTGTGGTTCCAGCGCCCCAGCACGTTCTCGCCGACCAGCTTGCCGCGTGCGCCGGGGATCAGGGACGGCACGCGGTCGACGTAGGCGTCGCCCTGCAGCGTGAGGCGGTCATCGTCCCAGTTGAAATCGGTGCGGAAGCCCGCCTGTCTCCCGCGCCAGCCGTCGCCGGCGTCGACGCCGTTGCGCAGCGTGTCGGCGCGGTCGAACGCCCGGGCATAGACGCGATAGGCGCCGTGGTCTCCCACCTTGCCGCCGTAGCGCACCGTGTAGAAGTAGTACCCGTCGCCGGCCGCCCCCTGCGCGGCGAGGCCCTGGGTGAGGTCCGCGGGGCGGCTCACGATGTTGATGACCCCGTTCACCGCATTGGCGCCCCAGAGCGTCCCGCCTGGGCCGCTGACGACTTCGATGCGGTCGATGTCCGGGAGGTCGGGGTGCAGCTGGCTCCATTCGACGCCGGAGAAGAAGGGCGAATAGACGCTTCGACCGTCGATGAGCACCAGCAGCTTGTTGGAGCTTTCGAAGCCGTTCAGGCCGCGCGCGGAGATCCCATAGTCGAGGGCGTCTACGCGCTGGACATTCAGGTTCGGGGCGAGCCGCAGGGCCTCGGCGATGGTCTGGACGCCGGTGCGGCGGATGTCGTCGTTGCTGATGACGAACACCGAGGCCGCGGCGTCGCCCAGGCGCTCGGGTCGCTTCGACACCGAGGTGATCTCAACGTTGGAGAGCTCCTCGATCGACATCCGGGAGAGGTCCGACGCTGCGTCGGCCCACGCACAGGACGGCGCCAGCAGAGCCGCGGCAGCGAGGCACGCGCGACTGGGCATTCTCCCCCCGGAGCTTACGCTTCGCGACGTTTTCCGTCGCTTTGAACAGCGAAGTAACGGGCCAAGGCCGCGCTTGTTCCCGGCGGACGACGAAAAAGGCCCGGGATCGCTCCCGGGCCTTCGTGTTTCAGGCGCTTTCGCGGATCAGACCGCTTCGGGCTCCTGCGCCGGGGTCTCGACGACTGGGGCGCCGGGTTCGCGTTCCTGGCCTTCGATGTCGAAGCCGAGCTTGCCGTCCTTGAGCACCACGCGGACGTGGCCGCCCTTGGTCAGCCGGCCGAACAGGATCTCGTCCGCCAGCGGCTTCTTGATGTTCTCCTGGATCACCCGGGCCAGCGGCCGGGCGCCGTAGAGCTCGTCGAAGCCGTTCTTGGCCAGCCAGTCCGCCGCGTCGTCGTCCGTCTCGATCGTGACGTGCCGGTCCGCGAGCTGGGCTTCCAGCTGCATGACGAACTTCTGCACGACCTGGCGGATGATCTCGGGCGTGAGCGGCCGGAACTGGACGATCGCATCCAGGCGGTTGCGGAACTCGGGCGTGAAGAGCCGCTTCAGCGCCTCGTCGACCTCGTCGTCCTGCTTGCCGCGGCCGAAGCCGATGGCGTTGCGCTGGGCGTCGGAGGCGCCGGCGTTCGTGGTCATGATCAGGACCACGTTGCGGAAGTCGATCTTCTTGCCGTTGGAGTCCGTCAGCTGCCCGTGGTCCATGACCTGGAGCAGGATGTTGAAGACGTCAGGGTGCGCCTTCTCGATCTCGTCCAGCAGGACCACCGAGTGCGGGTGCTGGTCGACGGCGTCGGTCAGCAGGCCGCCCTGGTCGAAACCGACGTAGCCGGGGGGCGCGCCGATCAGGCGGCTCACCGTGTGGCGCTCCATGTACTCCGACATGTCGAAGCGCAGCAGCTCGATGCCCAGGGTGGAGGCCAGCTGGCGCGCCGTCTCGGTTTTGCCGGTGCCGGTGGGCCCCGAGAACAGGTAGCAGCCGATCGGCTTGTTGGCGTCGCGCAGGCCGGCCCGGGCCATCTTCATGGCCGAGCTCAGCGAGTCGATCGCCTCGTCCTGGCCGTAGACGGCGCGCTTGAGGTCGCCCTCGAGCTGCTTCAGGGCCTCGGTGTCGGACTTGCTGACCGACTTCGGCGGGATCCGGGCGATCTTGGCGACCACCGACTCCACTTCCTTGAGGCCGATCGTCTTCTTCCGCTTGCCCTCGGGGAGCAGCATCTGGGAGGCGCCCGCCTCGTCGATGATGTCGATCGCCTTGTCGGGCAGCTTGCGGTCGGTGATGTACTTCGCCGACAGCTCCACCGCCGCGCGGATGGCGTCGTTCGTGTAGCGGAGCTTGTGGAACTCCTCGTAGTAGGTCTTCAGGCCCTTCAGGATCTTGATCGTGTCGTCGATGGTGGGCTCGTTGACGTCGATCTTCTGGAAGCGCCGGACCAGCGCCCGATCCTTCTCGAAGTGCTGGCGGAACTCCTTGTAGGTCGTCGAGCCCATGCACCGCAGGGTGCCGGAGGCCAGCGCCGGCTTCAGCAGGTTGGACGCGTCCATCGCGCCGCCGGACGTGGCGCCGGCGCCGATCACCGTGTGGATCTCGTCGATGAACAGAATCGCGTCGGGGTGGTTCTCCAGCTCCTTGACGACCTGCTTCACGCGCTCTTCGAAGTCGCCCCGATAGCGGGTGCCGGCCAGCAGCGCGCCCATGTCGAGCGAGAAGATGGTCGACTTCGACAGGACCTCGGGGACCTGCTTGTTGACGATCTTGCGGGCCAAGCCCTCGGCGATGGCGGTCTTGCCGACGCCGGGGTCGCCCACCAGAAGCGGGTTGTTCTTGGTCCGGCGGCAGAGGATCTGGATGCAGCGCTCCACCTCGGCCATCCGCCCGATGAGCGGGTCGACCTTCCCCTGCTTGGCCTTCTCGTTGAGGTTGATGCAGTAGGCCTCGAGCGCCTCGCCGCCGGTCTTGACCGCGGGCTTCTCCTCGTCCTCGGCGCCCTTCACGGGCTTGGCCTCGGACGCGCCGGCCTTCTTGGCGATGCCGTGCGCGATGTAGTTCACCGCGTCGTACCGCGTCATGTCCTGCTCCTGCAGGAAGTAGGCGGCGTGGCTCTCGCGTTCCGAGAAGATCGCGACCAGCACGTTGGCGCCGGTCACTTCCTCGCGACCGGACGACTGCACGTGGATCACCGCGCGCTGGATCACGCGCTGGAAGCCGGCCGTAGGCTTGGCGTCCTCGCCGTCGTCGACGACCAGGCTGCGCAGCTCGTTGTCGACGTAGTTGGTGAGCGTGGTGCGCAGGGCCCCCAGCTCCACGTCGCAGGCGCGCATCACGCCGGCGGCGTCCTCGTCGTCGATCAGGCTGAGGAGCAGGTGCTCCAGGGTGGCGTATTCATGCTTGCGCTGGTTGGCGTACGCCACGGCGCGATGCAGGGACTCTTCGAGTTGGCGGGAAAATGAAGGCAAGTGCGCCTAATCCTTCTCCATGGTGCATTGCAGCGGGTGCTGATGCCGCCGCGCCGTATCAACGACCTGGGCCACTTTTGTTTCCGCCACTTCGTATGTGTAGACCCCGCAGACGCCCACGCCATGCTGATGAACATGGAGCATTATGCGAGTCGCATCTTCGCGCGACTTGTTGAAGAATTGCTCAAGTACGTACACGACGAATTCCATCGGCGTGTAGTCGTCATTCAGCAGCAGGACCCGGTACATCGAGGGTTTCTGCGTCTTCGGTTTGGTCTGGGTGATGACCGCCGAGCGAACGCCGGTGTCAGCGCCACCTTCCTTCCGTTCGCTCATGTTTCCGTTCTCCTGGCGGGACCGGCGCGGTCCATCCCGTTCCGATTAGATATGCCAGATAGCGCCTTTTGGAAGGGATGAATCGTCACGGGGCATGTTCACTCTACGGCGCCCGGCCTGCCGGCGAGGGGGTTCTGGCCAGGGCGGCGGCTGCCGGTTTTCAGGGCGATCGGGGCCGCGTCACTCTTCGTCCGACGCCACGCGGGCCCGCAGGATGCGCCCGGAGGTCACCGAGTCGGGCCCGAACCGGGCGCGGATCGCGTCCATCGAGCGCTCGCTGGCCAGCGCCTTCTTCTCCTCGCCGGCAAAGAAGTCGTCGGTTGCGCTCTCGGCGTCGATCAGGTCGGCGATCCCGATGCCGATCAGCCGCCAGGGCCGGCCGTCGGCCTCCTTCGCGAGCAGTTCGCGGCCCACCTTGAAGAGCGTGTGCGCGGTCTGGGTGGCCACGGGCAGGGTGCGGCGACGCGTCACGATGCGGAAGTCGGTCGCGCGCAGCTTGAGGGTCACGACGCGGCCGGCGACGCCGCCCTGGCGCGCCTGGCGGGCCACGCGCTCGGCGAGGGGCGCCAGCCTGTCCTCGAGCTCGGACACGCGCGAGAGGTCCTCGTTGAAAGTCGTCTCGCAGCTGATTCCCTTGCGCGCCTCGTTGGGGTTCACGGCGCGATGGTCGCGCCCGTGGGCCAGGGCGTGCAGGCGCAGGCCGTGGGCGCCCCAGCGCTCGGCCAGGACCTTCACGTCCACCCGGGCCAGATCGCCCACCGTACGGAAGCCCGCCTTCTCCAGCGTGGCGACCATGGCGGGGCCGACCCCCGGAAGGATGCGGACGGGCTTGTTCGCCAGGAAGTCCTTCGCCTCGTGGCCGATCACGGAGAACCCGCGCGGCTTGTCGAGGTCGGAGGCGATCTTGGCCAGGAACTTGTTGGCGGCCAGCCCGATGGAGACGGTCAGGCCCGTCTCGGCCTCGATGCGGGCCTGCAGCCGCGCGAGCGTGATCGCGGGCGGCGCGCCGTGCAGGCGCTCGGTGCCGGAGAGGTCCATCCAGGCCTCGTCGAGGCTGAGGTTCTGGATGAGCGGCGTCAGCTCGGCGGCCATGCCCAGGATGCGCTTCGACTCGGCGCGGTACTTGGCGAAGTCGGGCTTCACGACCACCGCCTGCGGGCACGCCTTCAGCGCCTTGAACATCGGCATGGCCGAGCGGACGCCCGAGATGCGGGCGATGTAGCAGCAGGTGGTGACCACCCCGCGCTTGCCGCCGCCGACGATGACGGGGAGGTCGCGAAGCTCGGGCCGGTCGCGCTTCTCGACGCTGGCGTAGAAGGCGTCGCAGTCCATGTGCGCGATGGCGAGCTCGCCGAGCTCGGGATGGGCGACGACGCGCGGGCTGCCGCAGGCGGGGCACCGCCGGGCGGGCTGCTCGCCCTGCCAGAAGCAGTCGCGGCAGAAGGCCCTCATTCGAGCTCGTCCAGGCGCCAGAGCCAGGCGGCGCCGCGGACGCCGGACGAATCGCCGTGGGCGGCCTTGCGGATCGGAACCTCGTAGGCGTCCGCGAAGACGTGCGGCGCGATCGCGGCCGGCAGCCGCGGGTAGAGGACGTCCAGGTTGGACATGCCGCCGCCCAGCACGATCACGTCCGGGTCGAGGATGTCGGCCACGACGGCGAGGGCGCGTCCCAGGCGATCGACGTAGCGCGCCAGCGCCGGATCGTCCGGAGGGACCGCCTCGGCCGGCCGCCCGGCGTCGCGCGCGAAGCCGGTGCCGGACAGCCAGAGCTCGAGGCAGTTGGTGCGCCCGCACCAGCAGCGCAGACCGGGAAGCTCCTCGGCGCGCGGCCAGGGCAGGGGCGTGTGGCCCCACTCGCCGGCGACCAGGTTGCGCCCCTCGACCAGGCGGCCGTCCACGGCGATCCCGCCGCCGCAGCCCGTTCCGACGATCACGGCGAAGACGACGCCCGCATCGGCCGCGGCCCCGTCCGTCGCCTCCGACAGCGCGAGGCAGTTGGCGTCGTTGGCGTAGCGCACCGGCCGGCCCAGCACGCGCTCCAGGTCGGCCGGGAACGGCCGCCCGTTCAGGACCGTGGAGTTCGAGTTCCGCATCAGTCCGGTGGACGGGGAGGGCGATCCTGGTCCGCCGACCCCCACCCGCGCCGCCGCGACGCCCGCCTGCCGCTCGGCCTCGACGACGACCTCGCGCGTGGCCTCCAGCCGGTCCACATAGCCGGGAGGCGTCGGCCGGCGCACGCGCGCCTGGAACCGGCCCTGGGCGTCCAGCGCCGCGGCCTCGATCTTTGTGCCCCCGAAATCCACCCCGATGCGGATCATGCCGCCAGCTATACCCGATCTGTTCCGCGCGCCTCAGCCTCGATCCAGTCGCAGACGCGGGCCAGCACCCCGGGGTCGGGCGGCGAGCGCATCTCCGCCGCGTAGGAGGCGAGGCCCGGGGCGCCGCAGGTCCGCCGCAGCAGATGGCTGATCCCCGTGGGCGTCTCGCCGGTGAACGGCGCATCGATCGCCGCGCCGATCCGGCCGACGTCCGACGGCTCGACCTGCACGTCGTCGGCCCCTGTGATCGCGAGGACGGGACATCGGATCGCCCGGAGATCATCGACTGGATCGTGGGCCATGTACTCGCGGAACCACCGGGCGGGGAGGTCCGCGCCGCCGACCCGCAAGACGTCTTCGGTGGATCTCTCGAGTCGGCGGCGCGCGATCGCCTGCCGCAGCCTGAGCGCCGGACCCAGCAGGCGCGAAGGGCCGTTCAGCGTCTCGGCGAGCTTCGCGGACTGAGCCCGCATCACGTCCGCGCCCCGCCGGGCGGCGCCCGCCAGCAGGACGACGCCGCTCAGCTTGGCTCGTGCTGCGAGGCGCATCGCGAGGGTCGCGCCCACGGAGTGACCCGTCACGACTAGCCCCGCGGACGGCAGCGCCCCGCCGAGCGCGGCCAGGGCCGCCCCGGCGTCGGCGGTCTCGTCATGAAAGCCCGTGGTCAGATAGGTCCCCTGTGAGCCGCCCACGCCACGCTTGTCGAACCTGAGGCTGGCGACTCCTCTTCGGGCCAGTTCCTCCGAGA
>NZ_JAEUMN010000004.1 GCF_016793225.1 Phenylobacterium sp.
AGGCTCCGCAGGATCTCCACGGGTCCGGCGGCGGATGGAAGGGTCAGGCCCACGTCTTCGAGAACCAGCGGCGGCAGATCGTTCAAGCAGGAACCTCGAAGTTGAGCGGCGGGCGACCTCCCTTACATAGGACGATCATGGCCGAGCCAAGCCCCACACGCCGTTCGCTGTTCGCCTTGCCGCTTCTGGCGGCCGCAGGACCGGCGCTTGCGCAGCCCCGCGCCCGGGTCGTCACCGTCCTGGGCGACTCGATCACCGCCGGCTACGGCCTGCCCCGGGCCGCGGCGTTTCCGGCCCAGCTGCAGGCCCAGCTCGCGAAGCTGGGCGCGCCCGCGCGCGTCCGCGCGGCGGGCGTGTCGGGCGACACCACCGCGGGCGGCCTGGCGCGCGTGGACTTCAGCGTCGCCAAGGACACGGACGTGGCGGTGGTCGCCCTGGGGGCCAACGACCTTCTCCAGGGCCAGGACCCGAAGCGCACCCGCGCCAACCTCGACGCCATCATCCGCAAGCTGAAGGCGCGCCGCATCGCCGTGGTGCTCACCGGCATCGAGGCGCCGGTGGAGGTGGGCGGCGGCTACGCCCGGGACTTCAACGCCGTCTTCCCGGCCCTGGCGCGCACGCACGGCGTGGCCTTCTATCCCAACCTGCTGGCCGGCGTGGCGCGCATGCCCGCCCTGAACCAGGCCGACGGCATCCACCCGAACGCGCGCGGCGCGGCGATCATCGCCGCGCGGCTGGCCCCCACCGTCGCCAAGGCGCTCGCCGCCCGCCACTGATTGCGGCATAGGGACGGGCATGACCCCGGCCCAGGAGGCCCTGCTGCAGCGCCTGGTCGCCGCCCTCTCCCAGGACGGGCGGGTGAAGGCGCTGTGGCTCTCGGGAAGCCTGGGGGCGGGCGCTGGCGACGCGTGGAGCGACATCGACCTCGTCGCGCTGGTCTCGCCCGACGACCTCAAGGCCTGCGTCGCCGACTACAAGCAGCCGCGGCCGGGACTGCCCGAGGCGGTCCTCGCCTTCGATGTCTGTGGCGTGGTGGTCGCCGCCGTGACGGCGGACTGGGAGCGGTTCGACATCCACTTCGCCACCCGCGACTACGTGGATCGCGCCGGCGGGGACGGATGGCGGCCACTGTTCGGGGACACCGCGATCCCGCCGCGTCCGCCGCCTGGGCCCGACACGGGCGCCCCGGGCCGCGTGGCGGCGACCGTCACCGAGTTCCTGCGCGTCCTCGGCCTGATGCCGGTCGCCGTCGGACGGCAGGAGTGGATCACCGCCCAGCAGGGCTTCGACCTCCTGCGGCGCATGATGATCGACCTGATGCTCGAGGAGAACGGCCACGGCCAGACGGCGCGCGGCGCCAAGCGGCTGAACGGCTTCCTGACGCCCGGGCAGCGCGAGGCGCTCGAGGCGATCACGCCGCCCCGCGCGGACGGAGAGGCCGTCATCGCCGCCAACCTGGATCTCGCCCGCGCCTTCCTCGCCCGGGCCCGGCCGCTCGCCGCGAGGGTCGGCGCGGCCTGGCCCCAAGCGTTCGAAGACGCCACGCGACGGCATCTCAAGGCGGCCCTGTCGCTCGACCTCTGAGCCGTGCCAAACTCCTGGAAACGGGAGGCAGTACGCATGCTGAGCTGGCGGGTCGGCGACGTGAAGATCACGCGCATCGTCGAGATGGAGACCGAGGGCGGCACGCGGTTCATCCTGCCCCAGGCGACCTACGAGGCGGTCCGCGAGATCGAGTGGCTCCAGCCCCACTTCGCCACCGAGCAGGGCAAGCTGAAGATGTCGATCCACGCCCTGGTGATCGAGGCGCCGGGCCGGCGCATCATCGTCGATACCTGCATCGGCAACGACAAGGCGCGCGAGATGGCGCCCTGGAGCCACCTGCAGACCA
>NZ_JAEUMN010000049.1 GCF_016793225.1 Phenylobacterium sp.
CCTTTCAGCCGACGCACCGCCGGCGTTTGGCCCTCCGGTCAGGGAGGGTAGCTCTCAGCTGGCCGCGATGTAGGCCTTCAGGCCGTCGGCCTCGGCCTCCACCTCGGAGATCTTCCACTTCACCAGGTCGCCGATGGAGACGATGCCCACCAGGCGGTCGTTGCGGCAGACCGGGAGGTGGCGGATCCGCCGGTCGGTCATGCGCGAAAGGAGACTGTCCACGGTCTCGCCCGGCTCGGCGAACAGGACGTTGGCGGTCATGAAGTCGGCGACCGGCCGCGACAGCACCCCTGCGCCATGCGACGCGATCGCCCGGACGATGTCGCGCTCGGAGACGATGCCGGCCACGCGCTCGCCGTCGAGCACCACGAGCGCGCCCACGCCCTTGGCGTGCAGGAGACCCGCAACGGAGCCGACGTTTTCGTCGCGGCGGATGGTGAACACCGCGTCGCCCTTGGTCCTGAGGATCTGCGAAACCAGCATGGCGCCCTCGTTCCCTTGCGTCAGGACGAAGGGAAACGCAGTTTCAGGCCTGACACAAAACACGGGCGCGTGAGCGGCCTACCGCCGGGCGAGCCATCCCAGGGGCTGGATCAGCACCACGCCGGCCGCAAAGCCGGCGAGATGCGCCTCCCACGCCACGCCCGCCTCCCCGGCCCCGGGCAGCAGCATTCCGCCGGTGAAGGCCATGATGACGTTGACCACGATCCAGGCCAGCCCCATCCCCGTCACGGCCTGCGAGAACATGGGGCCCACCTCTCCTCGCCCGCCGATCAGCCGCGCCGCAGCGCCCATGAGGCCGGACGCCGCGCCCGAGGCGCCCACCATGGCGGCCTCCTGCCCCCAGTGCATCGCGGCGAATCCGACCGCCGCCAGGACGCCGCAGAGAAGGTAGAAGAGGAAGAATCCGACGGCTCCGGCGAGACGAGGGCCGAAGAACCGCGAGACCGGCGCTCCGAAGGCCAGGATGAAGGCTGCGTTCATCAGCGCGTGCGGCCAGCCGCCATGCAGGAACTGCGACGTGACGAGACCCGCGTACTCTCCGCGCACCAACTGGCCGGGCGAGAAGGCGTACAGGTCGACGAGGAACGGCAGCCGGGCCTGGATCGCGTAGAGCGCGAGAATGCCGAGGCTCAGCACCACCACCGGCCAGGGGGCGTTCACCATCGGCTCAGGGGTGCGCCGACCGTCGGGCTGGCCGGAGTATTGCGGTTTCGGCCCCCCGGGTGCGGGCGCTTCGAAGCAGGCGACGTCCATCCGTTCCATTTAAGGGGTGTCGCCCGAATGCGCGAGCGCCGCCGCGATGCCGCCTTGTCGGCGCCATCGGGCTTGGCGATGGTGCCGGACTCGACGATCGACAATCCAGGCGCAGTTGATGATCCGACTTCTTGGCCGGGGCGCGGCCCTGCTCGCAGCCTTCGCCCTCGCCTTCCCCCCGCCGGCCTGGAGCCAGCCGTCCACAAGCCAGCCCGCGGGCGCCAGCCTCACGGCGACGGAATGGCCGCAGGCGCGCTCGGACCTCAAGGCCGACCCAGACATCCGCTTCGGCGTCCTGCCCAACGGCATGAGGTATGCGCTGCGCCGGCAGACCACGCCCAAGGGCCAGGCCGCGTTCCGCCTGTGGTTCGGGGCCGGCTCGCTGATGGAGACGGACGCCCAGCTCGGCCTCGCGCACTTTCTCGAGCACATGGCCTTCAACGGATCGAAGAAGGTCAAGGAAGGCGACATGGTTCGCATCCTCGAGCGGCTGGGCCTGGCCTTCGGCGCCGACACCAACGCCTCCACCGGGTTCTCGGAGACCATCTACAAGCTCGACCTGCCCCGCACCGACGACGAGACGGTGGACACCTCCCTGATGCTGCTGTCCGAGGCGGCGTTCGGCCTGACCATCGATCCCGCAGCCGTCGACCGCGAACGCGGCATCGTGCTGTCGGAGGAGCGCGCGCGGGACACGCCCGGCTACCGGATCGCCAAGGCGCGCATGGGGTTCCTGATGAAGGGCCAGCGACTGCCGACACGCTGGCCGATCGGCACGGTGGAGGTGCTCAAGACCGCCCCGGCCAGCCAGATCGTCGCGTTCTACGATCGGTGGTACCGCCCCGACAGGGCGGTGTTCGTGGCGGCGGGCGATTTCGACCTCGACGTGGTAGAGGCGAAGATCAGGTCCGCCTTCGGCGGCTGGCGTGGGCGCGGGCCTGCCCCGGCTGATCCCGACCCCGGCCCCGTGGCGTCCCGAGGCGCGGAGGCCCGCCTGGTGGTCGAGCCCGGCGTGACGCAGACTCTGCAGGTCGCCTGGATCAGCCCGCCCGACCTCACGCCCGACACGGCCGCCAAGCGCCGGCGCGAGCTGATCGAGAATCTGGGGCTTGCGGTGCTGAACCGCCGCTTCTCGGCCATCGCCCGCGGCGCCGAGCCGCCGTTCCTGGGCGCCGGGACCTCCAAGTTCGAGCAGGACGACGCGGCCCAGATCGCCCTGATCAGCGTGAACGCCGAGGCGGGACGGTGGCGCGAGGCGCTGACCGCCGCCGAACGGGAGCAGCGCCGGCTGGTGCAGTACGGCGTCCGGCAGGACGAACTCGACCGCGAGGTCGAGGAGATCCGCGCCACGCTGCGCGCGGCGGTGGCCGGCGCGGCCACCCGCCGGCCCGCGGACCTGGCGAACGAGATCGTGCAGTCCTTGTCCGACCACACCGTCGTGACGTCCCCGGCCCAGGACCAGGCGCTGTTCGAGGCGGCGGTGAAGGATCTCAAGGCCGAGACCGTGAACGCCGCGCTGAAGTCGACCTTCCAGGGGGCGGGGCCCCTGGTCTTCATGGCCTCGCCGACGCCGGTCGAGGGCGGGGAGGCCGCCGTCGCGGCCGTGCTGGCCGCCTCGCAGCAGGTCGCCGTGACGCCCCCGGCGCAGCAGGCGGCCCTCGCCTGGCCCTACGAGAGCTTCGGCGCGCCGGGCCGCGTGGTCGACCGGCGCGACGTCCAGGACCTGGGCGCCAGCTTCGTCCGGTTCGACAACGGCGTCCGCCTCACCGTCAAGCCGACGGACTTCCGCGACGACGAGGTCCTGGTGCGCGTGAACGTCGGCCAGGGGATGCTGGAGCTGCCGAAGGACCGCCAGAGCCCCTTCTGGGCGGCGGGCGCCTTCGTCGAGGGCGGCCTGAAGAAGATTCCGGTCGAGGACATGGAGCGGGTCCTGGCCTCCAAGGTCTATGGGGGCCGGTTCAGCTTCGGCGACGATGCGTTCACCCTCTCCGGGGCAACCCGCACCACCGACGTGGGGACCCAGCTTCAGGTATTCGCGGCCTATGTGGCCGAGCCCGCCTGGCGCGACGCGGCCTTCGCCCGGGTCAAGGCCGCGGGGCGCACGATCCACGACCAGTACGAGGCGACCGCCAACGGCGTGCTGGCGCGCGACCTGCCGGGCCTCATCCACTCGGGCGACCGGCGCTGGACCTTCCCCAGCCGCGAGGAGATCGCGAAGGCTTCGTTCGCGGACGTGGCCGCCGCCGTGGGGCGGGCCCTCGCCGACGGCCCTGTCGAAGTGGTGATCGTCGGCGACATCACCGTCGAGCGGGCGATCGCCGAGACCGCGGCCACCTTCGGCGCGCTGCCGAAGCGCAGGGAGCCGCCCCTGCCCTCGCCCCCGCAGCGGGCCGTGGCGTTCCCCAAGGGCGGCGGCGCGCCGGTCGTGCTGACCCACAAGGGGCGCGCGGACCAGTCGATCGGCTACATCGCCTGGGGCACGACCGACTACTGGACCGATCCCCAGCGGGCGCGCGACGCAGCGGTGCTGCGCGAGATCATGAAGCTGCGGGTCACCGAAGAGCTGCGCGAGGCCCAGGGCGTCACCTACTCGCCCGACGTCAACTCGCAGCACAGCCTGGTCTGGACGGGCTGGGGTTACATCGCCGCCAGCGTGGAAGCGCCGCCCGAGAAGCTTCCGGGTTTCTTCCGCGACGTGCAGAAGATCGCCGCCGACCTCGCCGCCCAGGAGGTGGACGCCGACGAACTGGCGCGCGCCAAGAAGCCCCGCCTCGAGGCGATCCAGCGCACCCGGCTCACCAATAGCTACTGGGTGGGCGAGCTCTCGGGCGCCCAGGCCGATCCGCGCCGGCTCGACATCATCCGCGAGATCGTCCCGGGAACCGAGCGGGTCACCGCCGCCGACGTCCGCCGCGCCGCCCAGGCGCTGCTGAGGCCCGAGCGAGCCTACAGGGTGGTGGTGGCGCCGCAGGGCCAGGAGGCTGTCGCCGCCGCGAATTGATGCTTGCAACCCGCGCGAGTATCGAACACCGTTCTACCCAGCCGAGTGGGGCGGCGGCGCAGTGGGACAGCCCCCGGGGGAAGTCAGCATGCCGATGAAGCTGTCGAAGCGGGGCGCGGAGCTCATCAAGTCTTTCGAGGGCTGCCACAAGGCCAGCGGGGGCGGCTTCAAGGCCTATCTCTGCCCGGCCAATGTGCTGACCATCGGCTGGGGGCACACCAACGGGTCGGGCCGAGCCTTCGACAAGAACTCGGTGTGGACGCAGGCCGAGTGCGACGCCGCGTTCGACGAGGACATGGCCTCCTACGAGGGGCCGGTGAACAGGATGGTCCAGGTCCCGCTCAAGCAGCACCAGTTCGATGCGCTCGTGTCCTTCGCCTACAACTGCGGCGTCCAGGCGCTCCGGGGATCGACGCTGCTGAAGAAGGTCAACGCGCGCAACTTCGATGGCGCGGCGCTGGAGTTCCACAAGTGGGTGCGCGGCGGCGGCAAGGTCCTGCCCGGCCTGGTGCGGCGGCGCGCCGCCGAGTCCATGCTGTTCCAGGACATCCCGGACCGGAACCACGACGGAAAGCCGGACATGCCGCAGGCGGCCGCCATCCGCTGAGCGCCCCGCCCCCGACCGGCTGACCCGGGACGATCGGGCCGGGCGCAGATCGCGTCAGGCGGCGACCTTGCCCCCGCCCTCGTAGACCGGCGCGTCCTCCGCGGGCAGATAGGCGCGGCCGCGGATCGCGTCCGAGACCTTCTCGGCGATCATGATGGTCGGGGCGTTCGTGTTGCCGCCCACCAGCGTCGGCATCACCGAGGCGTCGACCACCCGCAGGCCCGTCAGGCCCTGGACCCGGCATTCGGCGTCGACGACGGCCATCGGGTCGCCGGCCACGCCCATGCGGCAGGTGCCGACGGGGTGATAGATGGTCTCGGCCGAGCGGCGGATCCAGGCGTCGAGTTCGGCGTCGGTCTGGACGTCGGCCCCGGGCGCGTACTCGGCCTTGATGTAGGGCTTCAGCGCCGCCTGCTTGGCGACCTCCCGCATCATCTTGACGCCCTCGCGCAGCGCGCGGCGATCCTCCTCGGTCGCCAGGTAATTGGCGAAGATGGCGGGATCGGCCAGCGGATCGGCGCTGCGCAGGCCCACGCGGCCGCGGCTCTCGGGCCGCAGCTGGCACACGTGGAAGGTGAAGCCGTCCTTCTTGATCTGGACCTTGCCGTGGTCCTGCATCATCGCGAGCACCGTGTGGACCTGCAGGTCGGGCCGGTCGAGGTCGGGCCGCGAGCGCAGGAAGGCGCCCGATTCGAGGAAGTTCTGCCGCCCGATCCCCTTGCGCCGCAGCATGTAGTCGAGCCCGACGAAGAGCGTCTTGATGCCCTTGCGCATGGAATAGATCGTGATGGGCTGCGGGCACTCCCAGACCATGCAGACGTCCAGGTGGTCCTGCAGGTTCTGACCGACGCCGCGCAACTCGTGCACGACGGGAATGCCGTGGCGGGCGAGCTCTTCGCCGTCGCCAATGCCGGACAGCTGGAGGATGTGCGGCGACTGGACGGCCCCCGCGCAGAGCAGCACCTCGGCCTCGGCGTGGAAGGTCTTCTTCTGCCCCTTGGCGTCCACGGTCTCGACGCCGGTCGCACGGCCGTTCTCGACCACGATGCGGGTGGTGCGCAGGCCCGTGACGCAGGTGAGGTTCGGCCGGTCGAGGGCGGGGTAGAGGTAGCCGCGCGCGGCGCTCCAGCGTTCGCCGTCCTTGATGGTGAACTGGTAGGGACCCCAGCCCTCTTGCTGGAAGCCGTTGAAGTCGTTGGTGATCGGGTGCCCCGCTTCGGCGCCCGCCTCGATGGCGGCGCGGTAGATCGGGTTCGGCGAACTGGCCTTCGAGACGTGCAGCGGCCCTTCGCCGCCATGCCAGGGGTCGCCGCCCCCCTCGAGCGTCTCCGAGCGCTTGAAGTAGGGCAGCACATCGGCGTAGCCCCAGCCGGCCAGCCCCATCTGCCGCCACTGGTCGTAGTCGCGCGCGTGGCCGCGGATGTAGATCATGCCGTTGATCGACGAAGACCCGCCCCAGCCCTTTCCGCGCGGCCACCAGAGCTTGCGGCCGTCGAGGTTGGGCTCGGGCTCGGTCCAGAAGCCCCAGTTGAACGGGCCTTGCTTGGCGATGAGGCCGCCCACGCCAGCGGGCATGGTCACCAGGAGCGACTTGTCCTTGCTTCCGGCCTCGACGAGCAGCACGCGCGCCTTGCCGTCCTCTGTCAGCCGGTTGGCCAGCACGCAGCCGGCCGAGCCGGCGCCGATGATGATGTAGTCGAAGCGGTCCATGGGGGGCGTGGGCCTTACAGCGTCAATTTGTCGGGAACCTCGCCCAGCGCGGCCCCGTTCGCAAGAGTGAACAACGCGTCATTTTCGCCCGCGGACGCTCAGGCCAGGCCCAGCCACAGGATGGCCAGCAGGAAGACGCCGGCGGCCACCGCGGCGAAGATCAGCAGCAGCATGGTCCGCCACAGCGCCGACAGCACGCTCAGGCCGTAGGCGCCCTTGAGCTGGAAGAACATGTGCGCGGGGACGACGAAGGGGACGGCGGAGAACGCCACGCTGGCGGCCGGCCCGCCCACGCGCAGCGCTCCGGCGACCACCATGATCAGCAGGGACATGAAGGTGAGGGAATAGAGGACGAAGACCCCGTGGTCGTAGAGGGTGAAGCCCCGCTTCCAGAGGAACAGCAGAGCCACGAACGGGATCGAGATCGGAACCAGCAGGAAGGAAAATTTGTAGAAGGTCTGCGACAGCTTGTAGAGCGCCAGCTCGGGGTTCTCGAGCTTGTGCCGAAGCTTCTCGTCGAGCTTTCCGTCGCCTGTGTTGATCTTGAGCTTTCCGGTGCGCGTCTCTTCCGCGAGCTGCGCCTTCCAGTCCCCGCCGGCCACCCGCGCCGCCGTCTCCAGCCCCCGGAACTCGTCCATCGCCGCCGCGACCCCGGCCCGGGCGGCCCTGGCCGCACCCTCGGCCTCGGCGCGGTCCTGCGGGTTGGCGGCCTTCGCCAGGGCCGCCTCGGCCTCGGCCAGTTCGGTGCGGCTCCTGGAAAGCTCGGCCGCAGCGACCGCCCGCTCCTGCGCCAGCGTCATGGCCGGCGCCTCCGGCAGGTAGGAGATCGCCATGAAGAGCACGAAGACGGTGAACAGGAACATCGCCAGCGGCGAGACGTAGCGGGCGCGTTTGCCCAGGCACCACTCGCGCGTCAGCTGGCCCGGACGGAACACCAGGCGCGGGAGCGTGCGCCAGGCGCGGCTGTCGAAGTGCATCACCCCGTGCAGCAGCTCCTCGCCCAGATGCAGCAAGGTGCGATGGACGTGGGCGGCGTTGCCGCAGTTGTGGCAGAAGCGGCCCAGGGTCTGGGTCCCGCAGTCGGCGCACGTGGGATGGTGCTCCCCGGCCTTGCCGGCAGGGCTCTCGAACGTCGAGGCGACCAGCCCTCCAGTCGCCGTCCCGCCGACCGCTTCCAGATCCACCATCGGCCCGCCCTGCCACGACTCCCGCGGAATTTGGCGGGATTGGCCGGGGCGAACAAGCGGGCCTTGGGCCAGGACGGTGACGAGGGCCGCAGGGTGATCGGATCAGAGGCGGTTCACGCCTCGCCAGGAGCCCCGAAGGGCGACGCGACGCTCAGCGGCCCTTCCAGCTCGGCGCACGCTTCTGGGCGAAGGCGAGAGGGCCTTCCTTGAAGTCCTCGGACGTGTAGAGGGCGGCCACCGCCGGATACTTGTTCTGGCCCTTCAGCGCCGCTTCCAGGCTGGGCTCGTCCAGCCCCTTCAGGACCGCCTCCTTGGACGCGCGGATCGACATCGGCCCGAGTTCGCAGATGCCGGCGGCGATCTCGTTGGCGCGGCGGATAAGGTCCTGCGGCGCCGTCACCTCGTACACGAAGCCCAACTCCTTGCCCTCGGCAGCCGAGACGCGGCGAGCCGTGAGGATCATGCCCATGGCGCGCTTCACGCCGATGGCGCGCGGCAGGCGGTGGAGGCCGCCTGCCAGGGCCGCCAGGCCCACGCGGGGCTCCGGAAGCGAGAAGACGGCGGTCTCGGACGCCACGATGATGTCGCAGGCGAGCGCGATCTCGAACCCGCCGCCCATGGCGACGCCGTTGACGGCCGCGATCAGCGGCTTCGTGAGATCGAAGCGCGCGGTGATCCCCGCGAACCCCGACGGCGGCGAGCGCATCTGGCCGCCGCTCGCCTGGTACTTCAGGTCGTTGCCCGCCGAGAACGCCCGGTCGCCCGCGCCCGTGATGATCCCCACCCACTGCTCGGGATCGGCCGCGAAGGCGTTCAGCGCCTCGTCCATCTCGAAGTGCGCCGGCGAATGCATCGCGTTCATCACATCGGGGCGGTTCAGCGTGATCGTCGTGACCGGCCCTGCGCGGTCGACCTTGATGAATTCGTAGGCCATGGCGTCCTCCCGTTTGGCCGCACGGTCGGGGGCGGACCCTACGTCCGTCAACTGGCATAAGGGGCCATGCCCATCCTCGTGCTCGACATCGGCGGCGTCTTCTATCGCGGCTGGCCGGACGCCGCGTTCTGGGACCGATGGACGGTGCGAACCGGACTCGATCGCGCCACACTGGAGGACGCGCTGTCGCGTTCACCCGAACATCGCGCCGCCCAGGTCGGCGCCATGACGGCTGACGAGGCCTTCGCCGCCTCAGGCGCTCGCCTGGGGCTCTCGGGAGCCCTGTTTCGGCAACTCGCCGAAGACGCCTACCTGAGCGAATTCAACGAGCGCCTTGCCCAGGCCGTTCGAGGCCTTCGAGCGCTGCGCGTCCGGGTGATGGCGCTGACCAACACCCTGTCGAGCGAATCCCAGATCATGGCGCGGCCGGAGTTTGCGGGCGTATTCGAGGGCGTGGTCTCGTCGCGCGACGTCGGCTTCGCTAAGCCCGCTCCCGGCATCTATCTCGCCCTGCTTGAGCGGCTGCGCGCACCGCCCGGAGACGTGGTCTTCGTCGACGACCTCCCCGGCCACGTCGAAGCGGCGCGGACGCTCGGACTGATCGGGATCCGCTTCGAGGACACGGACCAGGCGCTCGCCGAGCTCGGCGCCTACTTTCCGGAGATCGCCGCCAGCTCGCGCCGGTAGCGCTTCCAGTTCTCGACGTAGTGGGCCGAGCCCGCGCGGATCATCATCGCCTGCTCGGGGCTGAGTTCGCGGACCACCTTGCCCGGCGCACCCATGACCAGCGAGTTGTCCGGGATCTCCTTGCCCTCGGTGATCAGGCAGTTGGCGCCGATCAGGCAGTTCTTCCCGATCTTCGCGCCGTTCAGAACGATCGAGCCGATGCCGACCAGGCTGCCGTCGCCGATAGTGCAGCCGTGGAGCATCACCATATGGCCCACCGTGACGTTGTCGCCGATGAAGAGCGGCGAGCCGGTGTCGGTATGGCAGACGCTGCCGTCCTGGATGTTGGAGCCCTCGCCCAGCACGATAGGGTCGTTGTCGCCGCGAAGCGTGGCGCCCCACCAGACCGACGCATTCTTCTTCAGGATGACCCGGCCGATAACCGCGGCGTTTGGGGCGATCCAGTATTCGTCATCGTTTGGTAGCTCAGGTGTCACATTGCCCAAGTTGTAGACAGCCAATTCGGAACCCTTCTTCTTCCCGCAGCCGGGCCTTTAACGACTCGTAAAGCACGCTACCCTCATTCTAGTCGGGCGATTCGAGAGGGCGAAAGCCTTACCGGAAGCCGCCGCGGGAGTTTCGCTCCTGCGTCTCGCGCTGGACGGGGTTGGATGGCGCTGAGTTTGTCGTTCCTCCGGGCCGTTCCGCCCGGACCTGCAGAAGCAGCCGGACCTCCGGGGCCGGCACGCGGCCGCCGCCACCGTTCTCTCCCACCATTCGAAGGGCGCTCCCACGCGGGACGCCCTTTTTTCTTGCCCCCTGAGGAGGCCAAATGAGCAAGCGGGCTCTGAAGCGACAGCTGCGCGAAGGCGCGTTCGACGCCGGTCAGTTCGAGGGGGACGACAAGATCCGCAGGCTGCCCGTGGACCGGGGCTGGTCTCCATTGTCACACCACAACGACGACCGCGAGCAGGGCTATCTCAAGACCATCAAGGCGAAGTCGGACGGCCAGCAGGCCCTGATCAACGCCATCGACGCGAAGAACCTCGTGCTCGCCCTCGGTCCCGCGGGGACCGGCAAGACCTACCTGGCCATCGCCAAGGCCGTGGAGGCGCTGGAAAGCGGGCGCGTCGGCCGGATCGTCCTCTCGCGGCCGGCGGTGGAGGCGGGCGAGTCGATCGGCTTCCTGCCCGGGGACGCCGAGGACAAGCTCGCGCCCTATCTGCGGCCATTATACGACGCCCTGTCGGACCGGCTCTCGATGAAGCGCGTCCGGGCGCTGATGGCCGAGGGCGCCATCGAGATCGCGCCCGTCGGCTTCATGCGCGGGCGCACCCTCAACAACGCCTTCGTGGTGATCGACGAGGCCCAGAACTGCACCTACATGCAGCTCAAGATGCTCCTCACCCGCCTGGGCTGGCATTCCACGATGGTGGTCACGGGCGACCCGAACCAGTCCGACCTTCTGCCCGAGCTGTCGGGCCTCAAGCCCGTGGCGGAGCGGCTGGAAGAGGTCGGCAACATCGCCGTGGTGCGCCTCGGCGACCGCGACATCGTCCGCCATCCCCTGGTCGCCGAGATGCTCGGCGTCCTCTGACGGATCCGCGCCCCGTCGCCTGTCGGCGGGGCGCGCCCTTGCACCGGGCCAGGCGCGGGTCTAGGTAGTTCGGCGACCTAACTACCTGGAACTCATGCCCGGCGCTCCTGAGAACGACGTCATCGGCCTGGCCGAAGCGCTTCGGCCCGCGATCCTGCGCGTGTCGCGCCGCCTGCGTCAGGAAGCGCAGAAGGCCGGGATCTCGGCGCAGGACGCCTTGCTGCTGGGCCACATCCGCAAGCATCCGGGCATCGGGGTCAGCGCGCTGGCCGAGGTGGAGCGGACGTCCAAGCCGACCATGAGCGCCCACATCAAGCGGCTCGAGGCGGCCGGCCTGGTGGCCCGCAGCAGCGACGCCGAGGACGGACGCCGTTCTGGCCTCGCCATCACGCCGTCCGGCGCCCGGACCCTCGAGCTGATCCGCCGGCAGCGCAACGACTGGCTCGCCGCCCGCCTCGCCCGCCTGTCTCCTGCCGAGCGCGAAGCGGTTTCAGAGGCCACGCCCGCGCTTCTGCGGCTGGTGGAGCCGTGACCCCGCCGACCGACGAAACGGCGGAGGGCGCGACGCCGCGGGAGAACGCCGGCGGTCCCCCCGTCCCCACCGCGTTCCGACGCGGCTGGCTGATCCCCGCGATCATCGGCTCGGCGCTGATGATGCAGACGCTCAACGCCACGGTGATCTCCAACGCCCTGCCCGCCATGGCCGAGTCGTTCGGCGTGGAGCCGGTGCGGCTGAGCGCGGCGATCACCACCTACATGCTGTCCGCGGCGATCTTCCTGCCGCTGTCCGGATGGCTGGCCGACCGCTTCGGGGCGCGGCGCATCTTCATGTTCTCGATCGTGCTCTACGCCGCAGGGTCCGCGGCGTGCGGCTTCGCCGGGTCGTTCTGGGAACTCATCGCCGCACGCTTCATCCAGGGCGCGGCCGGAGCGACGCTGATGCCGGTGGGCCGCCTGGTGCTCCTGCGGATAACGCCGAAGAGCGAGCTGGTGGGCGCGCTGTCGGTGGTCACCATGCCGGCCCTGCTGGGCCCCGTCCTGGGCCCGGTGCTGGGCGGCGCCATCGTCACCTTCGCCGACTGGCCATGGATCTTCTTCATGAACCTGCCCATCGCGCTGATGGGGCTGGTGCTGGTCTGGCTCTATGTGCCCGAGGTGCGGGACCAGTCCGCGGGCAAGGTCGACTTCCTCGGCATGGCCCTGACCGGACTCGGCCTGGCGGGACTGATTGTCGGGTTCGAGAACCTTGGCCGCGACGTACTGCCGGGCGCCCTCGTGGCGGGCCTCTTCGCCGCCGGCTTCGCGATGCTGCTGGCCTACGTCTGGCACGCCCGGCGAACGCCCCACGCCGTGGTGAACCTCGGCATCTTCCGCCACCGGACGTTCCAGGCCTCGGTGATCGGCGGCGCCTGGATGCGGCTGGCCATGGGCGCGAACCCGTTCCTGCTCGCGATGCTGCTGCAGGTCGCCTTCGGTCTCTCGGCCTTCGCGGCGGGCCTGATGACCTTCATCTCGGCGGTGGGCGCGCTCCTGATGAAGACCGCTGCGCCGCCGATCCTGCGCGCGTTCGGCTTCCGCACGGTGCTGCTGGTCAACGCCGTGATCGTGGGCGCGAGCTTCATGGCGTACGCGGCCTTCCGCCCGTCCTGGCCTCACTGGGCGATCATGGCGGTGCTGGGGATCGGCGGGTTCTTCCGCTCCCTGCAGTTCACCGCCTTGAACGGCATGGCGTTCGCCGACATCGACCAGGACCAGATGAGCCGCGCGACGACGACGTCCTCGATGGTCCAGCAACTCGTGCAGTCCGTCGGCATCGGCCTCTCGGCGAGCCTCCTCAGCGTGCTGATGACGCTGGAAGGCGCCACGCGGATGACGCCGGAGGTCGTCGCGCCCGCGTTCGTCATCCTGGGGCTCGTGACCATGGTGTCGATGTTCTGGTTCGTCCGTCTGCCGGCGGACGCGGGCGACGAGATGAACGGTCGGGTCCCGCGCTAGGCGAAGCGTTCCGCAATCCCTATGCTGGACGCCTGGTTTGTCGCGCGAGCTGCCCGAACGATGAAATTTCTTGCCGCCGCCGCCGCCCTCTTCCTCGCGGCGGCCTCGCCGGTTTCGGCCGCGACGGCCAAGCCCGACACGCGCGTGGTGCTGCCCACCGACGTGAGGCCTGACCGCTACGAGATCCGGGTGGCGCCCGATCCGGACCGGCTGACGTTCGATGGCCATGTGAAGGTCGAACTCACGGTCGTGCGGCCCACCGACCGCATCGTGCTGAACGCGCAGGACCTGACCCTGGAAAAGGCGAGCCTGTCCGGTCTGGCCGCGGCGCCGCGCATCGAGTGGAACGCGGAGGAGCAGACCGCCGCCTTCGTCTTCCCCCAGCGCCTGGCGCCGGGCCGCTACACGCTGGACATCGACTACAAGGGGCGGATCTTCCAGTCGCCCGCAGCGCTGTTCTACCTCGACTACAGCGCCCCCGACGGCGGCAAGCGGCGCGGGCTCTACACCCAGTTCCAGAACTCGGACGCCCGCCGCTTCGCGCCGATGTGGGACGAGCCGGGCGTCCGCTCGGTGTTCTCGCTGACGGTCGACACGCCGCCCGGCCAGATGTCGGTCTCCAACATGCCGGTGGCGTCGGAGACGCCCCTAGAGGGCGGAAAGCGCCGCGTCCGGTTCGCCGACAGCCCGAAGATGAGCTCGTACCTGCTGTTCATGGCGATGGGCGACTTCGAGCGCATCTCGCAGAGGGTGGCCGGGGTCGACGTGGGCGTCGTGGTCCGCCGCGGCGACACCGAAAAGGCGCGCTACGCCCTGGACGCCACGGTGAAGCTGCTGCCCTACTTCAACGACTGGTTCGACACCCCCTACCCGCTCCCGAAGCTCGACCTGATCGCGGGCCCCGGCCGCAGCCAGTTCTTCGCAGCCATGGAGAACTGGGGCGCCATCTTCTACTTCGACTACGCGATCCTGCTGGACCCCAAGCTCTCGACCGAGACCGACAGGCAGTACGTCTTCACGACCGTCGCGCACGAGGTCTCCCACCAGTGGTTCGGCAACCTGGTCACCATGGCCTGGTGGGACGACCTGTGGCTGAACGAGAGCTTCGCCTCGTGGATGGAGAACAAGGCCTCCGACCATTTCCATCCCGAGTGGAACCTCTGGCTCTCGACCCAGGCCGGACAGCAGGGCGCCATGCGGCTGGACAGCCGCGCCGGCACCCATCCCGTGATCACCGACATCCCCGACGTGTTCGCGGCCGCGAACGCCTTCGACACCATCACCTACCAGAAAGGCCAGGCGGTGGTGCGGATGCTCGAGAGCTACGTCGGCGAGGACGCGTTCCGGACGGGGGTGCGCGCCTACATCAGGAAGCACGCCTACGGGAACACCGTGAGCGACGACCTCTGGGCCGCGCTGGACGCCGCCGCGCCCGGCAAGGACGTGACCGGCATGGCGCACGACTTCCTGCGGCAGCCGGGGGTCCCGCTCATCCGCGCCGCCCCGGCCGGGAACGGCGTCCGGCTGAGCCAGGAGCGCATGGCGGCCGACCCCAGCCAGAGCGCGCCCCAGACGTGGCGTACGCCGGTCGTGGTGAAGGGTCTCGCGGGCGGCGCCTGGAGCGGCGTGGTGAGCGCCGGCAGGCCGCAGACCGCGCCTGTGGCCGCCCCCGCCGTCGTGAACGCCGGCCAGACCGGCTACTTCCGAACCGCCTACGCCCCGGCGCTCTGGTCGAAGCTGGCGCCGCAGTTCGGCCGCCTCGCGCCGGCCGACCAGCTGGGCCTGCTCTACGACAGCCGCACGCTCGGAGAGGCCGGCTACGCGCCCATGAGCGACTTCCTGGCGCTGGCGCGAAACACGCCGGCCGACGCCGATCCGCTGGTGCTCGACACACTGGCGACGCAGCTGTCGGCGGTCGACGCCCTCTATTCGGGCCGGCCGGGCCAGGCGAGGTTCCGGACGTTCGCGCGGGCCCGCCTGGTGCCGATCCTTGGCCGGCTCGGCTGGGACCCGAAGCCCGGCGAGCCCGACAACGCCGCGATCGCCCGCCGGACGGTGCTGACCACCCTCGGCGACTTCGAGGACCCGATGGTCATCGCCGAGGCGCGGCGGCGCTTCGACCGCTGGCTGGTGGAACCGGAGAGCCTGCAGGGCGCCGGCCGGCGCACGGTGCTCTCTATCGTGGCCGCCAATGCGGACGAGGCGACCTGGGAGGCGCTCCGGCGACAGGCGCTCGCCTCGAAGGACGTCACCGACCGCAGCCGCCTGCTCGCCTTGCTCGCGGGTAGCGACGATCCGAAGCTGGCCGACCGGGCCCTCGCCCTCGCGCTGTCCGGCGACGTGAGCCCCAGCGAGGCCCCGACGATCATCGCCGCGGTGGCCGGGAACTTCCCGGACAAGGCCTACGACTTCGCGATCGCCAACCGCGCCCGGGTGGACGAGCTGCTCGAGCCCACCAGCCGCACCTCCTACTATGCCGAGCTGGCGCAGGCCTCGCGCGAGCCCGCCATGCTGGAGAAGCTCGGACGCTTCAAGGCCACCGTCCCGGCCTCCGCCCGCGGCGAGGTCGAGAAGGCCGAGGGCGCGATCCGCTACCGGCTCGACGTCATCTCCAGGCGGCTGCCCGAGACGGACGGCTGGCTGGCGTCCAACGGACGGTAGCGCTCAGTCGCAGGGCGTCGCCTCGCCGCTGCCGAGGTCGATCGTGAAGCACTGGCGCTGGCCGGTCTCCATGTCCTCGACGAACAGGCTGAGGTTGTCGTCGTCGTCCGGGGCCGGGTGGTGGTCCTCGATGAAGCGCAGCGCCGCGTCCTCGAAGTTCAGGCCTTCGACCAGATGGGCGCGCGACGGCGCCTCCGAGACGCCGTGGATGCAGAAGCGGCGCTGCAGGTTCGTGTCGCTCATGAAGGCTCAACGCGCGGACGGCGCAGATGGACCTGGGCCGCGCGCGTAAACCTGTGGACGCAGCGGCCGGACCCGCATCCGCGCGCCCGGCGCGACGGCCTCGAGCGCCGTCTGCGCGTGGCCGCGCAGCTCCATGGGTTCGCCGCCCATGCGGCATTCGATGCGCACCTGCGAGCCCCGCCGCGCCGCCGCGACCACCTCGACCGGCACGCCCTCGCCCGACGGCGGCGCGAACGCCACCTCGTCCGGGCGGAAGAAGACGTCCACCGGACCATGAGGCGATCCGGGCGGCGCCTGGCTCTCCCAGTCGGCCAACCTGAGCCGACCGCCCTCCACGACGCCCGCCATCCGGCAGGCCTGCCCGAGGAAGCCGAAGACGAAGGGGGTGGCCGGCTGCTCGTAGACCTCGGCCGGGGAGCCCAGCTGGACCAGTTCGCCCGCGTTCAGGATGGCTACCCGGTCGGCGAGGTCCAGGGCCTCCTCCTGGTCGTGGGTCACGAAGACCGTCGTGACGCCGGCGCGGTCGTGCAGGTCGCGCAGCCAGCGGCGGAGTTCGCGCCGGACCTGGGCGTCCAGCGCTCCGAACGGCTCGTCGAGCAGCAGCATCCGCGGCTCGACGGCCAGCGCCCGCGCGAGCGCCACCCGCTGGCGCTGCCCGCCCGACAGCTGGGCGGGGTAGCGGTCCTGCAGGCCCTGCAGCTGCACGAGATCGAGGAGCCGGGCCACCCGCTCGGCGATCTCGTCCGGCGACGGCCGCTCGCCGCGCCCGCGGACGGCCAGGCCGAAGGCGACATTGCGGGCCACCGACATGTGCGGGAAGAGCGCGTAGTGCTGGAAGACCATGCCCACCCGGCGCTGGCGGACCGGCAGCGAAAGGAAGTCCTCGCCCCGGAAGCGCACCGCCCCGGCGTCGGGCGCCTCCAGCCCGGCCAGCACGCGCAGCAGCGTGGTCTTGCCCGACCCGGACGGCCCGAGGAGCGCCAGGAACTCGCCCTCCCGCGCCTGCAGGGAGACGT
>NZ_JAEUMN010000133.1 GCF_016793225.1 Phenylobacterium sp.
GCCTCCATCTCGTGGTCGTTGAGGCCCGGGATGCAGGGGGCGAACATCACCATCACCGGCACGCCGGCGCGGGTCAGGCGCCGGACGGAGTCCAGCCGCCGCTCAGGCGTGGCGGCGCGGGGCTCCATCGAGCGCGCCAGCCTGCGGTCCAGGGTGGTGATCGAGATCGCCGCGCGGGCGAGGCCGAGGGCGGCCGCCTCGGCCAGCAGGTCCAGGTCGCGGACGATCAGCGCGGACTTGGTGATCACCGAGAAGGGATGCCGGAACCGGACCATCACCTCGATGACGCCGCGGGTGATGCGCAGCGTCCGTTCCTGGGGCTGGTAGGGGTCGGTGTTGCCGCCGATGTGGATGGTCTCGGGCTGGTAGCCGGGACGGGACAGCTCCTTCTCGAGCAGGCGCGCCGCGTCGGGCTTGAAGAAGAGGCGGCTCTCGAAATCGAGCCCCGGGGAGAGCCCCATGTAGGCGTGCGCCGGGCGAGCGTAGCAGTAGATGCAGCCGTGCTCGCAGCCGCGATAGGGATTGATGGAGGCCGAGAAGCCGACGTCGGGGCTGTCGTTCCGCGAGATGATGACCTTGGCCTTCTCGGGCGCGACGGTGGTCCGCAGGCGGACCGGCTCGGCGTCGTCCGGGGTCCAGCCGTCATCGAACGCCTCGCGCTGCTGGGCCTCGTAGCGGCCGCTGGCGTTCGACCGCGCGCCGCGCCCGCGGGCGAACTCGGAAGGTCGTGGATCGAACGCGCTGGACATGTCGCCAGCATAGGGTAGGGTTCGAACAAAACAAGAACATATGAAGCGGCCGGCGGAACGGGGCGGCCTTGGACCGAGGTTGTCGATGCGAGCGGTCGATGCGGAGCACTACTGGATCGCGGCCCGGTTCGAGCGGCGCGAGGGGTGGGACGCCGGCAGCTATCCGTTCAATCTTCCCGTGGTCCGCAACCTCTACGAACTGGAGTTCCATCCGAAGGTCACCTTCCTCGTGGGCGAGAACGGTTCCGGCAAGTCGACGCTGATCGAGGCGCTCGCCGTGGCCTGGGGCTTCAACGCCGAGGGCGGGACCCGGAACTTCAACTTCGATACGCGCGCGTCGCACTCGCCGCTGCACCGCTTCGTCAGGCCCGTCCGGTCGGCGCGACGGGCGACGGACGGCTATTTCCTGCGCGCCGAGTCGCACTTCAACGTCAGCACCCAGATCGACGAGCTGGGCGTGGTCCAATCCTATGGCGGCGTCTCGCTGCACGAGCAGTCGCACGGCGAATCGTTCTTCGCGCTGATCGACAACCGCCTGAAGGGCGGCGGCCTCTACATCATGGACGAGCCCGAGGCGGCGCTGTCGCCCAACCGGCAGCTCAGTTTCCTGGTCCGGCTGCACGAACTGGTCCGGCTCAGGTCCCAGTTCATCATCGCCACGCACTCGCCGATCATCCTGGGCTATCCGGACGCCTGGATCTACCAGACCACGCCAAGGGGCCTGGAGCGCATCGCGTACGAGGACACCGACCACTACCAGGTCACCCGCAGCTTCCTGAACCGGCGCCAGACCTTCCTCGACACCCTGCTGGCGGACGACTGACGGCTTGCGGGATCGGCGTCGGCGGGCGAAGCAGCGGCCATGCTCAGCGTGATCATCGACGCGCGGCGCGACGCCGACCGCCTGCCGGCGCTGCTGACCCAGCTGACGGCCGGGGCGGTGGACGGGCTGGTGCGCCAGGTGGCGATCGTGGCGTCGCCGGGACAGGCCGGCATCGACG
>NZ_JAEUMN010000154.1 GCF_016793225.1 Phenylobacterium sp.
CGGCATGGATCCCGCGGACAAGCCGCGGGATGACGGCGTGGGGTGATGGCGGCTGCACGCCTGACCTGTGCAAGTCCCGCCGCTCCCCCTCTCGCTCCGCGAGCTCCCCCACAGGGGGAGCACCCGCCCCCCCAAAATCCACCCCCCCTTGGGGGCGGTCCGGCGGCGCATCGCGCCGGCGGGGAGGGGGCGGCCGGCAGGGCCTTCGCCCCCCAGCCCCCTCTCGCTCCGCGAGCTCCCCCCGAGGGGAAGCATCGTCACCCCCAAGATCCTCCCCCCTTGGGGGAGGTCCGGCGGCGCAGCGCGCCGGCGGGGAGGGGGCAGCCGGCAAGGCCTTCGCCCCAAGACCCCCTCTCGCTTCGCGAGCTCCCCCAGAGGGGGAGCATCCTCCCCAAGGCCCCGCCAGGCCTACGGCCTGGACGCCCCCGTCATCGCGGTGAGCTTCTCGGCGAAGCTGATGAGGCACACCTCGGACTCCGCCAGCGGACCGGTGTCGTAGCCCGAGCTTTCCATGCCCTCCTGGACGCGGCGGATCAGGACCGTGTCCTCGGCGTTCACCTGCCGGTTGATGCGCCAGTTGAGGTAGCGGGCAGCCCGCACCTCCCGCCGCGCGTCGGGCCGGACGTAGGCGATCTCGCGGATGACCGTCTGCGTCGGCGAGACCGGGATCCACTGCATGAAGTCGATCTGGTCCGGGTAGACGTCGAAGGCCATGTTCGGCCACAGCTTGTAGTAGTTCCAGCGCCGCTGGTCCCGGCCCTCCAGGTGGCCGAAGTGCGGCAGCAGCGCCTGGTAGCCCCGCTCGACCCAGTTCGGGGACGGCGTCTCGACGATGTCGCCCCACATCTTGTCGACCCAGGGCCGGGCCTCGATGCCGTAGCTCGCTCCGAACAGCCGGGTGAGCCCCGGGTGCGCCACCGGGATGTGCAGGCTGTCGGAGTAGTTGTCGCCGACGTTCTTCCAGTTGACCGGGCGCGGCCGCAGCGTGACCCGGCCCTGGGGCAGCAGGTCGGGCGGGCAGTGCGGCGCCAGTTCGTCGGTGTAGGGCGCCATCATCTCGGCCACGCTGGGCAGCCCCGGCGCGAAGCGCACGAAGACGAAACCCAGGTAGATCTCCTGGTCCAGCGGCTTCAGGCCGTGCTCGGCCGGGTCGAGGCCGTCGAAGCCCTGCCACGCCGGCACGTTCGCGAGGCGGCCGTCCAGCCGGTAGCTCCAGGCGTGGTAGGGGCAGACGAGGCGGCGCCCGCAGTTGCCGTGGCTGCCGTCGGCCAGCCGCGAGGCCCGGTGGCGGCAGACGTTGTGGAACGAGCGCACCTGCCCGTCGTCGCCGCGCACCGTCAGCACGCGCTCGCCCAGGATGTCGAAGGCCTGGTAGTCGCCGGCCTCGGGGATGTCGTTCAGGTGGCAGACCACCTGCCAGGCGGTGCGGAACACCGTCCGGCGCTCGCGCTCGAAGAACGCGGGGTCGGTGTACATCCAGGCGGGCAGGCTCTCGATGGTCACGCGAAAGCCTCCCGCCCGGCGCCCGGATTCAGCCGACGGCCGCGGGCTGGCGGCCGGCGAACCGCGCGAGGCGGACCGCGATGATCTCCTCGGCCTCGCTCATGATGCGGTCGACCAGCTCCTTCACGGTCGGCACGTCGTGGATCAGGCCCGCGACCATGCCGCAGCTCCAGCCGCCGGCGTCCATGTTCCCGTCCTTCATGATCGCCGGATAGACGCCGGCCACCTCGGGGGCGATGTCGGCGAAGGTGATCTTGTCGCCCAGGGTCCGCTCCTTCTCGAGCAGGCGCTCCACGCCGGCGTTGTTCAGCACGCGTTCGGTGTTGCGCAGCGGGCGCATGATCAGGCGGGTGTCGAGCTCGGTGGCCTTCACCAGGGCGTCCTTCACGTTCTGGTGGATCGGCGCTTCCTTCGTGGCCATGAAGCGGGTGCCCATGTTGATGCCCTCGGCGCCCAGCGCCAGCGCGGCCACCAGCTGGCTGCCGGTCGCGCAGCCGCCCGAGGCGACGAACGGGATCTTCAGCTCCTCGGCGGCGCGGGGCAGCAGCACCCAGTTGCCGACGTCGTCCTCGCCCGGGTGGCCGCCGCACTCGAAGCCGTCGACGCTGACCGCGTCGCAGCCGATCGCCTCGGCCTTCAGCGAGTGGCGGACCGAGGTGCACTTGTGGATCACCTTGATCCCGGCCTCCTTCAGCGCCGGCATCCACTTCTGCGGGTTGTTGCCGGCGGTCTCCACGGCCTTCACGCCGCTCTTGATGATCGCCTCGACGAAGCCCGGATAGTCCGGCGGCGTCACGGCCGGCAGGAAGGTGAGGTTCACGCCGAACGGCTTGTCGGTCATCTCCCGGCAGCGGGCGATTTCCTTGGCGAGGTTCTCGGGCGTGCCCTGGGTCAGGCCGGTGATGATGCCGAGCCCGCCGGCGTTGGACACCGCCGCCGCCATCTCGGCGTAGCCCACCATGTGCATGCCGCCCTGGATGATCGGGTGCTCGATGCCGAACAGTTCGGTGATGCGGGTCTTCATGGCGACGTCCTCCGGCTCATGGCTTTACGTCGTATTGGCCTGCCCGCGCCGCCGCCGCAAGAAGCCGCTGCGTCATCCCTGCTGCTGACACGCCGCTGGCAGCAGCGGTGTCGCAGTCTGTGGCGGTCCGCCGCCGGAGCGCCTAACTTGGACCTCATGCCCAGCCCCGCAAGTCCGGGCGTCTCCGACATGTCCGGAGCGTTCGACTACGACGAGAACACCATGCCCATGCTCTGGAAGCCGCACCGCCCGGTGCGCCCGGAGAAGAGCGAGGGCGGGCGGAAGTTCAAGCTGGTGAGCGACTACGCCCCCGCGGGCGACCAGCCCCAGGCGATCGCCGAGCTGGCGGGCGGCCTCGGGAACGGCGAACGGGACCAGGTGCTGCTGGGCGTCACCGGCTCGGGCAAGACCTTCACCATGGCCAAGATCATCGAGGAGACGCAGCGCCCGGCGCTGATCCTCGCGCCGAACAAGACGCTCGCCGCGCAGCTCTACAGCGAGTTCAGGAGCTTCTTCCCCGAGAACGCGGTCGAGTTCTTCGTCAGCTACTACGACTACTACCAGCCCGAGGCCTACGTCCCGCGGACCGACACCTACATCGAGAAGGACAGCTCGATTAACGAGCAGATCGACCGGATGCGCCACTCGGCCACCCGGGCGATCCTGGAGCGCGACGACGTCATCGTCGTGGCCTCGGTCAGCTGCATCTACGGCATCGGCTCGGTCGAGACCTACTCGGCCATGACCTTCGACCTGAAGCCCGGCGACCGCATCGACGAGAAGCGGCTGATGGGCGACCTCGTGGCGCTGCAGTACAAGCGCAACGACCAGGCCTTCGAGCGCGGCAGCTTCCGCCGGCGCGGCGACACCATCGAGATCTTCCCGGCCCACTACGAGGATCGCGCCTGGCGGCTCAGCCTGTTCGGCGACGAGCTGGAGTCCATCACCGAGTTCGACCCGCTCACCGGCAAGAAGACCTCGGAACTGGCCGGCGTGCGCGTCTACGCCAACAGCCACTACGTGACGCCCCGGCCGACGCTCCGGCAGGCGATCAACCAGATCAAGGCCGAGCTGAAGGAACGCCTCGACTGGCTGGTGGCCAACGGCAAGCTGCTGGAGGCCCAGCGGCTGGAGCAGCGCACCACCTTCGACATCGAGATGATCGAGGCCACCGGCTCCTGCGCCGGCATCGAGAACTACAGCCGCTACCTCACCGGCCGCCGGCCGGGCGAGCCGCCGCCCACCTTCTTCGAGTACATCCCCGACAACGCGCTGCTGTTCGTGGACGAAAGCCACCAGACGGTGCCGCAGATCGGCGGCATGTACCGCGGCGACTACCGCCGGAAGTTCACGCTGGCCGAGTACGGCTTCCGCCTCCCCTCCTGCATCGACAACCGCCCGCTCAAGTTCGAGGAGTGGGACGCCATGCGCCCGGACTCGGTGTTCGTCTCCGCGACGCCCGGCCCCTGGGAGATGGAGCGCTCGGGCGGCGTCTTCGCCGAGCAGGTGATCCGCCCCACCGGCCTCATCGACCCGCCCGTGGAGGTGAAGCCCGTCTCGAAGGACGGCTTCAGCCAGGTGGACGACGTCATCGACCAGGTCCGGCAGGTGACGAAGCAGGGCTACCGGGCGCTGATCACGGTCCTCACCAAGAAGATGGCCGAGGACCTGACCGAGTACATGCACGAGCAGGGCCTGCGCGTGCGCTACATGCACTCCGACGTCGACACCCTGGAGCGGATCGAGATCATCCGCGACCTGCGCCTGGGCGCCTTCGACGTGCTGGTGGGCATCAACCTGCTGCGGGAAGGCCTCGACATCCCCGAGTGCGGCCTGGTGGCGATCCTCGACGCCGACAAGGAGGGCTTCCTGCGCTCGGAGACCTCGCTGATCCAGACCATCGGCCGCGCCGCCCGGAACGTGGACGGCCGCGTGATCCTCTACGCCGACACCGTCACCGGCTCGATGGAGCGGGCGATGGCCGAGACCCAGCGCCGCCGCGAGAAGCAGCAGCAGTACAACATCGAGCACGGCATCACGCCCGAGAGCGTGCGCAGCCAGATCAAGGACATCCTGGCCAGCCCCTACGAGCGGGACCACGTCACGGTGAAGGCCGGCGTGGCCGAGGGCGCGACCCCGTTCCTGGGCGACAACTTCAAGACCACGCTGAAGGACCTCGAATCCCGGATGCGCGAGGCCGCCGCCAACCTGGAGTTCGAGGAGGCCGCCCGCCTGCGCGACGAGATCAAGCGCCTGAAGCTGCTCGACCTGGAATTCGCCGCCGACGCCCTGTCCTCCGGCGGCGAGGCCGGCGACAGCCGCGAGACGGTGAAGCAGCTCCGCTCGGAAGCCCGCGCCGAAAAGGCCGAGGAATACCGCAAGATGCGCGGCCGGCGGCGGAAGGGGCCGTAGGGCCCTCCCCCACCCGCTGGACTTCCCGTAGGTCCGGGTTCCACACTCGCCTCCAGACCCTGCGTCCGGAGGATGCCGCCATGCCGTTCAGACCGATTGTCCTGATCGCGGCCGCGGCGCTGGCGCTGCCCGCCGCCGCCTCGGCGCAGGGCTATCGCGCGCCGCGCGCCGTCGGGAACCAGCCCAGTCTCGAGGGGACCTGGACGAACGCCACCCTCACGCCGCTGGAGCGGCCGCGGACCCTCGGGGAGCGCCGCGCGATGACGGCCGCCGAGGTCGACGCCGCGGAGGGCCGCCGTGCGCAGGTCATCGCCAAGAGCCTCGAGCCCACCCGGACCGACGCCGACTTCGAGAAGGAGCCCTGCTACGCCGGCAACACGCTGTCGGGCGGCGCCACCCACGACTGCGGCTACAACGCCTTCTGGACCGACCACGGCGACACCGTGATGCGGGTGAACGGGGAGCCGCGCACCTCGCTGATCACCTTCCCCGCCGACGGCCGCATGCCGAAGCGCCTGCCGCCCCGGCCCGGCGCGGGGCCGCCGGTGCGCGGGGTCTACGGCGTGGCCGGCGACAACCCGGAGAACCAGACGCTGGGCGAACGCTGCATCACTTCGTTCGGCTACCACGCGGGGCCCGTGATGCTGCCGTCGTTCTACAACTCGAACTACCAGATCGTGCAGGGCACGGACGCCGTGGTCATCGTGGTCGAGATGATCCACGACGCCCGCGTGGTCCGCCTGAACGGCCGCCACGGTCCCAACAAGGTCTGGTACGGCGACAGCATCGGCCGCTGGGAGGGCGAGACGCTGGTGGTGGAGACCACCAACTACCACCCGCACCAGAACATGTTCGGCGGCACCAGCGACATGAAGGTCACCGAGCGCTTCACGCGCGTGGGCGACCAGCGGCTGCACTACGCCTTCCGCGTCGAGGACCCCGCGGTCTGGGCCGAGCCCTGGGGCGGCGAGTACGAATTCAGCCCCGCCAAGGGCGCGGTCTACGAATACGCCTGCCACGAGGGGAACTACGCGCTTCCGGGGATCCTGCGCGGCGCGCGGGCGGCAGAGGCCGAGGCGGCGAAGGCCGCGGGCGCGGCGCCCGGCGCGCGGTGACGCCGGCGGTCAGGCCGCCGCGGGCCGGCGCCGCCGAAGCGCCGCGCCGGCGGCGCCGAAGCCCAGGATCATGAGCGCCCAGGCCCCTGGCTCGGGCACGCCGCCACCGCCGCCGCCGATCTGCTCCGTGATGCTGTAGCCGAACTCGCCGTTCATGACGGCGGTGTAGTCGAAGCCGGTCCCGAACACGTCGGCCACGGTGGAGATCGTCACGAGATAGACCTCGCCGGCCGTGATCTGGCGCTCGAACACGCCGTTCGACTGGGAGAGGAGAAGGCTCTCGCCGCCGCCGGCGCCGGTCCAGCCGATGTTGAAGCCGCCGAAGCCGGTCGGCAGTCCCGTGACGCCGAACTCGTAGGTCAGCCGCAGCACCCCGTCGCCCTGCGCCTGGAAGGTGTAGCTCCAGTCCGGGAACCCGCCGACCTCCGCCTCGGTGACGAGCGGACCGGGCGGCGCGTCGAAATCCCATCCCGCCGCGATCGACACCTGACCGGCGTTGGCCCCGAAGTCGGCGGCCACGCCATGGTAGGCGTAGACCTGGCCCCCCGGCCCGGCCGAGACGGCCCGCGATACGCCCAGCGCGGTCGGCGCGGAGAGCCACTGCGCGCCCGTCGAGTCCATGGCGTCGAAGCCGGCGTAGTTGGCGAACACGCGCGAGCTCACGAACCCCTTGATGGGCGTCGCCGCCAACGCGGCCGCGGGGACGAGCGCCATCGCCAGCGTCATCGCCGCGGTCATGGCTCGGGTGATCGTCACGGGGCTGCTCCGGTCTTGCGCCCGTCGGGGGCGACCGTCGGAGGCTACCGCCGCCCTGCGCCCTGGGGGATCGCCGATTGGGGGGTCTTCACGTCCTCGGCGGCCTGCATCGCGGGCCGCGGCAGCCTGCTCTGCATTTTCGCATCAGACCTATGCGTCGGGTTAACTACATACTGTGCCCCGGAATCCCCACTTGCAGGGTGCGGCAGAGTTAACTGGCGCCGTTCATGCGACTGACAGGGAACCTGTGCTGTCTCAGGACGTAAGTTGATACGGCCAGGGTGTTCCGGCTGAGGGCGAAATCGCTCCGCAGCCGCATCGGAACCTTGGGGATCGAATTGAGGTACTTGAAGATGTCACCGTCTCTCAGTGTGGTCGCCGACAACGACCTGAAGGTCGTCACCCCGAAGACCGAGACCGTCGCCGAGCGCGTGCGTCGCCTGCAGGCCGAAGCCAGGCAACTGGCCAAGGATCACGTCAAGGCGCTCACCACCGCCATGGTCGACCTGGAGCAGCTGGCCGCCGAGATCGCGGACGGCGGCGACGCCTACGCCCCCGGCGTGCGCGACGTGGCCCGCCGCCTGGTGGAAGACCTGGACAGCCGCGTTCAGACGCTCGAGGCCATCGTCGCCCGCACCTGACGCCGGGCGACGGACAGGCTTAACGCCCCGCGTCGGCCGTCGGCGCGTCGCGATTCCCGACGATCGGACCCGCCTCGCGGCGCGTTAACCAGTCCGGGACACACGCTCCCCCCCGGCCGGTTGAATGGTCACTCAAATCGGCGCTTGAACGTCCATTCAAGCCATGCTTGGTTGAGTTGAACGCTCGACCAAGGCCCATGGACGAACTTCCCACCCGCGACCGCCTGGTCTTCGCCGCCATGAAGCTCTTCGGCGAGAAGGGCTACCTGTCGACATCCGTGCAGGACATCCTGCGCGAGGCCGGTGCGAACGCCGGCAGCCTCTACCACTTCTTCCCCACAAAGCAGGACGTCCTCGTCGCTGTGCTCGACATGTACCGCGAGGGCATCGAGCCCATGCTGCTGGCTCCGGCCTGGGAAGGCGTCGACGACCCCATCGAGCGCATCTTCGCCCTGCTGGCCAGCTACCGGCGCGCGCTCGAGATCAGCGACTGCCTCTACGGATGCCCGATCGGCTCGATCGCCCTGGAACTGCACGAGCCGGATCCGCCGGTCCGCGAGCTGCTTTCGGTCAACTTCCACCAGTGGGTCGGCCACGTGGAGCGCTGCCTCATCGAGGCAGGCGAGCGGCTCCCGGCCGACCTGGACCGCCGCCAGACCGCGATCCTCGTGCTGAACGTCATGGAGGGCGGCGTGATGCAGTCGCGCACCCACCGCACGCTGGACGCCTTCGACGCCTCGGTGGCGGGGCTTCGGGACTACCTCGACCGGCTGGAGCAGGCCGCCTCCGCCGGACGCAACAACGCGGCTGGGGGACACGACGGATGAGACAGGTGGTGGGCGCCGCCCTCGCGGCGGCCGCGCTCGCGGCGGGGACGGCGCAGGCGCAGTCGGTGAAGGACTTTCCGGACGTGACCGACAACTCGTTCGTGCAGGCGAACGGCTCCAAGGTGCTGAAGATCGCGATCATCGTCCCAGCCCCACGCGAGAAGGTGTGGGAACGGGCGCTGACGACGGAAGGCTACAAGGCCTGGGCGACGCCGGTCGCCAGCGTGGACGCGCGGCTCGGCGGCGTCATCGAGAGCGCCTACTCGACGAAGGCCCGTCTGGGAGAGCCCGACAACATCCGCAACCAGATCGTGTTGTTCACGCCCGGGCGCGCCTTCGGCATCCAGAACATCACGGCGCCCGCCAGCCTGCCGGGCCGCAAGGAATTCGGCGACATCGTCACCGTGATGGAGTTCGAGGATGCGGGGCCGGGCGCGACGCGGGTGACCCTCACGGCCGTCGGCTACAAACCGCAGGAGCCCTACCTCACGCTCTACCGGCACTTCAGCTGGGGCAACGCCTATACGCTGGTGAAGCTGCGCGACAGCTTCACCAAGGGACCGATCGACTGGAAGAGGCAGGAAGCCGAGGCCGAGGCGAAGGCCGCCGCAGCCAAGGTCCAGGGGGGACGCTGAGATGAACCAGACCCTGATCGTCGCCACATCCGGCGGGCTCATCCTGCAACTCGCCATGGTGCTCGGCGGGCACTACAGCGCATTCGTCCGGGACAATGTCTTCGCGCTCGGCGGAATGGCGATCTCGCTGCTGGCGGGCCTCGTCTTCGCCAAACTCGCCGCCGTGGGCTGGACGCCGAGCCTGGCGGGCGGCCTCGTGGCCGGCGGCGTCTGCGCGCTGCTCGGCATCGCCGTCTCCGTGGCGCTGAAGGACACCGCGCCGATGATTCTCGTCGTGGGGACGCTGGGCTCGGCGGTCGCCGGCCTCCTCGGCGCGGCGGTGGGCAAGCTCCTGGCCTGAGGCGGCTTCTGTTGCAGGCCGCCGCCCCGGCTGGTAGCGGTTCGGACCTTGGGCCACGCGCCTTCGTTTGAGTCTCGGAATTCGGATGCGGCGACCTCTACAGCGGCCGGACGGCTCGGGCGGGCAGTTCTTCTGGGACCTCCTGACCTTCGAGCGCCTGCTGACCGGAACGGTGTTCCACCTGGTCTACTGGGCGGGCCTGGCCATCATCGGCATCATCGCCTTCGGCGTCCTGGGCGCCTCGGTCGGCGTCGCGATCCGCGAGGGCGGCTGGGGAATCCTGTTGGCGGTCGGCGTCCTGGGCGTCGGCATGATCGGCGTCTTCACCGCCGTGCTGCTCTGGCGCGCCTTCTGCGAGTTCTACGTGACGATCTTCAAGATCGCCGAGGACCTGCACGTCCTGCGGCAGGACGTCGAAGCCGAGCGGTCGCGGCAGGGCCGCTGATCGCCCCCTGACTGCGGTCGGGACTTCGATTCACCTCTCAAGCGAACGCTGTTGCGACAAGGTGCATCGCGGCGCTTTCTGATGCGCGTTGTTGCGCGCGGGCGCGGCGCGCGCGGATGGGATTGGGGAGTCTGATGAAAACTCTTGGTTTCGCGACGATCGCAGCGACCGCCGCTCTGTTCGCCTCGGCCGCACAGGCCAACGTTCTGACCTTCGACGGCAATATCTGCAACGGCGGCTCCGTCTGCGGCGACGGCGCCGAGATCGACGACACCTACGGCGACGTCGCGAACGTCATCGACGTCCAATACAACGACGACCGGAACGACGGCGGCGGCAACTCGACCCTGCAGTGGTGGGCCGCAAGCTACAGCGACCTTTCCAACGTCGCCTGGGGCGGGGACAACGACAACGTCGGCTCGCCCTCGATCTTCCTGGTGCCGCTGAGCGGCCTCGCCGTCACCCTCAACGGCTTCGACCTGGGCGCATGGCCGAACACGAGCCGCACGACCCAGGTCACCATCCGCGAGATCGGGGGCGGCACGCTCTACTCGTCCGGCACGATCCAGATCGACGGACAGGTCCACAGCCACTTCAGCTTCAACCTGACCAGCACCAGCGGGCTCGAGATCAACTGGGGCCCGAACGGCTACAACGTCGGCATCGACAATGTCGACTTCACCGTCGGTCAGTTCAACGGCGGGATTCCCGAGCCGTCCACCTGGGCGATGATGATCCTCGGGTTCGGCGCCGCCGGCTCGATCCTGCGCCGCCGCACGCTCGTCCACGCCTAGGGCGCGTTTCGAAAAGCGGGAGCCGGCAGCTACCCCGTTCAGTCTGAACGGGTGAGGCTCTAGCGCGCGGCGATCTTCCGCAGCCCGAGTTCGTCCAGGGCCGCCGCCTCGCGGCGGCCCGTTTCCTTGCGCGCCGCCACGCGGATGTTGTCGGCGATGTGCTCGTACTTCTTCTGGGCCTCGAAAGCCTCGGCGAGGGCGTCGCGGGCGCCCTGCTCTTCCAGCAGGATGGCGTCGATCTCGGCCTGCACCTTCGCCTTGCGGATCTTCAGGCCCTCGAAGAAGCCCGCGCGGTAGATCCCCGCGGCGGCCTCCTGGGCGGAGAACATCGCCTCGGCCTCCCCTTCCGCCTCCAGGAGGGTCAGCCGCATCTCCACGGCCATTCGGCGGTCCACGATCTCGGCCAGGCGCTTCTGCAGCACCTCGGCCTCGTAGCTGGACAGCTTGATGAGGGAATCGGCCCAGCTCACCTATTCGGCTCCATTCAGGATGTCGGCGAGACGGGAGAAGCTCTCGTCCAGGCTGGTCGCATCGCCGGGCTGCTGCGACAGGAACGTCTCGACCGCCGGGTTCAACTGGATCGCCCGGTCGATCAGCGGGTCGGCGCCGGCGCGGTACGCGCCGATCCGGATCAGCTCTTCCATGTTCGAATAGGCGGACAGGGCCTCGCGCGCCTGGCGGACCACCTCCCGCTCCTCCATCGACTGGCAGCCCGGCATCGTCCGGCTGATCGACTTCAGCACGTTGATCGCGGGGAACCGGCCACGCTCGGCGATGGCGCGCTCCATCACGATGTGGCCGTCGAGGATCCCCCGCACGGCGTCGGCGATGGGCTCGTTGTGGTCGTCGCCGTCCACCAGCACGGTGAAGAGCCCGGTGATCGGGCCGGCCTTGGTGCCGTCCGGGCGGATCGGGCCGGGCCCGGCGCGCTCCAGCAGTTTCGGCAGTTCGGTGAAGACCGTGGGCGTGTAGCCCTTGGTGGTCGGCGGCTCGCCCGCCGCCAGGCCGATCTCCCGCTGCGCCATGGCGAAGCGGGTCACCGAGTCCATCAGGCAGAGCACTTCCATGTCCTGGTCGCGCAGGTATTCGGCGATGGCCATGGTCATGTACGCCGCCTGGCGGCGTTTCAGCGCCGGCTCGTCCGAGGTGGCGACCACCACCACGGCGCGGCGGAGTCCCTCCTCGCCCAACGTCTCCTCGATGAACTCGCGGACCTCGCGGCCCCGCTCGCCGATCAGCCCGACGACGACCGCGTCGCAGTCGGCGTTCTTGGCCAGCATCGACAGCAGCACCGACTTGCCGACGCCCGAGCCGGCGAAGACGCCCAGGCGCTGGCCGCGGCAGCAGGTGGTGAACACGTTCATCGCCCGCACGCCCAGGTCCAGGCGCTCGCCGACCCGGGCCCGCGCGTGGGCGCTGGGCGGCGAGGCCCGCAACGGGTAGGCCGCCAGTCCCTGCGGCAGCGGTCCCTTGCCGTCGATGGGCTCGCCGAACGCGTCGACGATGCGCCCGAGCCAGGCCTTGGAGGGGCGCACGGCCGAGCCCAGCGGCTGGATGCGGATCTCCGCGCCCGGCGCGACGCCCTCGACGGGACCGAAGGGCATGAGCAGGGCGCGGTTCTCGCGGAAGCCGACGACCTCGGCGGCGATGGGCCGGTGGTTGAAGCGCGCGATCTCGGCGCGAGCGCCGACCGCCAGCCGCGAGAGACCGCCACGCGCCTCGATCAGGAGGCCGTTCACGGCCGCGACGCGTCCCGAAACCGTAAGTGGATCCAGCCGCTCGACCGCGGCCACCAGACTCTGCAAGACAACGCCCCTGGGTCTCGGACGCATGGTCGCGCCGACACGCTTAAGGGGTTGTGAAGAACAGCCTTGGCTTTAGCGGAATCTGCCCGCGTCGCGGCGTCGCAGCCTGCCGCCTCAGTTGATGTCGGTGGAGACCGTCGGGCCGTTGGCGGCGGGGGTCCTGCGCTTCGTACGGGCGGCCACCGCCTCGCCGGCGCCCTTCGCCTGCTCGATCAGCGCCTCACCCTTCGCCCGCGCATCTTCCACGAGGGCATGGCCCCTCTGGCGGGCGTCCTCGAGGAGCGGCTCGGCCCTGGCCGCGATCCGGTCCCGGTTCCGCCAGGCCGCCATGCCCGCCACGCCCACGACCGCCGCGCCGATAAGGATGAACGGGTTCCTGCGCGCGAAGGCCAGGGCGGGGCCGGCGAACGGGGCCAGGCGCCTGATGCGATCGCCGCTCAGGGGCAGGCGGAAGGACTGCCGAGGCTCGTGCGTGTAGGTCATGCGAAGTCTCCGGACGTTGTTCCGGGAACGGAAACCCCTTGCGCGACAAGCCGTTCCCACCCCCCGCTTCGGCCGGAACGTCCAATCACAAAAGATTCAACAGGGGCGCCGACGGCCCCTTCGGCAGCTCAGCTTGAGTCGGATTCTCAAATCAGATTAACGATTCGGCTGACGGGGCCACCACCATTAACCGGTCTTAAAGGACGGCGGGGCAGGTTAACGGGCGAGGCATACGCGGGTCCGCTGGGTCCGTGGGGGAATGCGGGGACGCGGCAGGAGAGGCCAATGCGCGTTTTGTTGATCGAGGACGACAGCGCGACCGCGCAGAGCATCGAGCTGATGCTCAAGTCGGAAGGGTTCAACGTCTACACCACCGACCTGGGTGAGGAAGGCGTCGATCTCGGCAAGATCTACGACTACGACCTGATCCTGCTCGACCTGAACCTGCCCGACATGAGCGGCATGGACGTGCTGCGCACGCTGCGCGTCGGCAAGATCAATACGCCGATCATGATCCTGTCGGGCACCGCCGAGATCGAGACCAAGGTGAAGACCTTCTCGGGCGGCGCCGACGACTACATGACCAAGCCGTTCCACAAGGACGAGCTGGTCGCCCGGATCCACGCCGTGGTCCGCCGCTCGAAGGGCCACGCGCAGTCGGTCATCCGCACCGGCGACATCGTGGTGAACCTCGACGCCAAGACCGTCGAAGTGAACGGCATCCGCGTGCATCTGACCGGCAAGGAATACCAGATGCTGGAGCTGCTCTCGCTCCGGAAGGGCACGACCCTCACCAAGGAAATGTTCCTCAACCACCTCTACGGCGGCATGGACGAGCCCGAGCTGAAGATCATCGACGTCTTCATCTGCAAGCTGCGCAAGAAGCTGGCGGCCGCCGCCGACGGAAAGCATCACATCGAGACCGTCTGGGGTCGCGGCTACGTGCTGCGCGACCCGCAGGAAGGCGCCGTCGCCGCCTGACCGGGCCGCCCCGTGAACGACGAGACGCCCGGCCGCTGCGCCGGGCGTTTTCGTTTGCATCGGCTCAGTCTAGCCTCGCGGTAACCGGTTCGGGAGGACGCGCGCACGATGGGCAGACTGCTTGCGCTTCTTTTCGCGCTGATCGCCGGGTCGTACCTGGCCTACCTCGACCAGCAGCTGCCGGAGTCGCAGCCGGTCTCGATCTCTCCGCTCGAGTTCTCGGGCGAACGCGCGTTCCAGGACGTCAACTTCATGGCCGCCGTCCCGCATCCGACGGGCTCGGTCGCCAACGCCAACGTGCGCGACGCCATCGTCGGCAAGATGCTGAAGTACGGGCTGTCGCCGGAAGTCCGGCCGGGCGTCGGCGTCCAGGTCTCGAAGTGGACCCGGAATCTCGTCGTCGCGGGCCACGTGGAGAACATCGTCGGGATCATCCCGGGCCGCGACCGGAACGCGCCGGCGCTGGCGCTCATGGCGCACTACGACAGCGTGCCGGGCTCCCCCGGGGCCGCCGACGACCTGATGGGCGTGGCCGTGGCGCTGGAGACCGCCCGAGCCATCCAGGCGCGCGGCGTGCCGGCGCGCGACGTCGTGCTGCTGATGACCGACGGGGAGGAGGCCGGCCTCCTCGGCGCGAACCACTTCTTCCAGCGCGATCCGCTCGCCCGCCGCATCGGCTTCGTCATCAACCTGGAGGCGCGCGGCTCGGCGGGCCGCGTGCAGATGTTCCAGACCAGCGCGCGCAACGGCGAGCTGATCCGGGTCTTCCAGGAGACCGCGCGCCGCCCGTCCTCCGGCTCGCTGTCGGTGATGCTCTACGAGCTGATGCCGAACGACACCGACCTGACCGAGACCCTCAAGGCGGGCATCGCCGGGATGAACTACGCCATCATCGGTCGGCAGTTCGACTACCACAGCCCAACGTCCACCGCCCGCAACCTGGCGCGCGGCTCGCTCCAGGACATGGGCGACCAGGCGCTCGCGATGTCCCGCGAACTTGCGTTTGCGAGCCGGCTGCCGGAGCCTGCCCCGTCCCCCGTCTACTCGAACCTCTTCGGTGACACCGTCATCGCCTATCCGGCCTGGTTCGGCTGGGTGATCCTGCTCGTGGTCGCGGTGCTGCTGGCCTTCGCGATCCGATGGGCGCGTCATTCCGGCGAGTTTCCGGCGACGGACCTGGCCCGCGGCGCAGGCGCGTTCGCCTTCGCGGGCGTGGGCACGGCCGCCATCCTCGAGTTCGCCCGGCGCCTCACGGGCGCGGACTTCGGCTACCTCGAGCAGCGGTTCCTGCTGGCCCAGGTCGACCGCTGGGAGTGGGCCATCATGCTCACCTCCCTGGGCTTCATGATGCTGACGGCGGCCGAGCTGTCGCGCACCCGCCGCTGGGTGGCGTTCCTGCCGCTCGCCGCCGGTCTCGGCGCCTGCGCCCTGGCCGGCGAGATCGACTGGATCGGCGTCGTGGCCGGCGTCGTGGCGACGGCGATCGGCTGGTTCACGTTCGGCCGGCCTGTCAGCCGGAAGGGCGCCTGGGGCGGCGGCCTCCTCTTCAGCTTCGGCCTGACCGTCGTGCTGCAGGCGTTCGCGCCGCAGGCCGCCTTCGTGCTCGCCTGGCCGCTGCTGGTCGCCGCCGTCGCCGCTGCGGCGACCTCGCTCAGCGCCAAGCGCGGCGTCCTTTCGCTCGTGCTTCTGGCCGTCATCGCCGCCGCCGCGCTCGGCTGGCAGGGCGGTCTCTCGCATTCCGCCTTCGAGAGCATGGACCTGATGCCGATCTTCGCGGTGCAGATGATCACCGCCGCGATGGTGCTGTGGCCCCTCGCCCAGCCCGACTGGGGCCGTTCGCCCGCCCGGATCATCGGCGCCACGGTGCTCCTGGGGGGGCTTGCCCTGACGCTCATCGTCCGCTCGGCCGACCCGTGGACCCCGCGCTACCCCGCGATCACCTATGTGGGCTACCAGATGGACCAGGACACGGGGCGGGCGTGGCGCTTCGCCCTGCCCGGCGTCGGCCGCTACTGGACGGACCAGGTCCTGAAGGCCGACGGGGGAACCGCTCAGCGGGTGAAGCAGTGGTGGTGGGGCCGGCCGCACGACATGGCCCCCGCAAAGCCGATCGCCGAGCCGTCGCCCGTCATCGGCCTGTTCCGAGAGGACGGGCGCGACACGCTGCAGCTGTCCGTCGCCCTCCCGGCCGAGGCCCGCACGCTGGAACTGCGGGTGCGCTCGACGACCCAGGCGCAGCTGACCGGCCTCAACGGCGCGCCCCTGGCGCAGGTCCTGCCCGCCGGGCAGTGGGTGCGCGTGGCGTGGGTCACCGGCGGCCCGCCGCTCCAGCTTGCGCTGAAGCCCCTGGGGCCAGGACGTCTCGACGTGAACTACGTCGCAGGCTTCGACCGGTGGCCGCGCGCCGCGATCCCCCTGCCCGCACGGCCGGCGGATCTCATGCCCTGGGATGATTCCGACTCCACCTTCGTCACGGGCGCCCGCGCCTTCACTTGGTGAGCCGGCCGCGCTATCCCGCGCGGATGAACGACGTCACGATCTACCACAACCCGAATTGCGGAACGTCCCGCAACACGCTCGCCCTGCTCCGCGAGAAGGGGGTCGAGCCCACGGTCGTCGAGTACCTCAAGGCCGGTTGGACCCGCGAGCAGCTGAAGGACATCCTGGATCGCATGGGCGCCGGGGCGCACGACATCCTGCGCGTCCGCGGGACGAACGCGGAGGAGCTGGGCCTCACCGCGCCGGGGGTTTCGGACGACGCGATCATCGCGGCCATGATCATCGAGCCGGTGCTGGTGAATCGCCCTATCGTGGTGACCGACAAGGGCGCGGCGCTGTGCCGGCCCGCCGAGCTCGTGCTCGGCCTCATCCAGGACCCGTGAGGGGCGCCGGCTTCGGCCGGTCGGAACTGCAACGACTGCTGGGGCGCGGGGGCGCCTTGCGGGCCGCCTTCGGAGCCCGCGAACCGAGTTGAGTCAGCGGACGCGCCCATGCTGCAATCCGATTTCAAGAGCGTTCGAGCGAGACCCCGCACCATCGCCGCGGCCGGCGCCGTCGCCCTGTGCGCGGGGATCGTGGGATGGCAGGCCGCCGCCCGCCTGGACCCTGCGCCCGCCCCCACGCTCGCGCCCGAGGCGGCGGCCGCCCTGCAGCATGCCGCCTTCACCCAGGCCGAGGCCCAGCCGGGCTACGGACGGCCACGGAACGTCGAGGTCAGCGTGCGCCCGGGCGAGACCCTCGAGCGCGCCGTGCTGCGCGCCGGCGTGACGCCGGACGAGGCGCGGCAGGTGGTCGAAACCCTCGGGCGCGCCATGGACACCGTCCGCATCAAGGCGGGCCTCACCTTCGACGCCGCCATCGCCACGCCCAGGTCAGAGGACCAGTCGGCGCGCCTGATCGGGCTGTCGCTGCGCACGGGCCCCGCCACCGCGGTGACCGTTTCGCGCACCTTCGACGGCGCCCTCAGGCTGCGCGCGCTGGAGGAGAAGGTCAGCCAAGAGACCACGGTGGCCGACGGCGAAATCTCCGGGTCGCTCTACGAGAGCGCGGCCCGCCTGGGCGCGACGCCGGCCATCATCCACCAGACGGCGAAGCTGTTCGCGCACAAGCTGGACTTCCAGCGCGACATCAAGCCGGGCGACGACTTCCGCCTCGTGTTCGATCGCAGGGTGACCGAGAGCGGCCGCACCATCGAAACGGGCGACCTGGCGTACGCCGAGCTGCGCGGGGTCAGGTTCTTCCGCTTCGAACGCGACGGCGGCGACGTGGAGTACGTGGACGAGCACGGCAAGAACGTCCGCGGCTTCCTCCTGCGCACGCCGGTCGACGGCGCCCGCATGACCTCGAGCTTCGGCCGCCGGCGGCACCCCATCCTCGGCTATGCGCGGGCCCACCAGGGCGTGGACTTCGGCGCGGGGCACGGCACGCCGATCCTGGCGGCCGGCGACGGAACGGTGGTGAAGGCCGGACGCTGGGGCGGGTACGGCAACTGGCTCCAGATCCGCCATGCCGGCGGCTGGGACACCGGCTACGCCCACATCTCGCGCTACGCCAAGGGCGTCCGCGCGGGCGCCCGCGTGCGGCAGGGACAGGTGGTGGCCTATGTGGGCTCCACCGGGATGTCGACGGGGCCCCATCTGCACTACGAGGTCTGGCAGCGGGGCAAGCGGGTCAATCCGGTCGGCGCCAAGGTTCCGCAGGGGACCGTCCTCGCGGGCCGAGAACTCGCCCGCTTCCGGACCGAGAAAGCCCGGATCGAGCGCCTGCTGGCCCAGGGACCTTCCCCGGCCGTCACGCTGGCCGACACGCGGGGGGCGACCCCCTGACCTTGCGATGTCGCCCCGCGCGGCCTAACCCGGATGGCCGCAGCATCCGAGAGTTGGCATGAGCGTCACGGCCGTCGTCGTCAATCTGGTGCGCGAGAGGGTCGCCAAGTGGCCGGCGGACCCCGGCCAGGGCGTCGTCTTCGACCTGCTCCGGCTGCTCTCGCGCTGGCGCTCGCAGATGCTGGCGAACACCTACATCCACCTTCAGGGGCGCCGGATCTGGAGCGGCCCCTTCGTCGGCATGGAATACGTGGACAGCGCCACCGAGGGGGCCCTGATGCCGCGCCTGCTCGGGACGTACGAGTCCGAACTCCATCCCCACCTTGCGAGTCTCGCCGCCGAGGGGCTGGACGGGGTGATCGATGTGGGATGCGCCGAGGGCTACTACGCCGTCGGCCTGGCGCGGATGATGCCCGACGTCACCGTCTACGCCTACGACATCGACGAGAAGGCGCGGGCCTCCTGCGCCGAGCTGGCCCAGCGCAACGGAGTCGCCGACCGCGTCGTGGTGGGGGGCGAGTTCAAGCCCGATGGGTTCGAGGCGTTCGCCGGGCGGCGCATGCTGGTGCTGGTCGACACCGAGGGCGCGGAGCTCGACATCCTGCGGCCCGATCTCTCGCCCGCCCTCGCCGGGATGAGCATCATCGTCGAGACGCACGACGTGTTCCGGGCCGGCGCGCTCGAGACGCTGCAGGCCCGGTTCGCGGCCACCCACGACATCGTGCGCGTGGATCAGCAGCCGAAGACGTTCGAGATGCCGCCCTTCCTTAGGCCCATGACCCACCTCGACCAGCTGCTGGCGGTGTGGGAATGGCGGCTGCAGCCGACGCCGTGGCTGGTCATGCGGCCCAAGCGGACCTGACCACCACGGCGCGGCGGGACGCCGTCAGGCGTCGAACACGATCACCGAGCGCGCGACCGCGCCGGTCTTCATCTCCTCGAAGGCCTCGTTGACCTGGTCGAGCTTGATCCGGCGGCTGACCATGTCGTCCAGGTGCAGCTTGCCGGCCATGTAGGCGTCCACCAGGCGGGGCATGTCCACCGGGAAGCGGTTGGAGCCCATCAGCGAGCCCTGGATGCGCTTCTCGCCCAGGAAGGCCGCGCCCATCAGGCTGATGGTCTGGCCGACGGGGATCATGCCGATGACATTGGCCGTGCCGCCGCGGGCCAGCATGTTGAACGCCTGCTCCGCCGTGGCGGCGAGGCCGATCGCCTCGAAGCTGTGCTGCACGCCGCCGCGGGTCATCTCCAGCACGGTCTTCACCGCGTCGGGACCGCCGAGGACGAAGTCGGTCGCGCCCATGGACTTGGCCAGGTTCTCCTTACCCGGGGCCATGTCGATGGCGATGATGCGGCCCGCGCCCGCGAGCGCCGCGCCGTTCACCGCCGCCAGGCCCACGCCGCCGCAGCCGATGACGGCCACCGTGTCGCCCGGACGGACGTTCGAGGTGTGGATGACGGCGCCCACGCCGGTCATGACGCCGCAGCCGATGAGGGCGGCGCGGTCGAGCGGCATGTCCTTGCGGATCGCCACGCAGGCGTTCTCGTGGATCAGCATCTGCTCGGCGAACGACGACAGGTTCAGGTACTGCAGCATCGGGCCGTTCGGCGCCGACAGGCGCGGCTCGTCGTCCTCGCGGCGCTTGGTCTCGGGGCTGACGCAACGGGCCATGTGGCCGGTCACGCAGTGATCGCAGTGGCCGCAGAAGGCCGAAAGGCAGGTGATCACGTGGTCGCCCGGCTTCACCGTGCGGACCTCGGAGCCGACCGCCTCGACGATGCCGGCGCTCTCGTGGCCCAGCACGGCCGGGAGCGGGTGCGGATACTTGCCTTCCACGAAGTGGAGGTCGGAGTGGCAGACGCCGGCGGCGGCGGTGCGGATCAGCACCTCGCGCGGGCCGGGCTTGGAGATCTGAACATCTTCGATCTGAAGCGGCTTGCCCACTTCGCGCAGCACGGCGGCCTTCATGGCGTCCCTCCTCGAACAGTTGTTGGAGGAAGCCTTATCGCCGTTCAGATGCGGCTGGGAAGCCCCTATCGACAAGCCGGCGCGCGCCTTCCATCTAGAGCGCATCCCACCGGGGATGAGTCAGCCGCAGGCGACCAGGATGCGCTCCAGACGAAGGACGACGAGCCCGTTCCGCCAGACGGGCTTGATTCAACCCGGTCGGCACGGGCTCTAGGGGCATGGACGCCGCGCCCCCGATGAAGGCCGTGACTGCGCTCGACGTGTTCCTGGCGTTCCTCCGCCAGGGCCTGATCTCGTTCGGCGGGCCGGTCGCCCACATCGGCTACTTCCGTCGCGAATTCGTCGAGCGGCGAGGCTGGGTGTCGGAGGGCGCCTTCGCCGACCTGATCGCGCTCTGCCACTTCCTCCCCGGGCCCGCCTCCAGCCAGATGGGCATGGCGATCGGCCTGCGGCAGGCCGGACTCCCCGGCGCGCTCGCCGCCTTCGCGGGTTTCACCCTCCCCGCCGCGGCGGCCATGATGCTGTTCGCCGCCTACTCGCCCGTGATCTCGATGCGGTTCGGGACGGAGTGGATCCACGGCCTGAAGGTGGCCGCCGCGGCCGTGGTGCTGCAGGCGGTCGTGCAGATGGCCCGCAACCTCGCCACAGGCCCGATCCGCGCCGGACTGGCCATCGGCGCCGGGCTGGGCCTCTTCTTCGTCCAGGGACCGGCCGCGCAGATCGCGACCCTGGTCGCGGGCGGCGCCTTCGGCGCGCTGCTGCTTCGGAACGCGCCCGCCGGAGAGCTTCCACCGGACGAGGCCTCCAGCGCCGTCGACGCCCAGAGCGCGGTGATCGCGCTCGCCATCTTCGCGCTGCTCCTGGTGGGCCTGCCGCTGCTGGCGAGCGCGCTGCAGAACACGGGCCTGGGCCTCGCCAGCGTCTTCTACCGCACGGGGTCCCTGGTCTTCGGCGGCGGGCATGTCGTCCTGCCGCTCCTCGAGCGCGAGGTCGTCGGCCGCGGCTGGCTGGACGAGCAGAGTTTCCTGGCCGGCTACGGCGTCATGCAGGCGCTGCCCGGACCGCTGTTCAGCTTCGCGGCGTTCGTCGGCTACCGGCAGGACTACGGCCCCGGCGGGATCGTGGGCGGCCTGATCGCGCTCTTCGGGATCTTCCTGCCCAGCCTTCTGCTGGTGACGGGGGTTCTGCCCTTCTGGGACCGCCTCAAGCGCGAGGGCTGGGCGCGCGGGCTGATGGCCGGCGTCGGCGCCACGGTCGTGGGCATCCTCGCCGCCGCGCTCTGGGACCCCGTCATCATCACCACGGTGGAACAGCCGGCGGACTGGGCGCTCATCGCCGCGGCGTTCATCTTCCTGCAGATCGCGAAACTGCCGCCCTGGCTGGTCGTGATCGGCTTCGCCGTCGCGACGGGGATCTTCCTCTAGCTCAGGCCGCGCGCGCCTTCGGGAGCCTGGACGGCAGCAGGGCCGGCAGCTTCGGCCACCGGAACGTCCACAGGGTCGAGCGCTGCGGAATGCAGGACTCGATCGCCGCGAGCAGGACCTCGGCCGGCCCGTCGTTCAGGAAGTGGTTTGCGCCCTCGGTCCGCACGACCCGGATGGGCCGCCGCGTGACCGTCTCCGCCGCCAGCTTCTCGGCCACCTCGACCGGGGCGAAGTCGTCCTGGTCTCCGTGGACGATGTGGATCGGCAGGTTCACGCGCGACAGCGCGCGCTTGGCGTGGCGAAGCTGCGGCTTCTGGCCGGTGACCTCGATCACCGCGTTGCGCAGGTCGCGCGGGATCATCCTAAGCGCCTTGCCCCCCAGGTCGAGCAGCCAGCGCGCCGTCGGTCCCGCCTCGCCGAAGAAGCCGGACAGCAGAACCAGCCCCGCCACCTTGCCGGGGTTCTGGTCAGCCATGATCGAGGCGATGGCCGCCCCGTAGCTCTGGCCGACGAGAAGCACCTTCTGGCCCCGGGGCGCATACAGCACGGGGGCGAGTGCTTCGGCCTGCACGCGGATGTCCGTGACCGGATGCAGGGGCTCGGAGTTGGCGTAGCCCGGCCGGTCGACGACGATCATCTCGCGGTCCTGCGGCAGCTCGGCGAGCGTCTCGGCCCAGTACTCCGCCCAGGACGGCGCGCCGGTGATGACGACGATCTTCCAGGGCGGCGGCGCCTCGCGGGGCGTCTCGATGGCCGAGATGCGCCAGCCGTGGCCGCCCCCCGCCATGAAGCTGGTGCGGCGGACCACGCTCTCGGGATAGTCGGCCGACGTCGGGGCGTGTTCGGTCCGCCCTCGGGCCGCGGCCTCGATCGCCGCCCACCCCATCGCCAGCACGCCCTTGGGCCGCTTCCGAGCCACCGAACTCACCTCCTGGCCTCCATTCTCAGCTGTGAAGGCTGAACGCACGGTTCAAGAGGTGGTTCGTTCCTGTTCAGGTCATCAAGTCGATGCGTCCGCCGGGGCCGCGAGTCGGTCGCGTAGTTCCCGCTTCAGCACCTTGCCCGTGGGCCCGATCGGGAGCTCGTCGACGATCCGAACCTCGTCCGGCGTCCACCACTTCGCGACGCGGGCGCCGACGTGCGCCCTCACCGCCTCGGGATCCGCCGTCTGTCCCGGCCGCAGCGTCACCAGCAACAGCGGGCGTTCGTCCCACTTCGGGTGGGGCATGCCCACGGCGGCGGCCATGGCGACGGCGGGATGCGAGCAGGCCGCCTCCTCGAGGTCGAGGGTCGAAATCCACTCGCCGCCGGACTTGATCACGTCCTTCGCCCGGTCGGTGAGACGCAGGTAGCCTTCTGGATCGAGGGTGGCGATGTCGCCGGTGTCGAACCAGCCGTCGTCGGTGAACGCCTGGGCGCCGTCCTGCTTGAAGTAGGCGGAGGACACCCAGGGCCCGCGCACCTGCAGGGCGCCGCTGGACTTCCCGTCGCGCGGCAGCTCGCGGCCGTCCTCGCCTACGATCCGCAGCTCAACGCCCCACAGCCCGCGGCCCTGCTTCAGCTTGCGTTGCAGGGTCGCCTCGGCGCTCTCGCCGGCGTGGGTCGGCAGGGGCGTATTGATGACGCCGAGCGGCGAGGTCTCGGTCATGCCCCAGATCTGGCGGACCTTGCCGCCCAGCCGGGCCTCGATCCGGGAGATGAGCGCCGCGGTCGGCGCCGAGCCGCCGATGGCGATGGTGCGGACGGACGTCAGCCGGCCGCCCGTCTGGTCGAGATGGTCGGCCACGCCCACCCAGATGGTAGGCACGCCCAGGAGGAAGGTGACGTCCTCGGCGGCGATGAGCTCCGAGATGCTGGCGCCGTCGAGCGCGCGGCCCGGCAGCACCAGCTTCGCCCCCACCAGGGGCGCGGCGTAGGGCGTGCACCAGGCGTTGGCGTGGTACATCTGGGCGCACGGCATCACCACGTCGCGGGCCGAGAGGTCGAAGGCGTCGGGCAGCGCCAGCGCCAGGGCGTGGAGCACCGTCGAACGGTGGCCGTAGAGCACGCCCTTGGGATTGCCCGTGGTGCCCGAGGTGTAGCAGAGGCCGGAGGCCTGCTTCTCGTCGAGGTCGGGCCAGGCGAAGTCGGCGGTCTGGGCCGCCAGCAGGTCCTCGTAGACCATCACCCCGGCCTCGTCCCGCCACGACGGCGCGTGCTCGGCGTCGGTCATCGCGACGAGCGTGCGGACGGTCTTCATCCGCGGCGCAAGCTCGCGCACCTGGTCCGAGAAGGTGATGTCGAAGAGCAGGACCGAGTCTTCCGCGTGGTCGGCCACCCAGACGATCTGGTCGTCGTGCAGGCGCGGATTGATCGTGTGCAGGATCGCGCCGATCCCGGTGACGGCGAAGTAGAGCTCGAAGTGGCGGTGGGTGCTCCAGGCCAGGGTCGCCACGCGGTCGCCCGGCTTCACCCCAAGCGCCAGCAGCGCCTTCGCCATCCGCTTCGCCCGCGCCAGTGCATCGCGGTAGCCATAGCGGTGGATCGGTCCCTCCACCGTCCGCGTCACCACCTCCCGGTCGCCGTGGTAGAGCGCTGCGTGCTCCAGGATCGACGGAAGCGTGAGCGGCCGGTCCATCATCAGGGCGAGCATCGTGGGCGGTTCCTCCAGCGGGCCGCTGCATTGAACCACGACCGCCGCGCAGATCGCTAGCGCTCCCCGCGCGCCTCCAGGGTGGCGGCGTTCAGCTTGCGGATCCGCTGCTCGTACAGCTGGGCCAGGCGCGCCGGGTCCGAGACCTCGCTGCGGGCGTCCCGCCACGCGAGCTGCCGCTGCCGCAGCGTCGCGCGGTCCTCGTGCGCGTCGAGCGCCCGCGCGTAGGCGCGGCGCAGGTCCACCTGCAGCCGCTGCAACCGGGGCGTCTCGCAGATGACCTGATCGGCGGGCGTGCCTTCGGCGCAGGACCGGGTCGGGGCCGCGTCAGCCTCGGCCGTGTGGACCGGCGCGCCCTCCGGCTCGGGTTCCGGGGCCGTAGCGGGGGGCGAGACGGTCTCGGAGGGGGCTTCCAAGGCGGGAGGAGGTTCAGCCGGATGCTCGGCCGGCGCGTCCACGGCCGGCGGCGCCTCGAGGGGCGCTGCGGCGATTTCCAGGCGCGTCGGCGCGGCGGGGATGTTGGTCGGCACCGGAGGTTCGGCGCGCGGCGGCTCGCCGCTCACGATCTCGGCGACTCCGACCCCGACCATCGCGCCCACGGCCAGGCCGGCCGCGAACCCGGCCGCGACCCAGGGCGACCGGCGCGGACGGGTCCGGGCCGGCGGCGTGCGGCTGCGCGCCGGCGCAGACGGAGGTTCCGCCGTCTCGAGGGTCAAGGGCGGCTCGTCCGGCGGCAGGTCGGCCGGCTCGATCAGCCCCGGATCCGACCGCGGCTCGAGGGGGTCCCCAAGATCGAGGGTGATCGGCCGGGGCTCGACGTCCCGGCGGGTGCGGAGCAGCCGGCCGCGCCCGTCCCGCGCGTGGCGCTCGCGGCGGTCGGCCATCTCCTGAAGGATCCGGTAGCTGAGGTCAGCCTGTCCGCGGCTGCGCGTGGAGTCGAGCAATTGCCGGAGCTCCGGCCCGCTCAGGGAGGAGAGGTCGACCTGCAGCATGCGAAGCAATCCCGGGCGCGTCACAACATTCGTCGCCGGCGCCCGTCACCTCACCAGCTGGAGGCAGTGTGCGCTTGCTCCACGCGTTTGTGAACCGGTCTCCGCGCCGCAGCCGCTAGCCGCCCGGCGCCAGCCCCTGGAGCAGGCGCGGCAGGTTGGGCTGTCCGGTGTGCGCCGTGACGCCGCCGTCCACCGGAATGACGGCTCCCGTGATGTACGAGGCGTCGTCGGACGCGAGGAAGGCCACGACGGCGGCGATCTCCTCGGGTCGCGCGAAGCGGCCCAGCGGCACCACCTCGTTCCAGGCGTCGCGCACGCCCGGCCACTGGTCGATGCCTGCGATGATGGGCGTGTCCACCGGGCCGGGGCAGACGGCGTTGATCCGCACACCCTCGCGCGCATGGTCGATGGCGGCGGCGCGGGTGTAGTTCACGACGGCGCCCTTGGCGGCGTTGTAGGCCGCGAAGCTGTAGTCCCCGCCCAGTCCCGAGATGGACGCCGTGTTGACGATGGCGCCGCCGCCCCGGGCCCGCATCCGCGGAATGGCGGCCCGGCAGCCGTAGAAGACGCCGTTCAGGTCGATCTCGATCACCCGCCGCCAGTCGTCGGGCGCGAGGTCAGGCGTCGCGGCGAAGCTGCCGACGCCTGCATTGTTGAACATCACGTCCAGGCCGCCGAACGCGTCTTCGGCGCGCGCCGCCAGCGCCTCGACCTGGGCCCAGTCCGCGACGTCCGCGTGCTGGTAGATCGCCCGGTCCTGGCCCAGCTCCGCGGCGACGGCCCGGCCCGCGTCGTCGTTGACGTCCGAGACCACGACAGCCGCGCCCTCGGCGTGGAACCGGCGCGCCGCAGCCAGGCCGATGCCCGACGCGCCGCCCGTGACGACCGCCACCTTGCCCTCGAACCGCATGCCGATTCCTCCCTGCGCGGGCCCGCCTAGTCGTCGAAGCCCACGAACACGGTGGCTTCCTTGACGGACTTCCGTTCCGAAACCACCGCGTTGGCCGGGAAGGTATCGTCGGGCCAGCCCAGGGCGATGCTCTTCATGATCACCTGGTCGTCGGCCACGCCCGCATGCTCGCGCACCACCGGCGACTGCATGATGCCCTGGCTGTTGATCACCGCGCCCAGCCCGCGCGACCAGGCGGCGTTGACGAGCGCCGTGGCCACCGCGCCGCAGTCGAAGGGCGCGTCGTCCATGCCCTCCAGCTCCTTGTCGAAGGTCACGATGATGCACACGGGCGCGTCGAACTGGCGGAAGCCGCGCAGCACCCAGTCCTGGCGGCCCTCCTTGTCGTCGCGGGCGATCCCCATGGCGCCGAAGAGCTGCTTGGCCACGCCCACCTGCCGCTCGCGGTGCTTGCCCTCGAAGCCCTTGGTCCCGATGCGGAATTCGCGCGACTGCGGCACGCCCGCCAGGTTGCGCTCGGTGTTGCCCGCGCGGATCCGGTCCAGGGGCTCGCCGGTGATGACGTAGAAGTTCCACGGCTGCACGTTCATCGAGGACGGCGAACGCATCGCCAGGGTGATGATCTCCTCGATCAGCTCCCGGGGCACCGGGTCGGGCTTGTAGCCACGGATCGAGCGGCGGCCGAGGACGACTTCGTCGTAGGTCGGGATCTGAGTCATGCGCCGCTTGCTAGCACGACCATCGCGTGACGCAGGGTCCGGCGGAAGCGCTTGAATGACGCTACGTCCGCGCCGCTTGCTGGAGCGCGTTATAGAAAGCTCGGCGAGGAGCCCGACGATGGACGACGCCACCGCGGCCAAGGACCCGATCCACGACTTCGATCCTGACGCCCTGCGGGCCAGGTACCAGGCCGAGCGGGACAAGCGCATCCGGCCGGACGGCGAGGCGCAGTACATCGAGCTTTCGGGGAAGTTCGCCCGCTACGCGGAGGAGGATCCCTACGCCGATCCGACCTTCACGCGCGCGCCCCTGAACGACGAGATCGAGGTCGCCATCATCGGCGGCGGGTTCTCGGGCATGCTGGCGGCGGCGCGTTTGCGCGAGCAGGGCGTGGACGACTTCCGCATCGTGGAGGCGGGCGGCGACTTCGGGGGGACCTGGTACTGGAACCGCTATCCCGGCGCCCAGTGCGACATCGAGAGCTACTGCTACCTGCCGCTCCTGGAGGAGCTCGGCTACATCCCGAAGGAGAAGTACAGCTACGTCGGCGAGATCTTCGAGCACTCGCAGCGGATCGGGAAGGCGTACGGCCTCTACGAGCGCGCCTGCTTCCAGACCCGCGTGAACGAGCTCAGCTGGGACGAGGGCCTGAAGCGCTGGCATATCCGCACCAACCGCGGCGACGACATGAAGGCGCGGTTCGTGATCATGGCGCTGGGCACCGCCAGCCGCGCCAAGCTGCCCGGAATCCCGGGCATCGAGGACTTCGAGGGGCACACCTTCCACACCAGCCGCTGGGACTACGACTACACCGGCGGCGACACGACGGGCGGCCTGACCAAGCTCGGCGACAAGCGCGTCGCCGTCATCGGCACCGGCGCCACCGCCATCCAGTGCGTGCCCTATGTGGGCCAGTACGCCCAGCATCTCTACGTCTTCCAGCGGACGCCCAGCTCGGTGGACCTGCGCGGCAACAAGCCCACGGACGAGGATTGGGCCAAGACCCTGCAGCCCGGCTGGCAGCGGGCGCGGCGGCACAACTTCGCCGACATCGTCGAGGGCCGGCCCTTCAAGGAGGACCTGGTCAACGACGGCTGGACCGACATCTTCCGCAGCCTGGCCGCGGGCTTCCCGCTGGCCCAGTCGCGAACCGCGGAGGTGACGCCGGCCGACATCGCGCGCCAGGTCGAGTTGGCCGACTTCGTGAAGATGAACAAGATCCGCGCCCGTGTGGACGAGCACGTGACGGATCCGGCCACGGCCGAGGCGCTGAAGCCCTGGTACCGGCAGTTCTGCAAGCGGCCGACCTTCAACGACGAGTACCTGCCCACCTTCAACCGGCCCAATGTGACGCTCGTCGATGTGAGCGAGTCCAAGGGGGTCGAGCGGATCACCAGGACCGGGGTGGTGGCGAACGGCGTCGAGTATCCCGTGGACTGCATCATCTTCGCGTCGGGCTTCGAGATCTCGACGGCGTTCCGGCGGCGGATCGGCTTCGACATCACCGGCCGCGACGGGCTGTCGCTGTACGACTACTACAAGGACGGCTTCCGCACCCTGCACGGCCATTCCAGCCGCGGCTTCCCCAATTGGTTCTACATCGGCATCGGCCAGAACGGCCTCTCGGTGAACATGACCGCCATGTTCGACGACCAGGCCCAGCACATCGCCTACATCATCAAGGAGGTGAAGGCGCGCGGAGCGACGACGGTCGAGCCGACGGCGGAGGCGGAAGACGCCTGGGTGGACGTGATCCGCTCGGTGGCGGTGCTGAACCGCGATTTCCAGAACGCCTGCACCCCCGGCTACTACAACAACGAGGGCGGCGAGCGCTCCGGCGGCCTGACCGGCGGCGTCTACACGCCGGGGATCAACAAGTTCAACGCGCTGCTGGCGGAATGGCGCGCCAAGGGCGACCTCGAGGGTCTGGAGCTGAAGCCGTGACCGTCCTGGCGATGACCAAGCTGATCGTCGCCGACGTCGAGAAGGCCAAGGCCTTCTACGAGCCGGTGTGCGGCGTGCGCGAAGTGCGCCGGATCAACGCCGGATCGGGCGCCTCGGCCATCACCGAGCTGATCATGGCCGCCGACAAGCCGGGCGGCGCGACGCTGGTCCTCTTCCAGTCGCACGGCGGCCCGCCGCCCGCGCCGGGCTCGTGCGTGCTGGTGTTCGAGACCGACGACGTGGACGCCTTCGTGGAGCGGGCGGTGGCGGCCGGCGGCGCGGTGCAGACGCCCGTCACCCGGCTGCCGGAACTGGGCCTCAGCTACGCCTACGTCCGCGACCCGGAGGGGCACATCCTGGAGCCGCTCTGCCGCAAGGCGTGAGGGTCTCCGCGGGGTCTTGAAAGCCGGCGCGTCCGTTCCAAATCCTTCGCCGACCGCTGCCGACAGCGGCCGATCGGATGAAAGGAACGGATGGAGTCACGGCCATGCGCCTCGCGACGACGGAAAGCTCGGTATACGCCCAGGGCCTCGCGGCCGCGCTCGCCCGCGGCGTTCGCCCCGCGGTGGGTTTCACGATCCCCGACGACGTGCTGAAGGATCCCGACCTCACGCTGCGCGACAAGCGCGAGATCCTGTCCTCCTGGGCGTCCGACGCCTCCGCGGTCCAGGACGAGCCGACGCTGCGGTGGCTGCTCGGCACGCCCGAGCCCGTCCCCTTTATCGAGGTGCGCGACGCCCTGGCGCGCCTCGATCGGCTCGAGCGGATGTAGCCGGCGCCCCGGACGACGCCGCCGGGAACGATCGCCCTGCCCGAACGGTTGGCGGGACAAGCTTCCTTCGAGAAGCGCCCCCACAAACCAGGAAGGTGAGCCATGAGCGAGTGGAACAGGCGGGATCGCGACGAGGACCAGCGCCGCTACGGGAACGACGAGCGGAGCCGGTCGTCCGGCGGTGGGCAGGATCGCGGCCGTTGGGGCGAGCAGCGGAGCTTCGGGCGGGGCGGCGGATCGCAGGACGACGAGTATCGCGGCGGGGACGACTACCGCGGCGGCTATGACGACGACCAGGGCATGGGCCGACAGGCCGGCCGCGGGTCCACTTACGGCGGCATGGGCCGCTACGGGCAGGACGACGGCGGGCGCTCCGGCGGCGGGTGGTCGGGCGGCGGCCGCTCCGGCTACGGCGGCGAGTCCTACGGCGGCGGACGGTCGTACGGCGGGCAGCCTTACGGCGGACAGTCGTACGGCGGACAGTCCGGCTACGGGGGCGGCCGCGCCTACGGGTCGTACGGCCAGGGCGGCGGCGGCCAGGACTACGGCGAGTCGTCCTACCGCGGCGGCCAGGGGTATGGCTCCGGCGGGCAGTCCTATGGTGGGCAGTCCTACGGCGGGCAATCCTACGGGGGCCAGTCCTATGGCGGCCAACAGGGCGGCCGGCAGGGCGTCTTCGGCGAGAACGAGCGCCTGCAGCGGGTCAGCGACGGCGAGAGCGAACACGGCCACTTCTTCGGCGGCGGCATGACGGGCGGCCAGCATCGCGGTCGCGGCCCGAAGAACTACACCCGTTCGGACGAGCGCATCCGCGACGACATCAACGACCGGCTGGGCGACGACAGCTGGCTGGACGCCTCGGAAATCGACGTGCAGGTCTCGTCCTGCGAGGTCACGCTGACCGGAACGGTCAACTCTCGCGAGGACAAGCGCCGCGCGGAAGACCTGGCCGAACAGGTGTCGGGCGTGAAGCACGTGCAGAACAACCTGCGGGTCCAGCCCCAGGGCGGGGCCTCGCAGGGCTCGACCGGCACGAGCGCGGGCTCCGGGTCCACCTCGATGAGCGGCGCGGCGTCAGGGATGGGCGGCGCTAGCCCGTCGTCCACGACCGGCGGCGCGAGCGGCAAGACTCAGTAGGCGTTGCGGGGCGCGCGTCCGACCGGGCGCGCGCCTCGGCGCCTAGGCCGCCATCCGGGCCTTGAACACGCCGTCGGGAAGTCGTCCCGCCTTCGTCGGATGGATGAAGAAGTAGTCCTTCCAGGGCAGGCCCTCGACCAGGGTCGTGCGTTCCTCGAGGCGGTCGCCGTCCAGCGCGAACATGCGGTAGCCCCGGTCGCGGAACACATCCAGCACCGCATCCCCCGAGGCGTCGAACCGCTCGGCCAGCATCGCCGGATGGATCTCGAGCAGGACGTGCGGGCGGTCGCGATCGAGGATCCCGGTGGCGCCCATGAGCGCCTTCAGCTCGGCGCCTTCGATGTCCATCCGGATGAAGTCGACCTTGGCGATCCCATGCTCCTGGCAGAAGGCGTCCAGGGTGACCACGGGCGTCGGCTGCACCTCCACGCCCCGGTCGTCCAGGTCGGGCCTCGCCGGCCCCTGCGGGCGGACCTCGGCGACATAGGCATAGGCGCGACCCATCCGGCCCGAGCTCTTCTTGGGCGTCACGAGCAGCAGTTCGCCCGGCTTGTCGGCCACCGCGGCGTGAATCGGCGTCACCTGCCGGCCGATGCGGTGCCACGCGACGCAGGTCCGGAGAACCTCATAGGCGAAGGCCGAGGGTTCGAAGGCGTAGATCCGCGCCTTCGGGGCCACCTGGGTCATCACGTACGAATGGCGGCCGTCGCTGGCGCCCACGTGCAGGCATGTGGGCGACCCGGACAGCAGGTCCGCGAGGTAGGGGGTCTCGGGCTCGTGCTTGGCCCAGGTCCGGTTGCGGCGCCAGGCCCGGAAGGCGTGGCCCAGCACGCGAAGCGACGGCATCGGCTCTCCTCGTCCGCCCCCAAAGCGGCGCGCGAGCGTCAGGCCGCGTCGCGCGTGACTGTCATCATGTAGTTCACGTCGCAGTCGGTGGATTCCGTCCACCGGCCGGTGAGCGGGTTGAATACGACGCCGAACGGGCCGTCCACAACCACGGGCGCGTCGGCCAGGAAATCTCGGATCTCGGCAGGCCTGAGGAACTTGCGCCAGTCGTGGGCGCCCACGGGGAGCCAACGCAGGACGTACTCGGCCCCGATCTTGGCCAGGGCCAGCGCCTTCAGCGTGCGGTTCAGCGTGGCGACGATCATCAGGCCGCCCGGCTTCAGCAGCCCCGCACAATCCTGAAGGTAGGCGGCGGGGTCGGCCACGTGCTCGATCACCTCCATGTTGAGGATCACGTCGAACGGCGGCTCGCCGGCGGCCAGCAGGTCCTCCGCGGTGGAGGCGCGGTAGTCGATCGCAAGCCCCTGTTCGGCGGCGTGGGTCGCCGCGGTCGCGATGTTCTTGGCCGAAGCGTCGACGCCGGTGACCTGGAACCCCAGTCGCGCCATCGGCTCGGACAGCAGGCCGCCGCCGCAGCCGATGTCGAGCAGGCGCAGGCCCTCGAACGGCCGCCGGGCCGCAGGGTCGCGGCTGAAGCGGTAGAGGGCCTGGTCGCGGATGAAGGCGAGGCGCACCGGGTTGAACCGGTGCAGCGGCGCGAACTTGCCCTTCGGGTCCCACCACTCGGCGGCGATCCGCGAGAACGTCTCGACTTCGGCGGGATCGATGCTGGAACGGGCGGCGGCCATGCGGGCCATTTAGGGCGGATCGGCGGCGAACTGAAGGGCGGGCCGCGCCGCCCGGGGCCCGCGGGGCATCCTTTGCCCTTCGCCGGGCCCCGCGGCCGTCCGCCGCGCAATATTCTGGGCGTTGCGAGGCCGCGCGCACGCCGCTATGAGGCGCAGCCCTTCGGCAGCGCAGCAACGGCGGTCCACGCGTACGTCCATGTCCCGGCTGGTGATGAAATTCGGCGGCACCTCGGTGGCCGACCTGGAGCGGATCCGGCGCGTGGCGCGGCTGGTGGCCGCCGAGAAGGCGGCGGGCCACGACGTGGCCGTGGTGGTCTCGGCCATGGCGGGCAAGACCAACGAGCTGGTGGCCTGGACCGACGGCGCCGGCGCGGCCGCGCAGGGCCTGGCGCCCTCGGACGACGAGTACGACGTGGTGGTCGCCTCCGGCGAGCAGGTGACCGCGGGCCTGCTTGCGATGACGCTCCGCAACATGGGCCTGCGCGCGCGCTCGTGGATGGGCTGGCAGATCCCGATCATCGCGGACGACGCGCACGGCAAGGCCCGCATCGACGACATCCCGCCTGAGAAGCTGGCCGCGGCGCTGGACGCCGGCGAGATCGCGGTGATCGCGGGCTTCCAGGGCGTGACCCGCGACGGCCGCATCGCCACCCTGGGTCGCGGCGGCTCGGACACTTCGGCGGTGGCGGTGGCGGCGGCCATCGGCGGCGCCTGCGACATCTACACCGACGTGGACGGGGTCTACACCACCGACCCGCGGATCGAGTCCAAGGCCCGCAAGCTGTCGAAGATCTCCTACGAGGAGATGCTGGAGATGGCGTCGCTGGGCGCCAAGGTGCTGCAGACCCGCTCGGTCGAGCTGGCCATGGCCTACCACGTGCCGGTGCGCGTGCTGTCGAGTTTTGTGGAGCCGGGCGAGGCGCCGGGCCAGGGCACCATCGTGTGCGACGAGGAGGAGATCGTGGAGAAGCGGATCGTGAGCGGCGTGGCCTACAGCCGCGACGAGGCGAAGATCAGCCTCTTCGGCCTGCCCGACCATCCCGGCGTGTCCTCGACCATCTTCGGCGCGCTGGCGGACGCCAACGTGAACGTGGACATGATCGTGCAGAGCCACGCGCGTACGGCCGACACCGCCAACATGGAATTCACCGTCGGCAAGCGCGACGCGCAGCGGGCGGTCGACATCGTGCGCGGCCTTCAGGGCCAGGTCGGCTTCGAGGACGTGCGCCTCAACGACGACGTCGCCAAGGTGTCGGTGATCGGCGTGGGCATGCGCAGCCACACGGGCGTCGCCAAGGCGATGTTCGAGGCGCTGGCCGCCAAGGGCGTGAACATCCAGGTGATCTCCACGTCCGAGATCAAGATCAGCGTGCTGATCGACGCCGCCTACACCGAACTGGCCGTCCGCGCCCTGCACGCCGCCTACGGCCTCGAGCAGCTGTAGGCCGGCCGGGACGCTCTCTTATCCCCAAGGCTGTCATCCCGGTTTCCGCCTAGCGGAAGACCGGGACCCATAAACTCCGTGGGTCCGGATAAAGCTCGGCGGCGGACGCCTGCGGGCCGCCACGGCCATCGGGCGCGTATGGGTCCCGGTCTTCGCCTGCGGCGAAACCGGGATGACAGCTTTGAGGGAGGCTTGTCTTTACCCGCGAGGTAGTTGCCGCGGGCCGCGCCACCAGGGGAGGCTGGCGGCGAGGAGGCGCATCCATGTCGCGCAAGCAACACAAGGCCTGGCTGAAGGTGACGGCGGTGGTGGTCGCCATCGGGGGGCCGATCTTCTCCCTCGGCGCCGTGCCCGGGATGACCGAGCCGGCGCGGCTGACGCTCGACATCCTGAGCTGGCCGCTGGACGGCGCGACGACCTATGCGTCGGCCGACACGCGCTTCCTGTCCGCGCTGACGGGCGGGTTCCTGCTGGGTTGGGGCGTCATGATCTGGCGGCTCGTCGACCTGGCCTACGACGCGGCGCCCGAGGCCGTGCGGCGCGCGGTGGTCAGCGGGCTGGTGGCGTGGTTCCTGGCCGACAGCGCCGGGTCGATCGCCTCGGGCGCCGCCTCCAACGCGCTGTTCAACGTCGCGGTCCTGCTGATCGCCGTGGGCCCGCTGTGGCGCCCGGCCAGGGACCCCGCCTGAGCGGAGCCGTCAGGCGGCGCCCCGGTCCGCGGACCGGGCGGGAACCTCCCAGGAGAGGATGACGCCGCGCTCGGCCAGCCCGTTGAGCAGCCGCTGCACGTTCACCGCATTGTCGGCGAACAGGTTCGTGAACCCCGGCCTCTCGAGCATGTCCGGCGGGATGCCCGCCCCGACGGACGTGCGCGCGCAGAGCTCATCCTCCGACATCTGCACCAGATGACGGCGAATGGTCTCCGGCGGCAGGCGGAGGCGGCGCGAGATCTGGCTCACCGAAAGCCGGGCGCCGGTATCCCGGAGCGCCGCCGCCAGGATCGCCGTGAGGATCAGCGCTGAGACCACGTTGCCCGCCTCGCGCATCAGCCCTTCGCAGCTCCGCAGCACGTAGTCCGACAGCAGACGCGCCGCGGCCCGCACCGGCACGGCGTCCTCCAGGCCGTACGCGGAGGGCGGCAGTTCCTCCACGAGGCCGGCGGCCTGCAGATCCTGGTAGAAGGCCCTCAGGCGCGCGTGCCCGACCCGCACGGACTGGACGTAGTCGGGCGAGGCCAGGAAGCTCGCGGGCACGACCACGCCCTCGGCCGAGACCGTGCAGACGCCGGCCGCAGCCAGCCTGCGGATGCGCCGGCGGACCGTCTCGAACGGCAGGCCCAGGGAGGCGGCGACCGCGTTGATGCTGACCGGGCGGCGCTCGGCGTCGGGCGCCGGCGCCTCGATCTGGCCGTAGCGCGCGCGGGCGGCGGGGTCCCGGGTGAGCGGCGCGATGTTGGCCTGGTTGACCGCCAGCACGAGCAGCGCCTCCAGCGGCTCGAGACCGCCCACGCCGTTGACCATCTCGTCGAGCAGGAATGCGAAGGACAGCCGCGCGACCCTGCGCTCACGGTGTTTGACCTCGGGCTCGACGACGCCACTCATGCGCACGAGGAAACGCCCTCGCGGCGCAGGACGCAACGGGCTGATAAGGTCGCAGGCCGGACCCTCTAGTCCGGCCCCGCGACCTCGTGGGCGCGGCGGGTCATGGCGAACAGGGCCCAGACCCCGACCAGCGCCAGCGGAATGGCGGCGAGGAACACCCAGGCCGAGGCGGCGCGCGCGCTGGCGTCGGTGAGGCCTTGGTGGAAGCCCGCCAGGTTCGCCGCCACGCCCGATATGGCCGCGCCGGCCGCGGCCCCCGTCAGCCGGACCGCGGTCACCGCGGACGAACCGATCGCACGGTCCTCGTCGGACAGGGCGCCGAGAAGCCGCGTCGCCATGAAGGCCCAGGAGAAGCCGAAGGCGGCGCCCATGAACGAGCCGCCGACGAGGACCCAGGCGAAGGCGCCGTCGGCCATGGTGAGCGCCAGGATCACGAGGCTGGCCAGGAGCAGGAGCCCTCCCAACCGCATCCAGCGCACCACCCAGGCGCCGGTGACGCCGGCCACGGCCATGGCCGAGACCGTCCAGGCCATCGACTCCGCGCCGATCGCGTAGCCCGCCGCCAGCGGCGAGAAGCCGCGCAGCTGCTGCAGGATCGGCGGGCCGTAGATCGAGAAGCCCATGGACGCCGCGGTCAGGGCGAACATGGCGAGGTAGCCCGAGCCGCAGACGGTCGCGAGGTCGCCGGCCCGCCGGGGCAGGAGACGCACCCGCAGCCGGCCGTCGACCCAGACCATGAACGCCAGGATAGCCAGTCCCGCCGCCACCATCGCCGCGGAGAGCCAGGGCGTGGCCATCAGGTCCGCGACCGCGATGGCTCCGACCCCCACGGTGAGGATTCCGAGCTGCGTCCAGGGGATGCCGCCCTCCCCCCGGGCGCCCTTCTCGGACCCCACGAGCAGGAACGGCGCGGCGGCGCTGAACACCGCCGTCTGCAGCGCGAACAGCCAGAAGACGTCGCGCCAGTGCCCGAGCTCGACGACCACGCCGCCGAACAGCGGACCCAGCACGGTCGCAATCCCCCAGACGAAGGTGACGGCCGCGAACACGCGCGCGAGATGGCGTTCCGGGAACAGCAGCGCGATGGCGACCATGGCGAACCCGGAGATCCAGCCGGAGCCCAGCCCCTGCACGAGACGGCCGGCGAGGAAGGTCCCCACGTCGGGCGCCGCGGCGCTCATCACGCAGCCGGCCGCCATCACCAGCCCGGCGACCGCGGTGGCCGACCGCAGGCCGAAGAGCTCGGAAAGCCGCCCGGCGCTGGCGCCGGCGAGGATCGCGCCCACGAAGAAGCCCGCGGTCGCCCACGAGAAGTAAGCATAGCCGCCGAGGTCGGCGCCGACGCTGGGCAGGATGGTGGCGGTGACCAGGCTGTCCGCCGCGTTCAGCCAGACGCCGAGCATGATGATGGCGAACCGCGGCAGCCGGCCCTCGGCCAGCAGGTCGGCCCAGGTGTTCTGGCCCTCCCCCGGCGTGGGCGCATTCGTTTTGACAAGCTCAGACATGTCAAATTCCACTAGACCTGCGCCGTAGATTTAGCAATGATGTAATTGTCAAATGCGCACGCCCACCGACCGTATCCTGTTCCACCTGAAGACGCGCGGCCCGTCGGAGACGCTGGCGCTGGCCGCGGCCCTGGGCGTGAGCCGGCAGGCGGCGCTGCAGCACCTCGAGCGCCTGGCCGCCGAGGGGCTCCTGACCTACGCCGACGCGCGGCGCGGCGTGGGCCGCCCCCGCCGGACCTGGTCGCTGACCGCCGCGGCCGAGGGCCGGTTCCCCGACACCCATGCGCAGCTCACGCTGGAGATGCTGGAGGCCCTGCGGGCGGAGTTCGGCGAGGCGGGGGTCGAACGGCTGATCGCGCGGCGCGAGGGCCAGACGGCGGCCGCCTATGCGGGCGCGTTGCGGCCGCTCGACCGGCTGGAGGCGCGGGTGGCGCGCCTGGCCGAGATTCGGACGTCGGAAGGCTACATGGCCGACTGGTCGTCCGACCCTGCAGGCGGCTTCCTCCTCGTGGAGAACCACTGCCCGATCTGCGCGGCGGCGGCCGCCTGTCAGGGATTCTGCCGCGCGGAGCTGGAGGCGTTCCGCGCCGCGCTGGGGCCGGGGGCGCTCGTGGAGCGGACGGACCACATCCTCGCCGGCGCACGCCGCTGCGCCTACCGGATCCGGCCTGCGGGCTGACGGCGCTCGTCGAGGGCCGCCCGCCGCGCGGCGGATTCCGGCGCGTCAGGGCTTGCGCGCGGCCGCCGGCTTGTCCCGGCCGGGGGTCGCGAGGATCTCCAGCTCGCCCTTGTAGCCAAGCTCGCGGACCCGCGCCGTGAGGGCCTCGACCTGGTCCAGGGGCGGCGCGACCTCGCGGGTGAAGACATAGACCTTCTCGAAGCCCGGTTCGGACGAGATGAACCAGCTTCGGTCCGGATCGGTCGCGATGATGCGGTAGGTGCGGGACAGGCGCAGCGGGCCGAGGCGGTAGCGCACCTCCAGCGCGGCGTTGGTCCCGGGGTCGCGGATCGTCCCGACGCCGCTGATCGAGCGCTCGGGCGCGTCCTGCCGCTTGTCGTGGCAGGCGTCCTTGACCGCGATCCGGCCGCGATCGTCGCGGCTGTACTTGGTCGTGGCCCATTCGCAGCCGCGGGTCAGGCTGGTGGGCGTGCGCGCCTGCTCGTACCAGGTCCCCGCATAGAAGGTGTCGGGCGCGATGGGCCCCGCGCTGGGCGGCTCCGCGGCGGCCGCCGCGGCGGCGAGGAATAGGCCGGCGGTCAGGGACAGGGGCACGGGCGGGTCTCCGAGGTTGGCTCCGCACGCATATAGGCGGAGCTACGCCGTTCCGCTCGCGCTTCCGGGAACGAAGCGTCGCGTAGCGCTGGATGGAGCGGATCACCCCTGCGGAGGAGGACAGATCGCCGTCCCGGTCCTCCCCTGCAAGGGGGGGCCCTGCGCAGCAGGGTGGAGGGGTCACAAGCGCCTGGTCGGCCCCCCCCGTCCTTGGCGATCGCCCGCCGCCGGCGAAGCGCATGCGCAGGCCCTGTCCGGGTCGCTAGCGTCGCGCGGCCGCGCCGGGGAGCTGCGGCTCGAAGCCGGGCTGCCAGTGGTTCGCGGTTCCCGAGGTCACGTACCAGCTGATCAACAGGGCGCAGATCAGGGCGCCCGGCACGTAGGAGTTGGTGCGGCGGTAGGTCCAGGCGGCGATGACGCCGATGACGCCCAGCAGCGGGACGAACTGGATCGCGACGATGATGTTCAGCGGCTCGGTGGGGGTGGCCAGCAGGCCCGTGGCGAACAGGCTGGCGTACTGCCACACGACCAGCACCCCGAACCCGGCGGCCATGGCGACCTTGGACCAGCCGAGCGCCGCGAAGAGCCCCTCCCCGCGCACGGGGATGCTCGCCGCCAGGCTTCGCAGGGTGACGAGGAAGAAGAGCGTCCAGAGGATCAGATAGCCGGGCAGCTGCAGCGACCGGGTGGCGTCCAGCGGCTTCAACCCCAGCACCCAGAAGCGGTAGTCCACCTTGAAGAGGCCGTCGATGACGAGGATCGAGGCGTAGGCGACCGCCATGGTCGCCAGGGCGACCAGGATCGAAAGGCCCCAGCGGTTCGTGAAGGCCGGCTTGCTGCGGAAGATCCGGCCGATCACCACCGAGATCGCCGCCGTGCCGAGCGCCCAGACCAGGAGCTGGTTGTGCACCCACTGCGGGAACGGCGGCATCGGGAAGAACGCCTGGCCGATCTTCATCAGCGGCAGGTAGGTGATCGCCGGCAGGGCGGCGGTGATGGCGACCGAGAGCCACCAGCGCCAGTCGCGCCGCTCGGCCACCGGCTGGGCGGGCTGGTTGAGGGCCGCGAAGGCGCGCGCGCCGAGCAGCAGGTCGAAGGTCGCCAGGATCAGGACCACGAGCCCGACGAAGGCGATCAGCGTGCCGATCTCCTTCCAGAGCCAGACCTGCTCGGTCGGCGGCAGGGCCCCGGGCGGCGGGATCGTGCGCTGGAACCAGTCGACGGCGTCGCCGACGCCGGCCCGCGAGAAGTGCTCCCAGGGATGTGTGATCGGCGGGTTGGTGAGGAGCCGCGCCGTGCCGTCGGCGATGGCCCCGTAGACGCGGCCGGACTCGACGGGGCCGGCGACGCCGAAGACCTTGGCAAGCTTGGGCGACCTGGCCACCTCCGAGCCCTTGGGGACGCCCCACATCAGGCCGGCGAACTCGTCGTACTGGCCGAACACCACCGCGAGGTTGCGCGGATTGGCAGGCGCCGGCGCGCCGAGCAGCCCGGGCGTCGAGCCTTCCAGCACAATGGCCCGGTAGCCGTCCGGGTCGGAGAGGGCGGCGGCCATGACCGGACCGCTGCCCATGGAGTGTCCCTCGAGGCCGATGGCGGCCTTGTCCACGAACGGCAGGCTCTTGAGGTGGGCGAGCGCGGCCGGGCCGCCGAACCCGGCCGTGCCCACGATGCCGCCGGAGTAGCCGTGGCCGGTCATGTCCATGGCCAGCACGACATAGCCCCGCCGCGACAGCTCGATCGCGAACGGGCTCTGCATCTCGCGGGTGTTGATGTAGCCGTGGCTGGCCAGGACGGCCGGCGCCGGCGTGGCCGCCGTGGCGCTGCGCGGGACGTAGAGCAGGCCCGAGACCGTGACGCCTTCGCGCGTCGGGATCCGGACCTCCGTCACGGTCACGGCGCCGCCGTCGGTCTGCACCCGGTGCGCCACGAACCCGCCGCCCAGGATCAGCGCCCAGGCAAGCGCAAAGGCCAGCCACGTCCGCATCACGTCTCCCCCGCCCTCTTGTCGTTGCCCGCGACGATGCGCCCGGCCGCCCCGAACCTCAAGGCGAGGTTCCACGCATGTGACTCGGCCGCGCGCCGGGCGCATAGTCGGGAAAAAGGGGGAGGATCCGATGCCGTACGCGCCAGCCGACCGCGCCTACTATGACGCCGACAGCCACATCATGGAGCTGCCGGACTTCCTGAAGGCCTACGCCGATCCCGATCTGCGCGACGAGATCCCCGAGGTCAGCTACTCGGCGTCGATCGTCACCGACGAGGAGGTGGCGGTGATCGTGGGCCAGGGGAACCGCCACAGCCCGGCGCACGTGGCCGAGCAGATCGCGCTGGGCGACCGGCTGATCGAAAAGTCCAAGGAGATCCAGGCGCTGGGCGCGTTCAACGCCGCCGACCGCTCGGTGGCGATGGACCTGCTGGGGTTCCGCAAGCAGCTGGTGTTCGCGACCCACAGCGTGGCGATGCCGTTCTCGCCCTCGTCGAAGCTGGAGCCCCGGCTGCGCTATGGCGCCGCGCGCGCCCACAACCGGCATATGGCGGCGTTCTGCCAGGCGGACCCTCGCCTGCTGGGCGTGGCGGTCGTCCCGCTGGACGACCCGGCTCTGGCGCTGGAGGAGCTGGAGTTCGCGCTGAAGGCCGGCCTCAAGGCCGCGTGGGTGCCGCACCGGCCCTGCGGCGACCGGTCGCCCGGGCACGTCGACCTCGATCCCTTCTGGGCCCGCCTGGCCGAGACCGGCACGCCGTTCCTGCTGCACGTGGGCGGCGCGCCGCTGCAGCTGGCCAAGGCCTGGATGAACAACGGCCGGCCGCCGACCAAGGACTGGCTGGGCGGTGGGGAGAACCTGCGCACCAAGGACATCGCCCTGCTGCACGAGGGCCCCGAGCAGTTCCTGACGATGATGGTCCTGGACGGCGTCCTGGAGCGCCATCCGACGCTCCGCGGCGCCTCGGTGGAGCTGGGGGCCGGATGGGTCCCGGAGCTCCTGCGCCGCCTGGACTGGGTGGTGAAGCACTGGAGCCGCAACGACGAGAACCTGCAGCGCCTCCGCCGCACGCCCAGCGAGCAGATCACCCAGCAGCTCGCGTTCACGCCGTTCGTCTTCGAGGAAGTCGGCGCGTTCATCGACCAGTCGAACCCGGACCTCTACCTCTTCTCGTCGGACTATCCGCACATCGAGGGCGGCCGGAACCCGATCGGGCGGTTCGAGACGGCGCTGGGCGACCGTCCGGCCGCGGTGCGCGACAAGTTCTACGCCGAGAACTTCCTGCGGATCTTCCCCGAGGCGGCCTGAACGCTGGACATCATATAAGGACATCTTTATATAACCAAGACCGGAGCCGTTTTATGTCCGCCGCTTCCCACCCGCCAGAGGCCGTGGGCGCATCGTTCTCGCTGCCCGCCATGCTGAAGGCCCGCGACCTGACGTTCGAGGCGGTCCGCCGCATCGCCGCCCGGATCGGCCCAGGGGTCACGGAGGGACGCGGCGGCGAGATCGCCCAGGAGGTGCTCGAGGCCATGGGCATGGAGCGCCTGTGGCACCGGAACGTGGTGCGCTTCGGCCCCGGGACCCTGGAGACCTTCTTCGGCCCGTTCCAGCCGGACTATGTGCTGCAGCCCGACGACATCTTCTACGTCGACCTGGGCGTGGTGTGGGACGGCCACGAGGGGGATGCGGGCGACACCTTCACCGTGGGCGAGGACCCCGAGATGAGGGCCTGCGCCGAGGCGGCGCGCACGCTCTGGGCCGACGTCGCCCGGCGCTGGCGCGACGACGGCTTGTCGGGCGCGGGCCTCTACGCCTACGCCCGGGACCGAGCGGCGGCGATGGGCTGGCGGCTGAACTGGGAGGTCAAGGGCCACCGCGTCTCGGACTTCCCGCACGCCGTCTACAAGGCCGGCGCCCTGGGCGACTTCGACGCGCCGCCGACCACCGGCCTGTGGATTCTGGAGATCCAGATCGCCCATCCGACCCGACCGATCGGCGCGTTCTACGAGGACCTGCTCATCCGCGAACCCGTCAGCGCGGGCGCCTGACGCCGCTCAGCGCCGGACGACGGTCATCGGCAACCCGCCTTCCGGGCGGACCACCGAGTTCTCGGCGACCGGCCAGACCCGGTGGCCGGGGTCCGGCGTGAAGTCCGCGCCGCGCACGAAGGTCGCCAGCAGCACGGTGAGCTCCGTCATGGCGAAGGCGGCTCCGAGGCAGATGCGCGGACCGGCGCCGAAGGGCATGTAGACGTGGCGGTCCGGCGGCTCGGCGTCCGGCGCGAAGCGGTCGGGATCGAAGCGGTCGGGCTCGCGCCACCAGAGCCGGTGGCGGTGCAGCGCGTAGACGGGCGCCAGGATCCGCTCGCCGGCCTTCACGCGCATGCCGCCCACCTCTGTGGTCTCCACGCAGACCCGGGTGAGCAGGTGATTGACCGGGTAGAGCCGCAAGGACTCCGAGACCACCTGCCGCGCGAAGACCAGCCGCTCGACGTGCTCGGGGCGGATGGCGCCGTCGCCGGCCACCGCCTCCACTTCGGCTCTCAGGCGACGGCGGGTCGGCTCGTGGATGGAGGCGAGCCAGACCGGCCAGCAGAGCGCCGTCGCCGTGGTCTCGTGCCCCGCCACGATGAAGCCCAGGAGGTTGTCGCGCAGGATGTCGTCGCCCATCTCGCGCCCGGTTTCGGGATCGCGCGCGCCGAGCAGCAGGTCGACGAGGTCTCCGCGGGGCGGTTCGGCCCGGCGGCGGCGGATCATGGCATCGACGCCGGCCCGCAGACGTGCCCCTTCCGGCGCCTCGGGCGACATGCGCCCTTCGTGGAAGGCGTCGGGCGCGAAGAAGTAGCTGAGCCGCGTCTTCAGCACCTGGGCGACGAACCGCTCGGCGAGCCCGCGAAGCTCCTCGCGGTCGAAATCCTCGCCGCCCGAAAGCACCGCGTCGAGCAGGACGTCGAGAGTGATGCGGCCGCATTCCTGGGCCAGGTCGATCCTGCCCTGGCGGGTCCATCGCTCTAGCGCCGCCTCGCCGGCGCGAACCATCACCGGCGCAAGGGCGTGCATGTGGGCGGGACGGAACGCCGGCGCGGTGGCGCGGCGCTGCCAGCGCCAGGCGGCGCCCTCGGAGGTCACCAGGCCGTCGCCCCACACCGGCCGCATCATGCGCCGCCAGAGCGCGCCCTGCGGGAACGCCGCCGCCTTCTCGCCGAAGATCGCGCCCAGGGCGTCCGGATCCATGATGAAGACCGGCAGACCGGGGACGGGCGGCCGCCACACCCGCTGCTCGTAGATCGCGCGCGGCCAGCCCTCCAGCGGCCGCGAGATCGAGGTGAGGAGCGCGCGGAGCGGCGGCAGGTCCCGCTCGCCCGGCGACGGCGCCGGCGGGATGAAGCCGCGGTCCTGGATCTCGGCGTCGGGCACGGCGGCGCTCTAGCACTGCGCGCGGCGGCGGACCATGCCCGGCGCCTGGGCGCCTCTCCCGGCGGCGGCGCCGCTACGTCATTGAGTCTCGGTTCTGAAAGACAATCCTGCTAGTCAAAGGGTGAGGAAACGGGAGGACGGACCGCCGGAATGGCCCCCCAGGTCGCCATACGCGGACAGCGGAGCCTGCTGCGGCAGATCCGCGAGGCGCTCGCCGGGGGCGGCCCCGCGCAGCAGCGCCTGGACATGGTGGTGCGCATCATCGCGCTCTCCATGGTGGCCGAGGTGTGCTCGATCTACCTGCGCCGCGCGAGCGGCGAGATGGAGCTGTTCGCCACCGAGGGCCTGGACGTGAAGGCCGTCCACGTCACGCGGATGAAGCCCGGCGAAGGCCTGGTCGGCGAGATCATGCGCCTGGGGCGGCCGCTGAACCTTGCCGACGCCCCAGAGCATCCGGCCTTCTCGTACCGCCCGGAAACGGGCGAAGACCCCTACCATGCGTTCCTGGGCGTGCCGCTGCTGCGCGGGGGACGCGCCATCGGGGTCCTGGTCGTCCAGAACCGGACCGAGCGGACCTACTCCGAGGACGAGGTCGAGGATCTGCAGATCATCGCCATGGTCCTGGCCGAGATGGTGGCCTCGGGCGAGCTGGTCAGCATCGGCGACCTGGAGGGCGTCGAACTTGCCCCCCGCCGCCCGGAGCGAATCAAGGGTTCGAAGTTCGCGGACGGCCTGGCCTACGGCGTGGCGGTCCTGCACGAGCCGCCCGTCGCCTCCTCGCAGCTCCTTTCCGAGGATGTCGTGGCCGAGCAGCAGCGGCTGGTCTCGGCGCTCACGGCCCTCAAGGACCAGATCGACCAGATGCTGGAGGGCCAGCACGGCCTCGTGGACGCCAGCTACGAGGTGCTCGAGACCTACCGCATGTTCGCCCACGACCGGGGCTGGAACCGCAGCCTCGAGGACGCGGTGAAGAACGGCCTCACCGCCGAGGCCGCGGTCGAGCGGGTCCGCTCCGAACATCGGGCCCGCCTGGGCCAGGCGCGCGACCCCTACCTGCGCGAGCGCCTGCACGACCTGGAGGACCTGAACGACCGGCTGCTGCGCCACCTGTCCGGCGACGGCAGCATGGCGCGCGACCTGCCGGACAACGCCATCCTGATCGCCCGCAACCTGGGGCCCGCCGATCTGCTGGAGTACGACCGCCACAAGCTGCGCGGTCTGTTGCTGGAGGAAGGGTCCTCGGCGTCGCACGCCGCCATCGTGGCGCGCGCCCTGGACATCCCCTGCGTCGGCCGCCTGGCGGGCCTGCGCGACAAGGTTTCCGAGGGCGACCCGGTCATCGTCGACGCCGAGACGGGCGAAGCCTACCTGCGTCCGCGGCCGGACGTCACCTCGGCCATCAAGGCGCGGATCGAGGTTCGCCGCCAGCGCAAGGCCGAGTTCGCCAAGCTGCGCGACACGCCCGCCTTCACGCGCGACGGGGTGAAGATCACGCTCCTGATGAACGCCGGCCTCGACGTCGACCTGGAGAGCCTGGCGGACACGGGGGCGGAAGGCATCGGCCTGTTCCGCACCGAGTTCCAGTTCATGGTATCCGAGGAGATGCCGCGCGCCGGAGCCCAGACCGCGCTTTACGCCCGGGTTATGGACGCGGCCGGCGACCGTCCGGTGACCTTCCGGACCCTGGACCTCGGCGGCGACAAGGTGCTGCCGTACATGGAGGCGGAGCGCGAGGAGAACCCGGCGCTGGGCTGGCGGGCGGTGCGCATGGGCCTGGACCGGCCGGCCCTGCTGCGCATCCAGATCCGCGCGCTGATCAACGCGGCCCGCGGGCGGCCCTTGCGGATCATGTTCCCGCTGGTGGCGAGCTGCGACGAGTTCCGGACCGCGCGGTCGCTGGTGGACACCGAGATCGCCTGGGCCCAGCGGCGCGGAAAGCCCACGCCCTCGCGGCTCGACGTCGGCGCCATGATCGAGGCGCCGTCCCTGATCTGGCACCTGGACGCCCTTCTGCCGATGACCGACTTCGTCAGCGTCGGGACCAACGACCTGATGCAGTACATCTTTGCCGCCGACCGGGGGAATCCGCGGGTGGCCGACCGCTACGACTTCCTGTCGCCGCCGATGCTGCGGGCGATGGAGGCGATCCAGCGCGCCTGCGCCGAGACCGGCACGCCGGTTTCGGTCTGCGGCGAGATGGCCGGCCGGCCCCTCGAGGCCTTCACCCTGGTCGCGCTCGGCTTCGAGCGACTGTCGATGCCGCCGACCGGCGTGGGCCCGGTGAAGCAGATGGTGCTGTCCTGCGACCGCGAGGCGGCGCGGCGCGGGGTCTCGGCGCTGCTCAAGTCGTCGGCCGGCTCGGTCCGGAACGAGATTGAAACGCTGGCGCGCAAACTCTACCTCGCCGTCTGATCCTTGCCCGAATCCGGCGAGACTATCGGGGACGGCAGGAGCCCCTGGACCCGCGTGCTGCGCAAACGACCCGCAAAGAAGCTGAGCGACCGGCAGCGGGCGCGCGCCGCCCTGGCCGTCGCAGAGCGCGAGCGGTCGGCGCCCGAGGGGCCGGAGGCGGACGCCCCCGCGCCGGTCCCGCTGGACCCGCTTCTCGCGCATGAAACCATCGGCGAGGCCCTGAGGGCGGCGCGCCTGGACCGCGGCCTCGCGCTCGCCGACCTGGCCGAGACGACGCGGGTGCGGAAGGCCTACCTGGAGGCGATCGAGGAGATGCGGCTGGACGCCCTGCCCTCGCGTCCCTTCACCATCGGCTACATCCGCGCCTACGCCACGGCCCTGGGGCTCGATCCGGACCTCGCCACCGAGCGCTTCAAGTCGGACGAGCCCGTGCTCGACGAGCCGCTGCGCGCGCCCGTGGGCGTGCTGGACGACAAGGACCCCCGCGTCGCCGCCTTCCTCGTGGGCGCGGTCATCATCATCGCCGCGATCGTGCTCTGGAACGTGGCGCAGCGCGCCATGATGGCCGCCGCCCCGCCGCCGGCGCTGGCCTCCGAGGCCGAGACCGAGAAGGCCCTCGCGCAGGTGAAGGCGGGCCCGATGGCGCTGGGCGCGCCGCTGCCGGCGCCGGTGGAATCCACCACGCCGACGCCCTACGAGACGCCGGGCCTGCGCAAGTCGCTCGGACTGGAGCCGGCCGCCGACGCAGCCCAGGCCAGCGCCGAGGAAACCCCGACGGTGGACCTGAGCCTGCTGCCCAAGGTGTTCACGCCCCAGGGCCGCATCTACGACATGGGCAATCCGGCGATCCCGTCGGTCGTCACGCTGCAGGCGCTGAAGGGCGGCTCGCTGATCATCCGCGGGGCCGACGGCTCGGTCTATTTCGCCCGCCAGTTGGCCAAGGGCGAGGCGTTCCGGGTGCCGCAGCTGTCCGGGATCACGCTCGACGTCTCCAACCCGCAGGACGTCCAGGTGTTCGTCTACGGCCGCTCCACCGGCGTCCTGCCCTCGGCCCAGGTGCTGGCGTCGAAGCTGGTGGTCGCGCCGCCCGCGACAGCAGGCGCGGCCGCGCCGGCCGTGGCCGCTCCGCCCGCAATTGCCGCTCCGCCGCCCAGGGCCCCCGCCCCCGCCACCCCCGCCGCGAAGACCCCGCCCGCGAAGGCGCCGGCGCCGAAGACCCCCTGAGGCGGACTGGCGAGCTTGGTCACCCGGCGCACTCGGTGCTTGGGTTCGGCGCCCCCCGGCCCTATTTTCCCCCCGCCATGACGACCGAAGCCCATACCGCCGTGCGCCCCTGGCGCGCGATCGACCGCCGCAGGAGCCGCAAGATCCGCGTGGGCTCGGTGGAGGTCGGCGGCGACGCGCCGATCACCGTCCAGTCCATGACCAACACCGTCACGGCGGACGCGGCGGCGACCATCGACCAGATCCGGCAGCTGGAGGAGGCGGGCGCCGACATCGTCCGGGTCTCGTGCCCCGACGAGGACTCCACGGCGGCGTTCCGGACGATCGCCAAGGCGGCCAAGGTCCCGCTCGTCGCCGACATCCACTTCCACTACCGCCGCGGCATCGAGGCGGCGGAGGCGGGCGCGGCGTGCCTGCGGATCAATCCCGGCAACATCGGCTCGGCCGCCCGCGTGCGCGAGGTGATCCAGGCCGCCCGCGACCACGGCTGTTCGATGCGGATCGGGGTCAACGCCGGATCGCTGGAGCGCGACCTCCTGGAGCAGTACGGCGAGCCCTGCCCCGAGGCCATGGTCGAGAGCGCGCTGCGTCACGCCCGCATCCTGCAGGACCACGACTTCCACGAGTTCAAGATCAGCGTGAAGGCGTCCGACCCGTTCCTGACGGTGGCCGCCTACCAGCAGCTGGCCGAGGCCATCGACTGCCCGCTGCACCTGGGGGTCACCGAGGCCGGCGCCACGCGGACGGGCACGGTGAAGAGCGCCATCGGCATCGGGGGCCTGCTCTGGGCCGGGATCGGCGACACCATCCGCGTCAGCCTGGCCGCCGACCCGGTCGAGGAGGTGAAGGTCGGCTTCGACATCCTGAAGAGCCTGGGCCTCCGCCACCGGGGCGTGAACATCATCGCCTGCCCCTCCTGCGCGCGGCAGGGCTTCAACGTCATCCAGACCGTCGAGGCGCTGGAGCAGCGGCTGGCGCACATCGCCACGCCCATGAGCCTTTCCATCATCGGCTGCGTGGTGAACGGCCCCGGCGAGGCGCTGATGACTGACCTCGGCTTCACCGGCGGCGGCAAGGGCTCGGGCATGGTCTACGTGGCCGGCAAGCCGGACCACAAGATGGACAACGAGCGGATGGTCGACCACATCGTCGAACTGGTCGAGGCCCGCGCGGCGGAGCTGGCGGCCGCGTCGACGCCGCACCGGCAGGACGAGGGTGGCGAGGCCCCGGTCGTGCCAGCCCTCTGAAGGCTTGCGCCGCGGACCCGGGACAAGCGGGAGCCGCGAGGATAGGAAAATGACGCCCGCGTCACCCTTGCGCCGGCGCCCCTTCCGCGCTTAGGTGGCGCTCCAATTTCAGGAGGGACAGGATGTCCGCGGACGGCAACTGGAAAGTCACCATCAACACGCCGATGGGCGCGCGCACCATGAACGTGAACATCGCCACCTCCGGCGACAGCTTCACCGGCAAGGTCGACAGCGAAATGGGCGCCCAGGAAGTGACCGGAAAGGTCGACGGCGACACGCTGACCTGGAGCACGGACATCACCAACCCGATGCCGATGAAGCTCGAGTTCACCGCCAAGGTGGACGGCGACAAGATGAGCGGCAACTGCAAGCTCGGCATGTTCGGCAACGCCTCGCTCACGGGCGAGCGGGTCTAGACCTTTCGCCAGACATGAGGAGGCCCGCTCCGGCGACGGAGCGGGCCTTTTGCGTTTCTGCGGCGTGTCTTGGCGGACGTCAGTTGGGCGTCACCGCGTCGGCCGCGCGGTCCGCGGCGCCTGCCACGCCCTCGGCGGCGTTCGAGGCGGAGTCCGCCACGCTGGACGCGGCGCTGGTGACCGCTTCGGTGCGGAGCGCGTCGTTGCGGTTCGACTGCAGCAGGAAGAAGGCGATGATCGCCACCATCGCCAGCACGGCGATGCCGATGATCACTCCGCCCATGCCCGAGCCCCGGCCCGTGTCGACGTAGGTCGTGCCGCCCGCATCGCGCTCGACGACGCGTTCGCTGGTCAGTCCGTCGGTCCGCTCGGTGACCCTTTCGATGGCCATGTTCATCTCTCCATGTGTCCCGCGGGGCGAAAACACACGGATCGGCGGGGCGTTCCCCGCCCGCCGGGCGCAACCTCGACCTTGTGAGCGGTTCAGGCCCGGCGCGGCGGGACCACGTCGGCGAAGTCCGGGAAGCTCTTCCACTTGGGCTCCACCGGGACCTGCCCGGCCTGCGGCGCGTCGCTGGAGGCCGCCTGGAGGGCCATCTGGGGGATGTAGCGCGGGCAGTTCGGGAAGATGTCGACGGGCGTCACCTTCACCAGCAGCTGGGCCCCCGGGATCGCGGCCATCAGCGGATCTTCGGCCACCACCTCGGCCGCGCCGTTGACCCGCAGGCGGCCGGCCTTCTCGCCCATGGCGATGAACAGCAGGCCCACGTGCGGATTGGACCGGATGTTCCCCAGGCTCTTGAACATGCCGTTGCCGTCGTAGTCCGGGAACACCAGCAGGTCCGGGGCCACGATGCGCGCGAAGCCGGGCGCGCCGCCCTTGAACGAGCAGTCGGGCCGCCCCTGGGCGTCGGCCGTCGCCAGGAAGAAGAAGGGCTGGCCCTGGATGAAGGCCGCGTCTGCGTCGGTGAAGCGGTCGTGGCGCAGCCGCTCGTCCAGACGGTCGGCCAGAGCGCGGCTGCCGAAGGCGTCCTGGAGCTCGCGGTTGCCCTCGTGGAACATCGACATGAGCGGTCCTCCCTGCCCGCGAGCATAGCGCGGAATTGGCGCCGTGGCCGGGCTCGGCTAGACACCGCTCCCCATGCGACTTCCCCAGGCCAGGCTCGACCAGGTGCTCGACCGCTTCCGCGAGATCGAGGCGCGCATGGGCGCGGCCACCGACGGGGCCGAGATCGTGCGCCTGTCCAAGGAGCACTCCGAGCTGAAGCCGGTGGCCGACGCGGTCACCGCGCTGGAGCGCGTCCGCGGCGAGGAGCCCGAGCTGCGCGAGATGGCCGAGAGCGGCGACGCCGAGATGGCCGAGCTGGCCCGGGCCGAGCTGGAGGCGCTGAAGGAAAAGTTGCCCCTGCTGGAGCGCGACGTGGCGCTGCTGCTCGCGCCGAAGGACAAGGACGAGAACGCCTCGGCCATCCTGGAAGTGCGCGCCGGCACCGGCGGCGACGAGGCGGCGCTGTTCGCCGGCGACCTGTTCCGCATGTACCAGCGCTATGCCCAGTCGCGCGGCTGGCGGGTGGAGATCGACTCCATCTCCGAGGGCGACGCGGGCGGCTACAAGGAAGTCATCGCCTCGATCACCGGCGACGGGGTGTTCGGGCGGCTGAAGTTCGAGAGCGGCGTGCATCGGGTGCAGCGCGTGCCGGCGACCGAGGCGCAGGGCCGCATCCACACCTCGGCCGCGACGGTCGCCGTCCTGCCCGAGGTGGAGGACGTCGAGATCGAGATCCGCGACCAGGACCTGCGCATCGACACCTACCGCTCGTCGGGCGCCGGCGGGCAGCACGTGAACAAGACCGACTCGGCCGTCCGCATCACTCACCTGCCGACCGGGATCGTCGTCACCAGCTCGGAGAAGAGCCAGCACCAGAACCGCGCGCGGGCCATGAAGGTCCTGAAGGCGCGGCTCTACGAGCAGCAGCGCGAGGCGCTGGATTCCGCCCGCGCCGAGAGCCGCAAGAGCCAGGTGGGCTCGGGCGACCGGTCCGAGCGCATCCGCACCTACAACTTCCCGCAGGGGCGGGTGACCGACCATCGCATCAACCTGACCCTCTACAACCTGCCCAAGGTGATGGAGGGCGAGGCGCTCGACGACGTGATCGATCCCCTGATCGCCGAGGACCAGGCGGCGCGGCTGGCCGCGCTGGAGGACGAGTTCGGCTGACGCCGCCGGCTAGCGCCGCTTCACGCGGCCGAGCAGACCGCCCAGCAGTCCCCGCAGACCGCCGAACCGCACGCCGACCGTGTCGGCCATCGTGGCGCCGCGTTCCCCGATCGGCTCGGCCGGCCCGGTCGTCGAGTCCAGCGCCGTCTGATGCTCGATCTCGGCGTTCAACTCCGCGCCGACCAGCACCACGATGACGGAAAACCAGATCCAGATCATGAAGGCGATGACGGCGCCGAGCGGGCCGTAGGTCCGGTCCAGCCCCGCGATGTTGTTGACGTACCAGGAGAAGCCCGCGGAGCCGACCATCCAGAGCGCGGCCGCGACGGCGGCGCCCAGGGTCAGCCAGCGCCAGCGGGCGCGCTCGCGGCTCGGGCCATAGCGGTAGGCCACGCTGAAGGCCGCGCTGGCGAGCAGGTAGACCAGCGGCCAGCGGATCGCGATGAGCCAGTCCTCGGCGAGGCCGACCGCCGCGAGCGCGAGCGGCGCGGCGACCAGGATGCCGCTGATCACGATCAGGAAGAGCACCAGGGCCAGCGTGAAGCCATAGGTCACGGCGGCGCGGGCCAGGAAGCTCCGCCGCTCGACCTCGTCGTAGGCGATGTTCAGGCCGTCGAAGAGCGAGCGCATCCCGGCGCTGGCGCTCCAGAGCGAGAGGAGGAGGCTGACCAGGAAGGCCAGCGACAGACCGCCCGCATCCCCGGTGGCGAGGCGCACCATCTGTTCGCCGATCAGGCCCACGACCGCGGGCGGGAAGACGGCGGAAAGCTGGGCCAGCTGCTTCTGGACCTCGCCCACGTCCGCGAAGAGGCCGTAGAGCGAGACGAAGACGCCGATCGCGGGGAAGATGGCGAGGAGCGTGTAGTAGGTGACGCTGCCGGCCACCACGGTGAGCCGGTCGGCGTTGGTCTCCTGCCAGGTGCGCCACAGGATGTCGCTCCAACCCCGGAGCGGGATCCGGCGCGGCGACGTGGCGAGACGCCCCCGGCCGGGCTCCCGCGCCTCGAAGCTCTCGGGCGTCGGCAAGGTGCGCCCCGGCCGGCCCGCTGTCCGGGACGGGCTGCGTGGCCGCGACGTGCGGCCTCCTCCTTCGGATGTGATGCTCACCCCATGCCTCCCTGCCGACCTTTCAACTCGGCGCGGAGGTCCCTGTTCCGCCGGACCGCTTGAGCCGCGGGCCGCCTTGGGCCAGAAGCCCGGCCATGAGCGGGCACATCGCGGCGATCTTCCGGCATCCGGTGAAGGGCTTCACGCCCGAGAGCCTCGCCCACGTCGACCTGGCGCCCGGCCAGGGGTTTCCGGCCGACCGCGTCTGGGCGGTCGAGAACGGGCCCTCGGGGTTCGACCCGGACGCGCCGGCGTGGATGTCCAAGCAGAAGTTCACCGTCCTTGCCGCGATCCCGAAGGTGGCCGCGGCGCGGACGCGCCACGACGACGCCACCGGGGTGTTCACTGCGGAAGCCGCCGGGAGGCCGACCTTCGCGGGCCGCCTGTCCGAGCCCGCGGGCCGTGAAGCGTTCGCCGCCTGGCTCACGGCGTTCCTGGAGCCGGACGACCTGCGCGGCCCGCTCCGGGTGGTTGAGGCGCGCGGGGACTTCCGCTTCACCGACCACCCCCTCGGCCAGGTCTCGATCGTGAACCTGGCGAGCGTGCGCGATCTCTCGCAGAAGATGGGCGTGGAGCTCGACCCGCTCCGCTTCCGCGCCAACCTCTACGTCGAGGGCTGGCCGGCGTGGGCCGAGAACGATTGGGAGGGCCGCGAGTTGATGGCCGGCTGGGCGCGGACCCGGGTGTACAAGCCCATCGTCCGCTGCGCGGCGACCGAGGTGGACCCGGCGACGGGCGTAAAGGACCTGGATGTGGTGAAGGCGCTGTTCGACAACTACGGCCACATGAACTGCGGAATCTACGTGCACGCGACGGCGGCCGGCCGGGTCGGGCTGGGCGATGCGATCACCGCGCCCATGCAGGCGGCCCCGTGACCCTTACCCTGGTGCAGGCCTGGAGCCGGGCCAAGGCGCGGCTGGAGGCCGCCGGCCTGCCGGGCCCCGTGATAGACGCGCGCCTGCTGGTCGAGGCCGCGGCTGAGGCGACCCGCACGGACATCGTGACCGATCCCTACCGGGCGCTGACCGAGGCCCAGGAGACCCGGCTCGACGACTACCTCGCCCGCCGCGAGCGGCGCGAGCCGGTGAGCCACATCCTGGGACGCAAGGGCTTCTGGAAGATCATGCTGTCGGTGACCCCCGACGTGCTGACGCCGCGGCCCGACACCGAGACCGTGGTGGAGTACGTCCTGCGGGACTTCCCGGAGCATGCGGCCTGGCGGATCCTGGACCTGGGCGTCGGCTCGGGCGCGATCCTGCTCGCGATCCTGGCCGAGCGGCCCGCGGCGAAGGGGCTGGGCGTGGACATCTCGGAGGAGGCCCTGGCGGTGGCCCGGGACAACGCCGCCGCGCTCGGTCTTGCGAACCGGGTCGCCCTCCTGCGCAGCGACTGGAGCGCAGGGCTGGAGGCGAACGCGTTCGACGTCGTGGTCTCGAACCCGCCCTACATCGCGTCCGAGGTGATCGAGACCCTCGAGCCGGAGGTCCGCGATCACGAGCCCCGGGTGGCCCTGGAAGGCGGCGCCGACGGTCTGGCCCACTACCGGATCCTGGCGCCGGAGATCCTGCGGGTGCTGAAGCCGGGCGGCCGGTTCGCGGTCGAGATCGGCTACGACCAGAAGGACGCGGTCGAGGCGCTGTTCCGCGAGGCCGGCGCGGTGTTCGTGAGAACGATCCGTGACCTCGGCGACCGCGACCGCGTCGTGACGGGCGAGAAAAAGACCTTGGAAACGGCGGCCTGACTCGCTACATCAGGAGCCGTCTCCACCCAAATTCGTCGGTGTTGCAGGTAGATGCGTCCCCATGAAGGACGCCCGCCCGACCCGACAGGCGCGAGCTTCTCGACATCGGGCAGGCCTCTCGCTGATGAGCTTCCGGGCGGAAGACGGGGAACACTTACGCCTTCACATCGCGACTGGGCCGAGGTCGGATCGAGCTGGAGGCGAGACGCCGCAGAGGCGCTCAGGAAAGACCGAACGGTTTCTGGATTATGAGAGATTTCAAGGGCATGAAGCGCCAGCGCGGGCGCAACCGGGGCGGTGGCGGCGGCGGCGGCAAGCCACAGCAGAACGCCAACCGGGCGTTCGATTCCAACGGCCCCGACGGCGTGAAGGTGCGCGGCAACGCCCAGCACGTCTTCGAGAAGTACCAACAGCTGGCCCGCGACGCGAACGCGGCGGGCGACCGCGTCCTGGCTGAGAACTACCTGCAGCACGCCGAGCACTACTTCCGCCTGATCCGCGCCATCCAGCCGAACCGTCCGGCCAGCGAGATCATCGGCCGGGACCAGTTCGCCAGCGGCTACGACATCGACTTCGAGGACGAGAGCGGCCAGGCCGCGGCCCAGGCGGCCGACGAGGCCGCGGAGGCCGGCGTCGAGGCGCGCAGCGACGACCCCGAGGCGAACCGGGAACGCAACCGCGATCGCGACCGCGGCGACTGGCAGGGCCGCGACCGGGATCGGGACGGCGGCGGCCGCGACCGCTGGCGCGAGCGGGACGGCCGCGACGGCCGGGATCGGAACCGCGATCGGGATCGCGACCGCCGCGACGACCGCCCGCGCGGCGACGACGACCGCTTCCGGGACGACCGGCCCCGTGACGACAGGCCCCGTGACGAGCGTCCGCGGGACGAGAGGCCGCGCGATGATCGGCCTCGCGATGATCGGCCGCGTGATCGGGACGAGCGCCCGCGCGAGGACCGGCCCCGCTTCGAGCGCGATCGCCGCGACCGCGAGGACCGGCCCGAGCGCGATCCCATGCCGGTGGTCGAGCCCCAGGGCGACAGCCGGCCGGAACCCGCGCCGACCCTGCGCGACGCCGATGGCGAGCATTCGAACGTCCCGGCGTTCCTGCGTCCCACGCGACCCGTCGCGCCTCCGCCGGAGGCGGCCGCCGACGACGAGAAGCCCGCGCGCCCCCGCCGCCGCCGCGCTCCGCGCAGCTTCGAAGCCGGCGAGACGTCTTCGGAGGGCGAGGGCTAGGGACACGGTCTCGCTCTCGAGCGCGACCCTCAGCCCCCTCCGCCGCGCAGAGCCGCCTCCCCTCGCGGGCAGGGCTATCGCCTATGGCCGAAGGCCTTCCGTGAGCGCGCCGCAGGCGTTCGAATGACCCGCGGAAGACGCAGGGCGCGCAGAGATCTCCGCCTCCTCCGCGATCTCTGCGGTTAGATCGGGCGGCTACACCGCCCCGCCCGACCTTCATAAGCGATCGCCCTCCCCTCGCGAGGAGGATCAGGGATCAGGCTGCCCACTCACAGCCAACGGCCGAGACGCCGGCCGGCCTCAGAACCGGTAGCCGAGGCCCACGCGGACGTTGCGGCCCGGCAGCGGGGCGATGTCCTTGAGGAACGAGGCGTGCTCGCGGGCCTCGACGTCGCCGAGGTTCCGGCCCTCCACGAACAGGCGCAGGTCCTTGTCTTCGAACGGGCGGACGGTGAGCTGGGCGTTGACGAGGGTGTAGCCGTCGGTCGGCAGCTCGAAGTCGGCCACCCGATCCTGCCCGCCCACGCGACGCACCTCGAGGCTCCCGCTCCACCAGCCGCCGTCGTAGATGCCCCGCCCCGTCACGGACCACGGCGGGATGCGGGCGGGTGGTCCGAGGTCGGTCTTGCCCCGGACGTAGTCCGCCGCGGCCTCGAACCGGAGGCTGCGGCCGCCATCCTCCCACGCCCGGAACGACCCCTCGATCTCGGCGCCCACGAAGCGCGCGTCGGTCTGCTCGAAGAGGAAGATCGGCAGCCCGGAGTCGGCGTCCTCGGCGCCGGTCGGGCGCAGGTCGATGAAGCCCTCGTAGCGCACGGCGAAGAGGTGGGCGTCGACCTCGAACGGGCCGCGTTCCACGTGGCCCGTGAGGTCGAGGGCGTAGGACACCTCGCTGTCGAGCGTGACGTCGCCGACCTCGAACGAGCGCGTCGCCGGGTGCGGACCGTTGGCGAACAGCTCCTCCTGCGACGGGCCGCGCTCGGTCCGGGAGCCGCTCACCGAGAGGAACACGCCCTCGGCGGGCCGCACGAAGGCGCCCAGGGAGGCGGACACGCCCGTGAAGCTGCGATCGCCGACGACGCTCTCCAGGTCCTTCTGCTCGATCCGCAGGCCGCCCTCGAAGCCCCAGGTCTCGCGGTCCCAGCGCTGCAGCGTGAACACGCCCCACTCCGTGGTGCGGGTCGCCGGCACGAAGGCCTCGTCGCCGATGGCGTTGAAGTCCCGCTTCAGGCCCTGCAGGCCCACCGCGCCCTGCCACCCGTCACGGTTCGGCTGGACCGCCTCGATGCGGGCTTCCCAGCCGTCAGACTTGAAGACCGTCCCCGGCGCGCCGCCTTCGAACTCGGTGTGGGTGTAGTCGGCATAGCCTGCCAGGAAGCGGACCTTCTCGAACGGCCCGAAATCGCCGTTCTGCTCGGCGCGCAGGTCGTAGCGGGTCTGCTCCAGGTCGATGGTGACGACCTCCTCCTCCTCCTCGCCGGCGTCCTCTTCGTGCGCGTGGCCCGGCACGCCGTAGTCGGTCTCGGTCCGCTTGACGCTGAAGCCCACGAAGCCGTCGGCGCCGACGTAGGAAAGCCCGGCGCCGTAGGCCGACAGGTTCGCGAAGGTGTTCTCCACCTTGGAATCCACGTCGCCCGGGAAGGGTTCGCCGTCGGCCTCGAGCTGGCGACGGGACTCGGGGAAGGTGGGGACGTCGTAGTCCTTCGTCTCGCGGCGCACGCCGTCGATGCTGAAGACGAACGGACCGGCCCCGCCCTTCAGCGCGCCGGCGGTCATCCAGCCGTTGTCCACCGACGAGTACGACGCCAGCGCACGGCCCTCGAAGGCGCCGTCCAGCCGGTGGGTCGGAATGCGCTCGTCGATGATGTTGACGACGCCGCCGATGGCCGAGCCGCCATAGGCCAGCGCAGAGGGGCCGCGCAGCACCTCGATGCGCTCGGCTTCCTGGGGATCGGTGGCGACCGCGTGGTCGGGCGAGAGCGCGCTGGCGTCCACCTGGCCGAGACCGTTGGACAGAACGAGGACGCGCGGTCCGGAAAGCCCGCGGATCACCGGGCGGCTGGCGCCCGGGCCGAAGGCGCTGGAGCGGACCCCCGCCACGCCGCTCAGCGCGTCGCCGATGCCGCCGACCGGCGCCTGGTCGATATCCTGGCGCCGCAGGATATCGACGCTGGTGGTGGCGGAATCGAGGGTGACCGGGAACGGCGCGGCCGTCACCACCACCTCGCTGACCTCGTGGCCCGGCCGGCCCTGGACCTGGGCCAGCCCGGGGGCGGCGGCGAGGAGGGCCACGGCGGCGGCCGCGGCGAAGAGCTTCGGTTTGAACATGGAGCGCCTGGGAGGGACTTGCGAGAAGCGTTCACCGTTATGAAATAACATAACCGCTCGTCAAGCACGTTGCCGCCGGCGCCGGATCGGAGTTACCTCAGCCCATGTCCACGGCGTGCGATCATCACGAGGAGCACCAGCACCACGGGCTGCGCGGCGCGGCGCTCGCGGCCGCGCTGACGTCGGCGGAGGCCCGGTGCGCGGCCACCCAGGAGCGCCTCACGGCCCCTCGCCGACGGGTGCTGGAGCTGCTGCTCGGCGCCGACGCGCCCCTGAAGGCGTACGACCTGATCGCAGCCTTCGGCGACCGCGGCGAGCCTGCCAAGCCGCCCACGGTGTACCGTGCGCTCGAGTTCCTCGAACGCCTCGGATTTGCGCACCGGATCGAGAGTCTGAACGCTTATGTGCCATGCCGCATCGAGGGGGCGCACGTGGCGGCGTTCCTGATCTGCGACTGCTGTGGCGAGGCCGCCGAGGTCCAGCCCGACCTCGCCGCGCAGGTCCGGGCCATGGCCCGCGCCACCGGCTACGAGGTGCGAGGCGTGACGCTGGAAGCGCACGGGCTGTGCGCGGGCTGCCGCCCGTAGAACGTCCGGACGGCGACGCGCCCGCAGCCGGCTAGGGCTGCGGGCGTCCGGTCAATCGAGGCGGACAGGGTCAGGCCCAGGGCCACACCCGTTCAGACGGACCGTCTGGCCGGGCTAAGGGGGCGGCCTGTCGCGTCGCGATCACCAGAAGACGTTGCGCACGACCTGGACGACCCGGCCGCTCCACTCGTCCACCAGCAGGGCGTCGTCGCCGGCGCGGACCCAGTTGAAGCCGGGCGGCGGAAGCGGAAGGTCGTAGTACCAGGGATCGACGATCCACCAGTTCGGGCCGAACCAGCTCCGCGGCAGGAAGTCGCCATAGGTCCAGCTGCGGACATAGAAGCCCACCGGCGGGCGCCACACGTGCCGGTAGCGGTAGCGGTTCGGGCTGAAATAGCTCGACGGATAGCGTCCACGCTCCCAGCGGCGGTGATCGCCCCGATGGTCCCGGTCCCCGCGGCGCTCCCAGTCGCGGCGACCGTCGCCGCCCCAGCGGCGATCACCGTCCCGCCGGCCGTCCCGGTCGAAGCGGCCGTCCCCTCGGGGTCCGTCGTCGCGGCGCCCGTCGCTGCGGGGCCCATCGCCGCGGCGGTCGCCGTCGCGCCAGCCGCCGGCCCGCTCACCGCCATCGCGCCGGTCGCGACGGTCGCTGTCGCCCCAGTCCCGCCGGTCGCCGCGGCCGTCCGGGCCGCCACGACCGCGACCGTCTCCGCGGCCGCCCCACTCGCGCCGGTCGCCGCCGCCGCGCGCTTCGCCGCGATCCCCGCCATCGCGGCGGGGCTGAGCCGCGGCCGGCGCCTGCGGGGCCGAGGGCGCCTCGCGCGCCACCGGGGGACCCTCGCGCCGACCGCCGCCGTCGCGCCGGCCGCGGTCGAAGTCGCGGGACGCACCGTCCCGCTGCGGGCGGTCCCGCCGCTCCAGGCGTTCGGCCCGATCGCCGCCCCCCGGCTGGGCCGAGGCGGGCGCGGGGATCGCCGCCGCCGCCAGGATCACGACCGCCAGGGCCGTCATCGCCGTCTTCATCGTCGTTTCATCCGATTTCGGTCGCCTTTCGGCGGCCGGTCAGTCCCTTCATGGGACAGTTGGCGCGATCGGGCCTGAACCGTGCTTGAACGGCGCCGCGGCCGCCACGGGATGATGCGCGGGACGGGGACAGGACTGTAGGATGAGCCGATGAGCGCGACTCCCCACGACATCCTCGGCTTCTGGACCCAGGCCGGACCCAAGCAATGGTTCTCGAAGAACCCGAGGTTCGACGCGGCCATCCGCCTGAAGTTCGAGCCGGTGCACCATGCCGCGGCGCGCGGCGAGTACGATCACTGGGCCGACACCGCCGAGGGCACCTTGGCGCTCCTGATCCTGCTGGACCAGTTCCCCCGAAACCTCTTCCGGGAGAGCGCGCATGCGTGGGCCACGGACCCCAAGGCGCGCGTCCTGGCCCGCGCGGCGGCCGAGAAGGGCTGGCACCGCGACGCCCCGTCCGAGCTCCGGCAGTTCATGCTGCTGCCGTTCGAACATTCCGAGGACCTGGCGGACCAGGAATACGGCCTCGAACTCGCGCGCGACCTCGGCGACGCCGAGATGATCAAGTGGCACGAGATCCACCGCGACATCATCGCGAGGTTCGGGCGATTTCCGCACCGCAACGCCGCGCTGGGGCGCACGACGACGGCCGAAGAACAGGCGTTCCTCGACGAGGGCGGTTTCGCGGGATAGCGCTGGGCGCGCGCTCCGGAGAGGCTACTCGGGCTTGGTCTGGCCCTTGTCCGCCGGCTCGGCGGCGCCTTCGCCCGGCTTGGTGGCGGCCTTGACGGGCTCGTTGCGGCACTTCTTGCGCTTGAGGTTCGAGCCGCTCACTTCGTAGGTCACGCAGACCTTGCGCATCTCGGGCTGGGCCGCCTTGGCCGCTTCCCCGGACTGCGTGGCCTCGGGCGCGACGAAGAGCGCGATGGCCGCGAACGCGGAAATCAACATGGAAACCCCGTACTCATGGATCCTGTACGCCGCCCTTAACCGTGGGGAAGCCGCACGCCAAGGCTGGAATCGACCAACGGTCGCTCCGGCGTTGCATCCTTGCCTGTGGATGAGGCGCCGGCGCCGGCTGATTCGCCTGTCCGCGAATCACTTGCTGCGCGAGGCTGACTCCCGATGAACGCCCACGCCGCCATCGCCTCGCGCCCCTACGCGGCTCCGGACCACCCCGAGCGGCAGTACCTCGGCCTGCTGGAGGACATCCTCGAGAACGGCGTCCGCCGCGGCGACCGGACGGGCGTCGGCACGCTGGGCGTCTTCGGCCGGCAGATGCGTTTCGACCTGTCGCAGGGCTTCCCGCTGCTGACGACGAAGAAGCTGCACCGCAAGTCGATCATCCTCGAACTGCTGTGGTTCCTGCGCGGCGACACCAACGTGCGGTGGCTGCAGGAGCGTGGCGTCAGCATCTGGGACGAGTGGGCCGATCCGACTGGCGAGTTGGGCCCGGTCTACGGCAAGCAGTGGCGCTCGTGGACGGCCCCGGACGGCCGCGTGATCGACCAGATCGCCGCCGTGGTGCAGGGCCTGAAATCCAATCCCGACAGCCGCCGCCACATCGTCTCGGCCTGGAACCCGGCCGAGGTGGAGGACATGGCCCTGCCGCCCTGCCACTGCCTGTTCCAGTTCTTCGTCGCCGACGGAAAGCTCTCGTGCCAGCTCTACCAGCGTTCGGCGGACGTGTTCCTGGGCGTGCCGTTCAACATCGCCAGCTACGCCCTGCTGACGCTGATGGTGGCGAAGGTGTGCGGATACGAGCCCGGCGAGTTCGTGCACACCCTGGGCGACGCGCACCTCTACCTGAACCACCTCGACCAGGCGCGGCTGCAGCTGTCGCGCGAGCCGCTGCCCCTGCCCGCCATGCAGATCGCCGACAAGGACGACCTGTTCGGGTTCGACTACGAGGATTTCAAGCTGGTGGGCTACCAGGCGCACCCGTCCATCGCCGCCCCGATCGCGGTCTGAACCGTTGAAGGCGCCGCTCACGCTCCGCGAGGTGACCGAGTCGGCGGCGCGGATCTCGGACATCTACGCCGGCAAGTACGCCATCGCGCGCGACGACGACTGGTACCTGATCAAGCTCCAGGAGGAACTGGGCGAGCTGGCCCAGGCGCACCTGCGGCTGTCCAGCCGGGGCCGCGGCGAGGCCACCGAGCACGACCGCGCCGACGAGGCGGCCGACGTCCTGTGCATGCTGCTGCTCTATTGCCGCCGCTTCGACATCGACGTCGACGCCGCCGTGCGCCGCAAGTGGCTGAGCTGGCTCGAGCCGGCGCGCTGATCCGTAGCGCCCGGCCCCCGCGCGCGCTAACGAGGGGCCCATGTCGTCCAACGTCATCCTCGCCGCCGGTCCGATCGCGCGCGCCCGCAACGGCGTGATCGGACGCGACGGGACCCTGCCCTGGCGCCTGCGCACCGACCTGGCCAACTTCCGCGCGGTGACCATGGGCAAGCCGGTCATCATGGGCCGCAAGACCTGGGAAAGCCTGCCGAAGAAGCCGCTCGTGGGGCGGACGAACATCGTGCTCAGCCGCGACGGCTCGTTCGAGCCCGCAGGCGCCGTGGTGTGCGAGGACTTCTCCGAGGCCGTGGCGATCGCCCGCGAGCAGGCCGAGGACGACGGCGCGCGCGAGGTGTGCGTGATCGGCGGCGCGTCGCTCTTCGAACTCGCCCTGCCGAAGGCCCGCCGGCTGTACCTGACCGACGTGGACGCCGATGTGGAGGGCGACGTCGTGCTCTCGCCGATCGACGAGAGCCGGTGGACCGAGGTCCGCGCCGAGCGTCACGAGGCTTCGGAGCACGACGAGCATCCGTTCACGATCCGGGTGCTCGAACGCCGCTGACGCGGGGTCACCGATGGCGCCTCTCCAGGCGCGCGCTATGGTCGCCGCCACGAGAGAGGGAGCGTGCGCCATGGATTTCGAGGTGGTCTGCGAAGGGCTGGAGTTTCCCGAGGGGCCGATCGCCATGGCCGACGGCTCGGTGATCCTCACCGAGATCAAGGGCCAGCGGCTGACGCGGGTGAAGCCGGACGGATCGAAGGAGACGGTGGTCGAGACCGGCGGCGGTCCGAACGGCGCGGCGATCGGGCCCGACGGCGCCATCTGGATCACCAACAACGGCGGCTCGTTCGTCTGGCTCGACAACGGCGGCCTGACCATCCCGGGCCCCACGCCGCCCACCCACACGGGCGGCTACATCCAGCGCTACGACCTGAAGACGGGCAAGCTGGAGACGGTCTACGACGCCTGCGACGGCAAGCGGCTGGTCGGGCCCAACGACCTCGTCTTCGACAGGTCGGGCGGGTTCTGGTTCACCGACCACGGCTGCTCGACCCCCGACGGCCGGAAGAACGGCGCCGTCTACTACGCCAAGGCCGACGGCAGCCACATCAGCCAGCAGCGCGGGCACCTGATCTCGCCGAACGGCGTCGGCCTCTCGCCCGACGAGAAGACGGTCTACGTGGCCGACACCCAGCTGGGCCGCCTGTGGGGCTTCGACGTGGCCGAGACCGGGATCCTCGCGCCGAACCCCGGCTTCGCGCCCGGTCGCGTGATCTGCAACCTGCCCGGCTACCAGTTGCTGGACAGCCTGGCGGTGGAGGCCTCGGGCAAGGTCTGCGTGGCGACCATCATCAACGGCGGCATCACCGCCTTCGACCCGGACGGCTCGGTCGAGCACTTCGCCTTCCCGGACCTGATCTGCACCAACATCTGCTTCGGCGGGGCCGACATGCGCACGGCGTGGATCACGGCGTCGTCTACCGGCAAGCTGATGAAGGCGACCTGGCCGCGACCGGGGCTGAAGCTGAACTTCAACGGCTGAGGATCCGCCCCCTCCGTCTCATCGCGTCGCGATGAGCCACCTCCCCCGCGTGCGGGGAGGTGGCGGCTAAGCCGTCGGAGGGTGCGCTCGACCTCAGTACAGCGTCGCCATGGCCGCGCGGTCGAAGGCCTTCAGTTCGCCGTGGCGGCCGTCGCGGACCTTCACGACCCACTCCGGATCCTGCAGCAGCGCACGGCCCACCGCGACGAGGTCGAAGTCGCCGCGCTCAAGCATCTCCTCCAGGCGGTCCAGCGACGCCGGCTCGCTCTTTTCGCCGGCGTAGGCGGCGATGAACTCGCCCGACAGGCCCACGGAGCCCACGGTGATGGTCGGGACGCCGGTGATCTTCTTGGCCCAGCCGGCGAAGTTGAGGTCGCTGCCCTCGAACTCCGGCTCCCAGAAGCGCCGCTGCGAGCAGTGCAGGCAGTCCGCGCCGGCGTCCACCAGGGCGCCCAGCCAGGCTTCGAGCGCCTGCGGGGTCTCGGCGAGGCGGGCGGTGAAGTCCTGCTGCTTCCACTGGCTGATGCGGATGATCACCGGGTAGTCCGGCCCGACCGCCTTGCGCACCGCACGCAGGATGTCGGCGGCGAAGCGGGCGCGGCCGGCGATGTCCTTGCCGCCGTAGGCGTCCTCGCGGAGGTTCACGCCGTCCCAGAAGAACTGGTCGATCAGGTAGCCGTGGGCGCCGTGCAGCTCGATGGCGTCGAAGCCCAGGTCCTTGGCGGCCTTGGCGGCGTCGGCGAAGGCGCGGACGGCGTCGGCCACCTCCTCCTCGCTCATCGGCTCGCCGAACTTCTTGCCGGGGCTCGAGTAGCCCGACGGGCTGTCGTAGGGGCCGGGCGGCCGCCAGGTCTCGCTGCGGGTGCGCACTGCGCCCACGTGCCAGAGCTGGGGCGCGATCTTGCCGCCCTCGGCGTGAACCGCGTCGACCACGCGCTTCCACGCCGCAAGCTCGGCCTCGCCGTGGAAGCGGGGGATGTTCGGGTCGTTCAGCGAGGCGGGCCGGTCGACGCCCGTGCCCTCGGTGATGATCAGCCCCACCTGGTTCTTCGCGCGGCGCGCGTAGTAGGCCGCGACGTCCTCGGTGGCGACGCCGCCGGGCGAGAACGATCGCGTCATGGGCGCCATGACGATGCGGTTCGGAAGGTGCACGCCCTTGAGGTCGAAGGGGCGGAAGAGGACGTCGGTGGCCATGGAAGTTCCCGAGAGGCGATGTTCAGGTTGTCTCTAGCGGAGCTTCGGACCGCAGGCAGCGTAGAAAAGCTGAGCGCTCCGGCGCCGCCTCTGGGCGCGCGGCCTTCGGGACCCGGGCTCAGCGCACGTTCAGCGCCGCCCTGCGGGCCAGGCTCTCGGGCGGCCAGAGCGCCTGCATGTCATAGTAGATCTCGAACGCCGGCGTGTCGTCCGGGAGCCGCACCCAAGGCAGCTTCGAGCGCGTGAAGATATGCGCATCCGGCGCGATCGCGGCGGGATCGTCCAGCGTGGCGGCGCGCAGGAAGCTCATCACCCTGCGGTCGCCGTAGTCGGACCACAGCGTCGTGCCGCAGGCCGTGCAGCGGTAGACCAGGTGCGGGCGGCCGGAGTCGGTGGGCATGGCGGTCGGCCGGAGCTCGCCCGAGCGCACCGCGATCCTGTCGGTCTCGATGATGGCGTTGATGACGAACGCCGAGCCGACCTGACGCTGGCAGTCGCGGCAGTGGCAGCAGTTCGTGAACATCGGCCGCGACGCGAGGTCGTAGCGCACCGCGCCGCAGGCGCATCCTCCTGTCAGTCCCGTCACCTCGGTCCCCTCATGTTGCAGGCGCGAAGAAGTTGACGCTCGCGTCATCTTTCTTGACTCAGCCAAGGTCGAAGGCCATCGTTTTTCCTGACGCCGTGCGGGCTGCAGAACCCGCGCCAGAGAGGATGCACAAGATGGACGACGCCTCGATCGACCTCCACCGCGCGGCTCGTGACGCCGCCTACTCGATGCCGCTCGAGGAGATCAATCCGGCCGACCCGGAGCTCTTCCGCACCGACACCATGTGGCCCTACTTCGAGCGGCTGCGGAAGGAGGACCCCGTCCACTACACGGCCCAGACGCCGTGGGAGGACATCGGGGCCTACTGGTCCATCACCAAGTACAACGACATCATGGCGGTGGACACGAACCACGAGGTGTTCTCGTCCGAGCCGACCATCGTGCTGCCCGATCCGGCGGAAGACTTCACGCTGCCGATGTTCATCGCGATGGACCAGCCGAAGCACGACGTGCAGCGTAAGACGGTCCAGCCGATCGTGGCGCCGAACCACCTGGCCTACCTCGAGCCGATCATCCGTGAGCGCGCCGGCAAGATCCTCGACGACCTGCCGATCGGCGAGGAGATCAACTGGGTCGACAAGGTCTCGATCGAGCTCACGACCATGACGCTCGCCACCCTGTTCGACTTCCCGTGGGAAGACCGGCGCAAGCTGACGCGGTGGTCGGACGTGGCGACGGCCGGGCCGGAGAGCGGCATGTTCTCGTCGAACGATCCCGAGGTCGCCGAGCAGGAGCGGCGCCAGGAGCTGTTCGAATGCGTCGACTACTTCATGAACCTCTGGAACGAGCGGGTGAACGCCCCGCCGAAGCCCGACCTGATCTCCATGCTCGCCCACGGCGAGGCGACGCGGAACATGGACCGCATGGAGTACCTCGGGAACCTGATCCTCCTGATCGTCGGCGGCAACGACACGACCCGCAACTCGATCTCGGGCTCGGTCCTGGCGCTGCACCAGAACCCGGACCAGAACCGCATCCTGCGCGAGAACCCCGCGCTCATCCCGAACATGGTCTCCGAGACGATCCGCTGGCAGACGCCGCTGGCCTACATGCGCCGCACGGCCAAGCGGGACGTCGAGCTGGGCGGCAAGACCATCAAGGAAGGCGACAAGGTCGCCATGTGGTACGTATCGGGCAACCGGGACGAAGAGGTCATCGAGCGGCCGAACGACTATTGGATCGAGCGGCCCCGCGTGCGCCAGCACCTGTCCTTCGGCTTCGGCATCCACCGCTGCGTGGGCAACCGCCTGGCCGAGCTGCAGCTGAAGATCATCTGGGAAGAGATCCTGGCCCGGTTCCCGCGGCTGGAAGTGGTGGGACCGCCGCGGCGCGTCCTGTCGTCGTTCGTGAAGGGCTACGAGCACCTGCCGGTGGTGATCCCGACACGCAATTGACGCGCTTCGGCCCCTAGGCTTCCATCCCGCCTCCAAGTCGGGGGCGGATGGAGGACGAGATGATCAAGAACTGCATGCTGGCGCTTGCCGCGGCCGCGCTTCTGGGCGCGCCTGCGCAGGCGGCCGACAAGCTGTCCGCCCACCTGGGCGGCGCGGGCTCGCCGGACACGGACGG
>NZ_JAEUMN010000136.1 GCF_016793225.1 Phenylobacterium sp.
GCGATCTCGCGCAGCACGAGGTCGCGCCGCTCCTCGGCGGCCTTGCGGTCGGTGATGTCCAGCGTGGAGCCGACCACCAGGCGGGCCCCCGTACCGTCCCGCAGGACGCGGCCGCGCGTCAGCACCCAGCGGGTCCGCCCCTGGGGTTCGAACAGCGTCCGGTACTCGACGGAGAAGGATCCGCCGTCCGGGTCCTTGGCGGCCGCGCGATAGGCGGCCAGGAGGGGTTCGCGGTCGTCGGGATGCACCAGCCCGGGGTAGTCCTGGACCTTCAGGGCGCGGTCTTCAGGGACGCCGAACAGCTCGCGATTGCGGACGTTCCAGGTCAGGTCCCCGGTGCGGACGTCCCATTCCCAAAGCCCGAGTTGCATGGCGTCGACGGCCGCTTCGAGCCGCCGCAGCCGCTCCTTCACCGCGGCCAAGCTCTCGCGTTCGTACGCCACGCGTTCCCCGGCGGCTCCCCCAAGCCAGCGCCCATTATTCGCCGGGCGGGACGGCGCGGCAACAACCTATGTGTATCCAGCGGCAGAGGTTTTTCCGCTCGCCGCCTCACGCCTTCGGCAGCAGGACGACCGCGTCGGGCAGCTCGTTGGGATTGTCGCCCGGGCGGGCCGGGAAGTGGTCGGCGAGGATGTCGGCGCACTGGCCGACCGCCGCGCACAGGCCCTCGGCCGCCGCGCCGCGCTTCAGGCCCTCGGTCAGGGCGGACATCGGGCGCTCCCACGTGCCCGCCGGGACCTTCGCGTCGATGCCCTCGTCGGCGATGAGCTCGGCCATGCGCTCGGCGGCCGAGACGTAGATCAGCACGCCGGTCCGCTCCCGGGTGGCGTGCAGGTTCTTCGACAGGAACTGCTCCTCGGCCCGCTGGCGCACGCGGTCGCGCTTCATGCCCGGAGGCGTCAGCGCGCGCCGCACCGGCCCGATGGCCGTGACCAGCAGCGTCAGCAGGAACAGCGTCGCTTGCAGGACCAGGGCCCCCACCAGCGCGGCGCGCGCGCTGGCCTCGCCCACGTCCTCCACCTGGTCGGCGGTCCAGGCGCCCCCCAGGAGCCCGACGTCCGGCGCCGTCACCTCGATCCCGGCCATCAGCAGCAGGGCCGGCGCCAGCAAGGCCACGCCGGCCGCCCAGGCCAGCGGGGTGGCGTGATAGTCCGCGCTCTCCTCGGCGAGGACGCAGTAGATCTCGCCGGTCGTGCGCGCCTCGGCCGCGCGGACGGCGGCCTCGACCGCCCCGCGCTCGTCCGCCGTGAGGAGAGGCCTTTCCGTCATCACCAGCTCCCCGAGGCGCCGCCGCCCCCGCCCGAGCCTCCGCCGCCGGAGAATCCGCCGCCCCCGGACCAGCCGCCGCCTCCGCCGCTCCAGCCCCCGCCGCGCCGGCTGGAGCTCGAGAGGATGAGCGGCAGCAGCCACCACAGACCGTTGCCGCCGAAGCGCCGCCGGGCGCCGAAGACGCGCGTCACGCCGCCAAGCACCCAGAAGACCACGACGATGGCGATGATGACCCACGGCAGATCGCCGCCCCCGCCGCCGGCGGGCCGGCTCGCGGCCTGCTGGGCCTCGGCCTGGGCGATCTGCGCCCTGGCTTCCTCGGGCGGCAGGCCCAGCTGGGCGATGATGGCCTCCGCGCCGTCGACCACCCCCTTCTCCAGATCGCCGGCCTTGAACGCCGGCAGGATCCGCCGCTGGAGGATGAGACTGGAGAGCGCGTCGGTGAGCACGGGCTCGAGGCCGTAGCCCACCTCGATGCGCACCTTCCGCTCATTGGGCGCGACGATCAGGATCGCGCCGTCGTCCTCGGCCTTGCGCCCGATGCCCCAGGTCCGGAGCAGCTGATAGCCGTACTCCTCGATCTCGTAGCCCTGCAGGCTGGACAGGGTGGCGACCACCACCTGGCGGCCGGTCTTCTGCTCGAGCGCCGCCAGCTCCGCCGTCAGCTTCTGCTCGGTCGCCGGCGACAGGATCCCGGCCTCGTCCACGACGCGGCCGGTCAGCGCGGGGAACTTCGGCGCGGCCCAGGCGGGCGCGACCAGCAACAGGCTGAGCGCGAGGACGATCCGTAACAGGCCGGCCGGCACGCTGCGGCTACTTCGGCGGCGGCGAACCGGGCGCGGCGCCCGGCGGCGGGGCGACGGCCGGAGCCGCGGGCGCGAACTCGACGGTCGGCGCGGACTGCGCGGTGGCCGTGGCCTGGAAGAGCTGCATCGGCTTCGAGCCGCCGTGGACCGTGCTGGCCCAGATGATCTGCGGGAAGGTGCGCAGCGTCGTGTTGTACTCGCGCACCGCCTCGTTGTAGTCGCGCCGCGCCACGGCGATCCGGTTCTCGGTGCCTTCGAGCTGGCTCTGGAGGGCCAGGAAGTTCTCGTTGGACTTCAGGTCCGGGTAGTTCTCCTGCAGCACCCGCAGCGGGGCGAGCGCCAGGGACAGGTTGTTCTGCGCCGCCGCGTAGCGCTGGAACGCCGCGGGGTCCTGCGTGATCCCGGGGTCGGACCGCACCTGCAGCGCGCTGGCGCGGGCCTGGGTGACGCCGATCAGCACGTTCGACTCCTGCGCCGCATAGCCCTTCACGGTGGCGACGAGGTTGGGGATCAGGTCGGCGCGGCGCTGGTACTGGTTCTGCACCTCGGCCCACTGGGCCTTCGCCTTCTCCTCGCGGGTCGGGATGGTGTTGATCCCGCAGGCCGCCAGCATCAGCGGGGCGAGCGCGAGCAGCACCAGTCGCGTCAGTCGGGTCATGAGGGCTCCCTTCGAGGCCGCGCCATCGAACGCCGCGAATGTGGAGCCTGCATTGATTGGGCGCAACGGCGAGGTCACAAACGCGGGATGGTCAAGGCCCTGCCCTACTACGCCCCCGCCAGCCTGAGCGCGGCCTTCTACGACCGGGTGACGGCCGCCGACAGCCGGCTCGCCGGGGACGAGGCGCTCTACGCGGGCCTCGCGCCGCCGGGCGGATCGATCCTGGAGCTGGGCGCCGGCACCGGCCGGCTGACGGCCGCCCTGGCCGCCCGCGGGCACGAGGTGACCGGCGTCGACATCTCGCCGGCGATGCTGCAGCAGGGCCAGGCGCGCCTCGCCGGGCTCGCGCCGGACGCGGGCCGGCGCGCCCGGCTGGTCCGCGGCGACATGACGGCGCTGGACCTCAAGCGGACGTTCGACCTGGTGATCTGCCCCTACTTCACCCTCGCCCACGTCCCCGGCGGCGCGGCCTGGCGCAACACCTTCGCCACCGCCGCCCGGCACCTGGCGCCCGGCGGACGCGCGGCCTTCCACCTGCCCAGCCTGGAGATCATGCGGCGGCCCGGCCCCGCCGATCCCACGAAGCCGGTGCTGGACCTGCCGCTGGACGACGGCGGACGCCTGCGGCTGTTCATCCAGGAGCGGCGCTTCCGCGAGGGCATCAACCGCCTTGACCAGGTGGTGGAGTACGTCGTCCTCGACGCGGCGGGCCGCATCCTGCGCCGCAGCCCCGAGCGGCTGACCTACTACTGGACGGCGCCGCAGCCGATCGCCGAGGCCGTGGGACTGGCGCTCGACGGCGCGCCCGTCGACCTGGGCGGCGTGGGCGAGGTCTGGGTCTTCCGCCGCGCTATGCCGGCGACGCCCGCCGCGCCATAGTCGCGCTTTCGGGGGCGATCCATGGACGCTGTGCTGCAGACTGCGCCGCTGCCGGTGCTGGCCGGCGGGCTCTTCGTGGCCCTGCTGGCCGCGCGCGAGCTGGGCGGCTGGCTGGCCGGGCGCAGGCCGCGGGGCCAGGACGAGACGCAGGGCTATGTGCTCTCGGGCGTGCTGGGCCTTCTGGCGCTGCTGATCGCCTTCACCTTCGGCCTGGCGCTCGATCGCTACGAGACCCGGCGCGAGCTCGTGGTCGCCGAGGCCAGCGCGATCGGGACCGCCGTGATGCGGGTGCGGCTTCTCGATCCGCCCGCCGCGGACGAGCTGGACCGGCTCTACCGCGAGTACGTCATGCTCCGGACCCGGTACGGCCACGCCGACGCCGCCCGGAAGCCGCCGCTGGCCAAGGCCTCCGCCGACCTGAGGACGCGGATCGAGAGCGCCATGCTGGCCGCGGCCGCGCCGATCCGCACGACCCCTTTGGCCGCGCTGGTCGTGCCGGCGGTGAACGAGTCCCTCGACGTGGGCGTCGCGCGCGAGGCGGCGCATGCGGCGCGCCTCCCGGCCAGCGTCATCGCCGCGCTGGCGATCTACGCGCTGGTGGCCGCGGGCGTGCTGGGATCGACCCTCGCGACCGCCGCCCGGCCGCATCGGCGCTCGGTGGCGATGATGTTCCTGCTGCTGACCCTGGCCCTGGGCCTGATCCTCGACCTGGACCGGCCACAGGGCGGCACGGTGCGCATCAGCCAGGCCCCGCTGGACGAGCTGGCCGCGGAGCTTGCGGCTAGGCCACCGCCGTCAGCGGCGAGTCCACCACGGTGACCGGCCACGCCGGCTTCGGCGGACGCTGCCGGATCTTCTCGCCCTTGAGCCAGATGAACAGCGCCTCCCAGTGGATGGCGGCGACCACGCCCAGCGTCATCCAGGGATGCGTGAACCAGGCGCGGGCCAGGGCCGCGTCGGACAGTTCCCGCCGCCGGCCGGTGAAGCCCGCCGCCAGCACGCGCCCCTCGGCGTCGTCCACGTCCACGAACACCTGCACCGCCTCGGCCGGGGGCCGCATTCGGAAGGCGTAGGACAGGTCCATGTCCATGAACGGCGAGACGTAGAAGCCCTTCTCGCAGGCCTGTTTCACCACGGGCGCGTCGGCCGCCGGGATCAGGTAGCTGTGGCGCTCCCCGAAGGTGTTGTTCACCTCGTACAGGATGGCGCTGAGGGCGCCGTCGGGCCGGTGGCAGTAGTAGACGGTCAGGGGGTTGAACCCCATGCCGAGGATCCGCGGCATGGCCAGGAGCCGGACCGGACCGCCGTGCGCGATGCCGGCGGCGGCCAGCTTGGCCTCGACCTGCGCCTTCAGCGGCGTTCCCGAACCGTCGCCGTGCCGGCGCGGATCGAAGCCCACGAGGTTGAAGCCCCGCAGCGAGAACAGCCGCAGCCCCCTGTCCAGCGCCTCGAGCTCGTCGAGGTCCAGCAGCAGCATGAAGATGCGGTAGCGAAGCTTGTGCACGCGCGGCTTCAGGCGGGCGTGGGTGACGATCCCCGGATAGAGCCCCGAGGCGAACATGGCTTAAGCCGCCGCGTCGACCGGCGCGGCCGGCGCGCGCACGTGGATGCGGCCGTTCTCGTCGGGCACGTCCCAGGGGCGGCGAACGCCGCCCAGCTGCTCGGCGACGGCCAGCCCGGACTGCAGGGCGTCCTCGTGGAAGCCGTGCCCGAAGTAGCTGCCGCAGAACCAGGTGCGCCGCACGCCCTGGATGTCCCAGAGTCGCGTCTGGGCCTCGACGGCGGCCCCGTCGAACAGCGGGTGGTCGTAGACCTCGGTGCGGATCAGCTTGTCGGCGGCGATCTCGCGGTTCGGGTTGAGCGTGACGAACAGCTCCGGCGCGTCCTTCAGGCTCTGCAGGCGGTTCATCCAGTAGGTGACGGCGCCCTCGCCCGGCGCGTCGCGGAAGCCGATGTGGTTCCAGCTGGACCACGCGCGCCGCCGCTTCGGCATCAGCCCGGCGTCGGTGTGTAGGGCCACGAGGTTGCGGCTGTAGCGGAAGCAGGAGAGCAGGCTCTTCTCATCCGCCGTCGCATCGTCCAGCAGCGAGAGCGCCGTGTCGCCGTGCGTGGCGATCACCACCTCGTCGAAGCGGTCGCGCGCGCCGCTGGCGAGCCGCAGCTCCACGCCGTTGGCGTCGCGCTTCACGCCCACGACCCGCACGCCCTTGCGGACCTCGCCGCGGAACTGCTCGGACAGCTTCTCCACATAGGCGCGGCTGCCGCCGGCCACGGTGCGCCAGAGGCCGCGTCCGAAGATGCTCATCATCCCGTGGTTCAGGAAGAAGCGGATCAGGGACGCCGCGGGGTACTGGCCGATCTCCTTCAGCGGCGTCGACCAGATGGCCGCGGCCTGCGGGAGCAGGTGGTCGTCGCGGAAGGCCTGGCAGTAGCCGTGCGCCTCCAGGTAGTCCTCGAGCGAGGTCTGCGGCGTGACGAGGTCGGCGAGGTCCTTCGGGGCCTTGCGGTAGAAGCGCGTGATGTCGAGCAGCATCTGCCAGAAGCGCGCCGAGAACAGGTTCCGCTTCTGCGCGAACACGCCGAGCGCGCCGTAGCTGGAGTATTCGAAATCGCCGTTGTCGAGGCTGACCGAGAGGCTCATGTCGGCGTTGACGTGCGGCACGCCGAGGTGGGCGAGAAGCGCGGTGAAGTTCGGGTAGTTGGCCTCGTTGTAGACGATGAAGCCCGTGTCGACCGGGACCGACCCCTTGTGCCCGGGCGCCTCCGCGGTATTGGCGTGTCCGCCGAGGCGGGGGTCCGATTCGAACAGGGTCACATCGTGCCGCTGGGACAGAAGCCAGGCGGCCGACAGCCCGGCCACGCCAGAGCCCACCACGGCCACTTTCCGCCGCTCAACACCACTCATGTCGCCGATTCCACCTTGATGCACGCAAGCGCCCCCGGGCGCGTCCCCTCGCCGCCCGAGTGCTTAGCAAACGCTACGGCCCAGTCACAGCACTGGATGCGCTCGCGGCCGGATCATGATGGTATCGCACGCTCGGAGGGCGGATGCTGCTTCAACTTGTCTTAGGCGTGCTGGTCGCCATGCTCGCCGTCATGGTCGCTGCCTGGGCGTTCGGGCTGGCGCGGAGGAACGGCGGCTGGACCGACGTCTTCTGGACGTGGGGCACGGGCGCGACCCTCGCCGCCGCCGCGCTCTGCCCATGGGGTGCGGAATCGCCCGAGGCGCGCCGCTGGCTCGTCGCCGCCTTCATGGCCGCCTGGGCGCTGCGGCTGGGCCTCTACCTGACGCCGCGCGTGGCGAGCCACTCCGAGGACGCCCGCTACGCGGCGTTCCGCACCGGCGATCCGAAGACCTATCCCGCCCGGATGCTGTTCGTGACGCTGCCGCAGGCGCCGGCCACCGCGCTGCTCGGGCTCTCGGTCGTCCTGGCGGCGCGGGCGCCGGGTCCGGTGGGCTGGCGGGACGCACTCGCCGTGGCGCTGTTCCTGGGCGCGATCTGGGGCGAAGGCGTCGCCGACGGCCAGATGAAGCGGTTCCGGGGGGATCCGGCGAACCGGGGCCAGGTGATGGATCGCGGGCTCTGGGGCTGGTCGCGGCACCCGAACTACTTCTTCCAGTGGCTGGGCTGGCTCGCCTATCCGGCCATCGCGCTGGATCCGGCGCGGCCGGTCACCTGGCTCAGCCTCGCGGCGCCCGCGGTCATGTTCGGCCTGCTGCGATACGTCTCAGGCGTGCCGCCGCTGGAGGACGCCATGCTGAAGTCGCGCGGCGACGCCTTCCGCAGCTATCAGGCGCGCACCTCCGTATTCTTCCCGTTGCCCCCCAAGCGCTGAGACCCGAACACCGCATGAGCCTGACCTCGTTCGTCATCGACACCTTCGAAGGCGCCCCGCTTCCCGACATCGTCCGCAAGACCGCGATCGAGGTGCTGGTGTCCAACGCCCGGCGCCAGCACGCCAAGGCCGGGCCCGGCACGGAAGCGGCCTTCGCGCGCGACATGGCCGAGCACCCCATCGCGACGCATACCGACGCGGCCAACGCGCAGCACTACGAGGTCCCCGCCGAGTTCTTCCTGAACTGCCTGGGCCCGCAGCTGAAGTACTCGTCCTGCCTCTACCTGGACCCCGCCGACACCCTCGTCGAGGCCGAGGAGCACGCCCTGAAGGAGACCGCCGCCCACGCCGACCTGCAGGACGGCCAGCGGATCCTGGAGCTCGGCTGCGGATGGGGCTCGCTGTCGCTGTGGATGGCCAAGACCTACCCGAACGCGCGGATCACCTCGGTGTCGAACTCGGCGAGCCAGCGGGCCTTCATCCTGGCCCGGGCGCAGGAACGCGGGCTGGGCAACCTCGAGGTCATCACCTGCGACATGAACGACTTCGAGGCGCCCGGCGAGTTCGACCGGGTCGTCTCGGTCGAGATGTTCGAGCACATGTCCAACTGGCGCGCCCTGCTCGGCCGGGTGAAGACCTGGCTCAAGCCCGACGGACGGCTCTTCATCCACGTCTTCACGCACAAGACGACGCCCTACCGCTTCGACGTGAACGACGAGGCCGACTGGATCGGGAAGTACTTCTTCTCGGGCGGCGTGATGCCCAGCCACGGGCTGATGCACCAGTTCGGCGACCTCTTCACGGTCGAGCAGGACTGGCGCTGGAGCGGCGCGCACTACCAGAAGACCGCGCTGCACTGGCTGGAGGCCTACGACCGCAACGCCGCGAAGATCCGGCCCACGCTGGAGGCGGTCTACGGCAAGGACGCGACGCTCTGGCATCGCCGGTGGCGCTTGTTCTTCCTGGCCACGGCCGGCCTCTTCGGCCACCGTGGCGGGACGGAGTGGGGCGTGAGCCACTACCGGCTGAAGCCCGCCTGACGGGCGCATTGGGGGGACACCGATGCTTCGACTGATCGCCACCTACCTCGCCACCGGGATCGCCTTCGCGGCCGTGGACGCCGTCTGGCTGACCCAGTTCGGACCGGGCCTGTACCGGCCGACGCTGGACCCGGTGCTGCGCGACCCGGCCGACCCGCTGAACCTGCCGGCCGCGGTGGTCTTCTACCTGGTCTACATCCTGGGGATCCTGGTGCTGGCGATCTGGCCCAACCGCGACAAGCCGCTGCGGCAGACGACGGTCACCGGCGGGCTGCTGGGCGCGATGGCCTACGCGACCTACGACCTGACCAACCAGGCGACGCTGAAGGTCTGGTCGACGCAGATCACGGTGCTGGACGTGATCTGGGGCACGTTCCTGACCGGCGTCTGCGCCACCGTGGGCGGATGGGTGTTCCGCCGGCTCGCGCCGAAGTGAACCCAGGCGGCGGCCGAGAGGTCCGCCGAAGGGCTGTCCGCGTGGAGAGTCGTGAAGCGGCGCGACCGCTCTAGCGGCGCGCCGCGCCGCCATGCCATGGTCGTTTTCGAAGATCGGGAATGACCCGGCGGAGGAGACGATGAGCGAAGTGATGACGCGCGCGGCCTGGCTGACCGACCCTGAGGCCGCCGCGGCGACCGGCATGACGACGGCGATGTGGGCGAACCTGCAGCCCGACAAGGCCGCCGTGATCGACCCGGACGGGCGCGCCGTCAGCTACGCCGACCTCAACGCCGAGGCGAACCGGATCGTGCGCCTGCTGCGCGGCGCCGGGCTGGCGGCGGGCGACGCCGTCGCGCTGGTCATGTCGAACCGTCACGAGTTCATCGCGGTCTGGGCCGCGTGCCGCCGCGGCGGGTTCCGTCTCACGCCGGTCAACTGGCACCTGACCGCCGACGAGATCGCCTACATCCTGAACGACTGCGAGGCCAAGGCGGTGTTCGGCGAGGCGCGGATCGCCACCTGCGGCCCGGCCGCCGCCCAGGCGCCGGAGCTTCGGCTGAAGGTCGCGGCGGGCGGAGCCATCGACGGGTTCCAGGCCTGGGACGCCGCCCTCGCCGGTCTCGACGATTCCGACATCGACGACCCGGTGCTGGGCAACCAGATGCTCTACACCTCGGGGACCACGGGGCGGCCGAAGGGCGTCTATCGCGCGGCCCCCGCCGTGGCGGCGCCCGGCATCTACGCCCTGCGCGGCTACGACGCCCAGTCGGTGCAGCTGTGCGCCGGACCCGCCTACCACGCCGCGCCCCTGGCCTTCGACGTCAGCTTCTCCATGGGCGCGGGCGCGACCCTGGTGTTCCTCGACAAGTGGGACTCCGAGGCCACGCTCCGGACCATCCAGGAGCGCAGGGTGACGCACATGCATCTGGTGCCGATCATGTTCCAGCGGCTGCTGGCGCTGCCGGCCGAGGTGAAGGCCCGCTACAGCGTCGCCTCGGTGAAGTTCCTGATCCACGGCGCGGCGCCCTGCCCGCCCGAGGTCAAGCACGCCATGATCGAGTGGTTCGGCCCGGTGCTGACCGAGTACTACGCGGGCAGCGAGGGCGGGGCGGGCTTCCTGATCGACAGCCACGAGTGGCTGAGGAAGCCGGGCTCGGTGGGCAAGCGGCCCGAGCTGCTGGGCTCGAAGATCCTGGACGAGGCGGGGAACGAGTGCCCGCCGAACGTGGCCGGGACGATCTACCACCAGCTGCCGCCGGGCGGCGGCTTCACCTACTACAAGGACGAGAAGAAGACCCAGTCGAGCCGCGTGGGCGACTACTTCACCATGGGCGACATGGGCTACTTCGATGACGACGGGTACCTGTTCCTCACCGGCCGCAGCGCCGAGACGATCATCTCGGGCGGGGTCAACATCTACCCGCAGGAAGTCGACAACGAGCTGATCAAGCACGAGGCGGTGGCTGATTCGGCGACCGTGGGCGTGCCGCACGACGAATGGGGCGAGCAGGTGAAGGCGGTGATCCTGCTGAAGCCCGGCTACGAGCCCTCGGACCTGCTGGCCGACGAGATCCTGGCCTTCGCCCGCGACAGCCTGCCCAGCTTCAAGGTCCCGCGCAGCCTCGACTTCGTGACCGAGCTGCCGCGCTCGGAGGCCGGCAAGGTCCAGCGCAACAAGGTGCGCGCGCCCTACTGGGAAGGCCGCGCCCGGCAGATCTGACGCGGCCTCGCCGCCCTCCGCGGTCAATCGAGCGCCTGCGGCGGCCATCAACCCGCGCACCCCTACCGCTGTCATCCCGGTTTCGCCGCAGGCGAAGACCGGGACCCATACGCGCCCGATGTGGGAGACGGCCGGCGGGCGGCGCCGCGCCTCATCCGGAGAGGCGGAGTCTATGGGTCCCGGTGTTCCGCTGCGCGGAAACCGGGATGACAGGGGGCGTCGGCTCCGGGGCCGGGCCCCCTCTCGCTTCGCGAGCTCCCCCAGAGGGGGAACATGGGGAGCGCCTGGGGCGGCCATCGGCCTGCGCACCCCCACGGCTGTCATCCCGGTTTCGCCGCAGGCGAAGACCGGGACCCATACGCGCCTGATGTGGAGCACGGCCCGCGGCGGCGCCGCCGCGCCTCTTCCGGAGAGGCGGAGTCTATGGGTCCCGGTCTTCCGCTGCGCGGAAACCGGGGCGACAGGGGGCGCTGGCGCCGCGGTCGGGCCCCCTCTCGCTTCGCGAGCTCCCCCAGAGGGGGAGCATGGGGAGCGCCTGCGGCGGCATCAACCCGCGCACCCCCACCGCTGTCATCCCGGTTTCGCCGCAGGCGAAGACCGGGACCCATACGCGCCCGATGTGGAGCACGGCCCGCGGACGGCGCCGCCGCGCCTCTTCCGGAGAGGCGGAGTGTATGGGTCCCGGTGTTCCGCTGCGCGGAAACCGGGATGACAGGGGGCGCCGGCTCCGTGGCCGGGCCCCCTCTCGCTTCGCGAGCTCCCCCAGAGGGGGAGCATGGGGAGCGCCTGCGGCGGCCATCGGCCTGCGCACCCCCACGGCTGTCATCCCGGTTTCGCCGCAGGCGAAGACCGGGACCCATACGCGCCCGAGGTGGGAGACGGCCGGCGGGCGGCGGCGCCCGGTCCCGGTGTTCCGCTGCGCGGAAACCGGGATGACAGGGGTGGGGCGGCGGAGGTAGCGGCGGCAGGCGCAAACGACGTAAGGTCCGGCGGGTTGTTCGAATCCCGGGGGCTCTACCGTTGCGATCCTTCCTCCTGGCCGCCGCCGCGGCCGCCGCGCTGGCGACGCCTGCCGCCGCCCAGACCCAGGCCGCCACCATCGTCCACGCCGGGCGCGTGCTGGTCGATCCCGCCTCCGGCAGGGTCGAGACGCAGAAGTCCCTGGTGATCCGCGGGGGCAAGGTCGTCCGGATCGCCGACGGCTACATCTCCGAGCCGGGCGCGACGGTGATCGACCTGAAGACCCGCTTCGTCCTGCCCGGCCTGATCGACAGCCACGTCCATCTCACGGGCGAACAGAACCCCAATGCGCGCCTCGAGGAGGTGACCCAGTCGTCGGCCGAGCAGGCGCTGGTCGGCGCCCGCTACGCCCGGCGCACGCTGATGGCGGGCTTCACCACGGTCGCGGACCTGGGGGCCGACACCAATGCGATCCTGGCGCTGCGCAAGGCCACGGCGGCGGGGGACGTCCCGGGCCCGCGCATCGTCGCCTCGGGCTCGGCCATCTCGGTGCACGGCGGCCACGGCGACGTGAACGGGTTCCGCGACGACATCATGCACCTGCTGCGGCCCAATTCGGTGTGCTCGGGCGCCGACGACTGCGCGCGCGCCGT
>NZ_JAEUMN010000140.1 GCF_016793225.1 Phenylobacterium sp.
GGCGCTTCCGCGGCAGGCGGCGCGGCGGCGGCCTGGGCGGCGGCGGCCTGCGCGGCGCGGGCGGCCTCGGCGGCGGCGCGTTCGCGCTCCTCGCGGGCGCGGCGCTCGGCTTCCTGTTGGGCGCGCTGGGCCTGGGCCTGCTCGATGACGCGCTGGCGGGCGGCGCGCTCCTCGGCCGACAGGCCGTCGCCTGGACCGGTCGGACGCTGGCCCTGCGGCGGCGCGGCGGGACGCGGCGCCGGCTCGAACACGCGACGTTCGGCGGCGGACGGCGCGGCCAGATTGCCGCCGGGCGGCGCATGCGGCCGGGCGCGCTTGGTCTCGACGACCACCGTCTTCGTCCGGCCGTGGCTGAAGCTCTGCTTCACCGTGCCCGAGCTGATCGACCCGCCGGGGCGGGGCTTCAGGGTCAGGGGCTTGCGGCCGTTGTTGTCGTTCTCGCTCATTCGCTCGCTTTTACTCGGCCCCGGGCGGATCCCGGACACACGTCACGTCGTCAACCTCGCCCGTCTCAATGAGGAAAGGCGGAAAGCCCTAGGGCTCCCGCTTGGCCTCGACAGGCTCCTCGCGCCAATCCTCAGGAAGGAGCGGACTAAATCCTCCGAAGCGCCGGACATCTTCGGCCCAACGCTCGGCGGCTCGCCCCGCAAGGAAGGCGGTGTGTATCACATTCTCGCCCCCTAAGGCCAAACCCAATTCCGCCGACGTGAAGACGCCGACGACCCCGGGCGGGGGGGATTGATGGCGGGCGAGGCGCAGCAGCTTGCCCCTACCGTCCGCGGCGCCGTCCGACGCCTCGATCAGCCAGGCCGCCTTGCCGCCCGACACGGCGGCGGCGACCTTCTCGAACCCCGAGGTAAGGTCTCCGGCCTTCCGTGCAAGCCCCAGGGCGGCCAACAGCCGCTGTCGGAGCAGCCGCTCCACCTGGTCGGCGAGGTCCGGCGCGGCCTTCACCGACGCCTTGGCCGAGCGCGCGAAGAGGCCCTTCTTCGCCGCGGCGGACACCGACGCCCGGTCGGCGGCGACCCACATCCCCCGCCCGGGCAGCTTCCGCGCCAGGTCCGGAACGGCGGACCCGTCGGGCCCGACCACGAACCGGACCAGCTCCGCTTCGGGACGCACCTCGCCGGAGACAAGATCCTTCCGCGCCCGGGAGGCTTCGGCGTGGGTTCTGGGCGCGCTCCTCATCTTCGGCCCCTGGCAGGAACGTGCGGCTGCGTCGAGGCGTCTTCCGCGTCCGCGGGCGTCCACCCTTTGCCCCGCAGCACGGTCGTGACCTGGGCGACGCAGCCAGCGACGTCGTTTTCGACCTGCTGGTTTGTGAAGCGAAGCACCCGGTAGCCCTGGGATTGCAGCCAGAGTTGGCGCTCGCCATCCCGCAGCGCGACGTCATCCAGCCGCTCGTGAATCCCGCCATCGACCTCGATCACCAAGCCGGCGCGGTGAGAGGCGAAGTCGACGATGAACGGGCCGATCGGGGCCTGGCGGCGAAAGTTGAACGCCAGGCTGCGCAGGTGCTTCCACATCTGGCGTTCAGCCCAGGTGCTGCGCCTTCGCAGGCGTCGAGCCGCCGCAACACGCCCGGGAGGATGATCTGGATGCTCGAAGTTCATCCTCCCTTCCTCCTCGATGGAGGGGGTCGGGGATGGAGGTGTGCGCACGCCGTGGAAGCGTTGTGCGCGCGAGGGCGCAGGCGCCCTCAGGCGGGCCGGTCCATACTCAGCGGGCGCACCTCCACCCAACCCTCCTCCATCGAGGAGGAGGGCTAGTCGAAGGTCTGATCCACCGCTGAGCACCAGGGGGACACCTCTGTGCTCGCCTAGGCGTCTTGCGCTTCGGCCGGGGTTTCGGCCTCGGCGAACACTTCTTCGGAGGGTTCGTCCCCGACGAACTCTTCGACCGGCTCTTCCGGCGCCTCGACCCAGCCCATGGCGATCCGGGCGCGCATGATCAGCGCCTCGGCGTCCTGCGGCTCCAGGCCGAAGGCCTCGAGGATGCCCGCCTCGCGCACGCGCTCGCCGTTCCGCGTCTCGAACCAGCCGCGCAGGTCGTCGGGCACGAGACCCGCGAGGTCCTCGATGGTCTTCACGTCGCCCTCGCCGAGGGCCACGGCCATCGGCAGGGTGATCCCCTCGATCTCCAGGATCCCGTCCTCGACGCCCAGTTCGCGCCGCTTGGCGTCGTACTCGGCTGCTTCCTTTTCGAGGTAGTCGCGGGCGCGGGCCTGGATCTCCTCGGCGGTGTCCTCGTCGAAGCCCTCGATCGCGGCGACTTCCGAGGCGTCGACATAGGCCACGTCCTCGACGCTGGCGAAGCCCTCGGTGACCAGCAGCTGGGCGATGACCTCGTCCACGTCCAGGGCTTCCTGGAACAGGGCCGTGCGCTCGGTGAACTCGCGCTGGCGGCGCTCGCTTTCCTGGCTCTCGGTCATGATGTCGATCTGCCAGCCGGTCAGCTGGCTGGCGAGGCGCACGTTCTGGCCGCGGCGGCCGATGGCCAGGGAGAGTTGCTCATCCGGGACCACGACTTCGACGCGCTCGTCCTCCTCGTCCATCACCACCTTGGAGACTTCCGCCGGGGCCAGCGCGTTCACGATGAAGGTGGCCTCGTCCTGGCTCCACTGGATGATGTCGATCTTCTCGCCCTGCAGCTCGGCCACGACCGCCTGCACGCGGCTGCCGCGCATGCCGACGCAGGCGCCCACGGGGTCGATCGAGCTGTCGTTGGAGATCACCGCCATCTTGGCGCGGCTGCCGGGGTCGCGGGCCACGGCGCGGATCTCGATGACCGCGTCGTACACTTCCGGCACTTCCTGGGCGAACAGCTTGGCCATGAAGCCGCCGTGCGCGCGGCTTAGCAGGATCTGCGGACCCTTCGTCTCGCGGCGGACGTCGTAGATGTAGCAGCGGATCCGGTCGCCGATGTTGAAGTTCTCGCGCGGGATCGACTGGTCGCGGCGCATGATGCCTTCGCCGCGGCCAAGGTCGACGACGACGTTGCCGTACTCGACCCGCTTCACCGTGCCGTTCACGATCTCGCCGACGCGGTCCTTGTATTCCTCGTACTGACGCTCGCGCTCGGCGTCGCGGACCTTGCCCATCACCACCTGGCGGGCCATCTGGGTCTGCACGCGGCCGAACTCGAACGGCGGCAGCAGCTCCTCGTAGACGGAGCCGACCTCGGCGTTCTTGTCGCGGCGCTTGGCGTCGGCGAGGCGCAGGATGCCCGGCGGCTCCTCGAACGGCAGTTCCTCGCCGGTCTCCTCATCGATGCCGCCGCCGAACACCGCGTCGTCGGCGACGACGGTCACCACGCGCTTGATGGTGGTCTCGCCGGTCTTCGGGTCGATGTGGACGCGGATGTCGTGCTCGGCGCCATAGCGGGCGCGGGCGCCCTTCTGGATCGCCTCTTCGATCGCCTCGATGACGATCTCCTTGTCGATCGACTTCTCGCGGGCGACCGCTTCGGCGATCTGCAGCAGTTCAAGCCGGTTGGCGGAGATGCCGGTCAGGCTCATGGGATATTCCCTCTACTCGGTCGTTTGTTGTTGTTCGGCCGCGATGCGGGCGGCGCGCTGATCGGCCCCCCGCTTCATCAGCTCGTCGTTCAGGACCAGCTTGGCCTCGATGATCCAGGCGAAGGGGATCATGGCCGT
>NZ_JAEUMN010000039.1 GCF_016793225.1 Phenylobacterium sp.
CGGTGCCAGAAGTGCGGCTTCACCTTCGGGTCGTGCCGCCATTTCTCACGGCCCGTGTCGGCGTCGAGCGCGATCACCACGTTCGTGGGCGTGCAGGCGTAGAGCATGTCGCCCACCTGCAGCGGGGTGTTCTGGTCCTGGTTGCCGCGCTGCGGCTTCTCGCCGGTCCGGAAGGTCCAGGCGACCTTGAGCTCCTCCACGTTCTCGCGGTTGATCTGATCCACCGGCGCGTAGCGCGACCCGCCCGGATCGTAGCCGTAGTAGCGCCAGTCCGAACTGGCGGGGGCGCGCGGCGGTGCGGTCCGGGCCTGGACGGGGCTCTCGGCCTGGCCCCAGCTGAAGGTGGCGGGGAGGGCCGCGGCCAGCGCGCCGATGCAGGCGAGCGAGAGGACGCCGACCGCAAGGGCCGACTGGGTGCGGAGCCGACCCTTCGGCGCCGCCAGGATCACCAGCAGCACGAACAGGCCCAGCACGCCCGGCGCGAAGAGGCGCGGCAGCAGGGGCCAGAACGCGAAGCCGGCTTCCCACAGCCCCCAGGCCAGCGTCGCGAGCAGGGTGGCGGCATACACGAGCCCGGCGGCCGGATGCCGGCGCACCAGCATCACGCCCGCGGCGGTCACGGCCGCGCCCGCCAGCAGGTAGTACGGCGAGCCCTGCAGATAGATCAGCCAGGCGCCGCCCCCCAGCACCAGGAGGCCGATGAGGGCCACGATCCCACCGCCGACCGCCGCCCAGATGCGAGCCGGCCAGCCCGCTGCCTTCTCAGACCCCATGCGCATTTCCCCCGACTCCTGCGGGAGAGATTATCAGGCTTTGCCGGGCCGTCATGGGGACTGGACGCGCCTTGCCCACGGCGCGATCATCGTACGGAATCTTCGAAAAACCAGACGCCTTGGGAGAGGAACGATGATCGCTCGACTGTTCGCCGCGACCGCGATCGCCGGCGCGATGCTGGCGGCGCCCGCCGCAGCGCAGCTCGCGAAGAACGACTACGGCAAGCCGGACGCCTGGCTCTGCTGGCCCGGCAAGGCGGGCGACGCGTGCTCGGTGGACATGACGACCACGGTGATCAAGGCTGACGGATCATCGACGGTCGAGGCGTTCAGGCCTGATCCCAGGGCGCCGATCGACTGCTTCTACGTCTATCCGACCGTGTCGACGGATCCCGGCGTGGTGTCGGACATGACGGCCAACGCCGAGGAACTGAACGTGGTGCGCGCCCAGCTCGCCCGGTTCGGGTCGAAGTGCCGGATCTTCGCGCCGCTCTATCGCCAGTTCACCTTGACCGCCCTGCGTGCGGCGGTCACGGGCGGCGCGCTCCCCGGCGCCGCGGACCCGGCGGTTCGCCAGGTCGGCTACAACGATGTGCTGGACGCGTGGAACCACTACCTCGCCACCGAGAACAAGGGTCGCGGCGTGGTCCTCATCGGCCACTCCCAGGGGTCGGGGGTGCTCACGCGGCTTATCGCGGCGGAGATCGACGGCAAGCCCGTGCAGGGCAAGCTGGTGTCGGCTCTGCTGCTGGGCTCGAACGTCGCCGTCGACAAGGGCAAGGACACCGGCGCCTTCAAGTCCATCCCGACCTGCAAGAGCGCCGGCCAGACCGGATGCCTGATCTCGTACGTCACCTTCCGCGACACCATCCCGCCGCCGGCGAACAGCCGCTTCGGACGGGTGGCGAACCCCGCGCAGGAAGCCGTGTGCGTGAACCCCGCCAACCTTGCGGGCGGCAAGGGGGAACTGAAGGCCTACCTGTCGAACACCGCCGCGCAGATCGCCAACTCGGCCCAGACCAATCCGCCGTGGGTCAAGGGAAAGCCCGACCCGAAGACGCCGTTCGTCGCGGTCCCGGGCCTGATCACCGGACAGTGCGTGTCGAAGAACGGCTTCAACTACCTCGAGGCGCACGTGAACGCCGATCCCGCCGATCCGCGCACCGACACGATCGCCGGCGACGTCACGGGTCCGGGTGGTCAGATCTCGGCCGACTGGGGGCTGCACCTCATCGACGCCAACATCGCCATGGGCAATCTGGTCGACGTCGTGGGCGCGCAGGCCAAGGCGTACCTGGCCCGCAAATGACAGGCCGGGGCGGGGCTCGCGACCCCGCCCCGCGCGTCAGGTCACCTGCCGGTTAGCTTGCGGCCGGCGAAGACGCCGAGCGCCAGGAAGATCAGGAAGCCGATCACGGCCACGAAGAACAGGAACTTGGCGATGCCGGCGGCGGCGCCGGCGATGCCGCCGAAACCGAGGGCCGCGGCGACGATGGCCACCACGGCGAAGATCAGGGCCCACTTCAGCATGGGGTACTCCTCGTTGAACGCTGGCCTTCGAAACGCGGGCATGGCGGCGCTGTTCCCCGCGCGCTCAATTCCTTGTTTCACCTGGCGGCAGGCCTGATCTAAGACCGGGGCAGACATGGCCAAGAACCCCGAAAGCCCTCTCGAGCCTTTCAAGCGCGCGCTGGCGCACGCCGCGCGCTCGCTCGCCGAGACGCCCGACCTCGAGATCGTCTACTCGGGCGAAGGGCCTCAGCTGTCGGGCAACCGCGCCGTGCTGCCGCATCCGCCGCGCGACCTGACGCCCGAGGACGCCGCCCGCATCCGTGGCCTGGCGGACCAGATGGCGCTGCGCATCGCGCACCACGACCCGGCGGCGCATTCCAAGACTCGCCCCGCATCGGGCGCCGGACAGCCGATCTACGACGCCCTGGAGCAGGCGCGCATCGAGGCCATCGGCGCCAACGCCATGGGCGGGGTGCGCGAGAACCTGAAGGCCGTCATGAGCCACGCCTGGCAGCGGCGCATCTTCAACGAGGCCGAGGCGCTGGCGAATCCGCCGCTGGCCGATGTGGTGAGCCTGATGGTGCGGGAGCGGCTGACGGGCGAGCCGCCGCCGCCGATGGCGCGCGCGCTGGTCGACATGTTCCGCGGCGAAGTCGAGGCCAAGGCCGGGGAGGACCTGGATCGGCTGGAAGGCTCGATCCACGATCAGAAGGCCTTCGCGCGCATCGCCCGGGCGATCATCCGCGACCTGTCCATGGGCGACGATCTCTCGGACGCGCCCGAGCAGCCCGACGACGGCGAGGGCGAGGAGGAAGGCGACCCCGAGACCTCCGACAGCGAGGATGACGGCGACGGGGAAAGCCAGTCGCCGCAGCAGTCGGCGATGGACGAGGACGAGACGACCGCGCGCGAGGCCGACGACGCGGAAAGCCAGATGATGGAGTCGGACGAGAACCCCGACGCCGACGACACCGACGAGCAGCCCGACATGGGCGACGGCGAGCAGCCGACGCGCCCGGACCCCAGCGGCGACAACCGTGCGGTCACCTACAAGGTCTTCACGACGGCGCATGACGAGGTCGTCGCCGCCGAGGAGCTGTGCGATCCCGAGGAGCTGACCCGGCTGCGGGCCTACCTCGACCAGCAGCTGGCGTCGGTGTCGAACGTGGTGTCGCGGCTGGCGAACCGGCTGCAGCGGAAGCTGCTGGCGCAGCAGAACCGCTCGTGGACGTTCGATCTCGAGGAGGGGATCCTCGACGTCGCCCGCCTTACCCGCGTGATCATCGACCCCACGGCGCCGCTCTCCTTCAAGCAGGAGGAGGACACCGAGTTCCGCGACACGGTGGTGACCATCCTGATCGACAACTCGGGCTCGATGCGCGGCCGGCCGATCATGGTGGCCGCGGTCTGCGCCGACATCCTGGCGCGCACCCTCGAGCGCTGCGGCGTCAAGACCGAGATCCTGGGCTTCACCACCCGGGCCTGGAAAGGCGGCTCCTCGCGGGAAGACTGGCTGAAGGCCGGCAAGCCCGCCCAGCCCGGCCGCCTGAACGACCTGCGCCACATCATCTACAAGGCCGCCGACGCGCCCTGGCGGCGCTCGCGCCGCAACCTGGGCCTGATGATGCGCGAGGGCCTGCTGAAGGAGAACATCGACGGCGAGGCGCTCATGTGGGCGCACCACCGGCTCATCGGCCGGCCCGAGCAGCGCCGGATCCTGCTGGTGATCTCGGACGGCGCGCCCGTGGACGACTCCACGCTCAGCGTGAACTCCGGCCACTACCTGGAGCGCCACCTGCGCGAGGTGATCTCCGAGATCGAGAGCAAGAGCCCGGTGCAGCTCATCGCCATCGGCATCGGCCACGACGTCACGCGCTACTACAAGAACGCCGTCACCATCGTCGATGTCGAGCAGCTCGCCGGGGCCATGGTGGAACAGCTCGCCGACCTGTTCGACGAGGACATCCGCAAGCTGACGCGCAAGAACGCCAACCTGCTGGCGCCGCCGCCCAACACCCAGGGGCCGCAGGGGGGCGCGATGCGGCGCTCCAGCTTCAAGGAAGTCCGGAGGGCCACGGCTTGAGGCCGGCGGCGGGGCTGTTCGCCGCCCTGCTGCTGGCAGGCTGCGCCGCGCCCATCGCTCCCTTGCCCGAACGGCCCGTGGCCGTCGGCGCCGCGATCCAGGTCGACGCCGAGCCCGTTCCGCTGGACCCGACCGACCCCAGGCGGGATCGCATCGGCGCATTCGTCTACGCGGGCGGCGTCGCGCTCACGTCGCGCCAGACGAGCCGTCTGCACGGCATGTCGGATCTGAAGGTCTCGGCCGACGGACGGCTGCTGGCCATCGGCGACCAGGCGGACATGCTGGAGGCCCGGGTCGTGCTGGACGCGGGCGGCCGTCTGACCGGCCTGACGGGGGCGACGCTCGTTTCGCTGAAGGCCCCCGATGGCCTCGACCTCTTCGCGGGCGGACAGCGCGAGTACGACTCCGAGGGCATCGCGCAGCTCCCGTCGGGCGACGTGGTGGTGAGCTTCGAGCAGCACGACCGCATCCTCGTGTTCCCGAAGGGCGGCGGCCTGCCGCGCCCGGCGCCCGCCCCGGATATCCGCTACGTCGACAACCAGGGCATGGAAGCCCTCGCCAGCGCGCCCGAGGTGGCGGCGGACGCCTACCGCGTCGGCCTGGAGAGTTCCGGACACACCTACATCTGCCGCCTCTCCACGACCTGCGCCCGCGATCGCGACCTGCCGGTGGAGGGTCCCGACCTGGTGGCGTTCGACAACATGCCGGGCGGCGGTCTCGCCTACCTGCTGCGCACCTACACGGCCGCGCGCGGCAACGTGGTCAAGCTGCGGATCATCGACCGCCAGGGCCGGCTCGTGGATGCGCTCGAGCTCGCCCGGCCGCTGACGGTGGACAACCTGGAAGGCCTCGCCGCCGTCCCGCGGCCCAATGGCGCCGTTCGCTTCTACCTGATCGCCGACGACAACTTCGGCTACTACGCGGGGCGTCCCACCGGCCAGCGCACGCTGCTGCTGGCGTTCGACTGGCGCCCCCGCCGGGAGGGCCCACGATGAAGACGGATGTCACGATCTCGACGCCCGAGGGCGACGCGCGGGCCTATGTGTTCACGCCGGACTCCGGCGAGGGACCGTGGCCGGCGGTGCTTTTCTACATGGACGGCCCGGCGATCCGTCCCGCCCTGTTCGAGATGGCCGAGCGGATGGCGCAGGCCGGCTACTACGTGCTGCTGCCCGACATGTTCTGGCGCGCCGGGCCCTACGAGCCCTTCAAGCTGGCCGAGATCTTCGGCACGCCCGAGGCGCGCAAGGCCTTCCGCGACAGGTACTTCAGCTCGACCAGCCCCGAACGGTCGATGGCCGACACCTGCGCCTTCCTGGACTGGCTGGATAGCCAGCCCCAGGCCGACGCGCGCAAGGTGGGGACCACCGGCTACTGCATGGGCGGGGCGATCTCGCTGCGCGCCGCTGGGACCTTTCCCGACCGGATCGCGGCGGCGGCCTCGTTCCACGGCGGCAATCTCGCCACGGAGGATCCGTCGAGCCCGCACCGCCTCGCGCCGGCCATCAGGGCCAAGGTGCTGGTGGCGGGCGCCGACGAGGACGCGGGCTACGACGAGGCGCAGAATGCGCGCCTCGAGGCGGCGCTGTCCGATGCGGGCGTGGACGCCGACGTCTCCATCTGGCGCGGCCTCAAGCACGGCTGGGTCCCGCGCGACATGCCGGTCTACGATCCGGAAGGCGCCGAGCGCCACTGGCGGGCGCTCATCGCCCTGTTCGACGGCGCGCTGCGGCCGGGACGCGGCGCCTGAAGGGCCGCGCCGCTTTCGCGCGTGGACAGCGGGGGACCCCGCAATAGCGAAAGGGCCGCTGTTTCCAGCGGCCCTTCGAAAATTCCGTGCGACGCCGACGGTCAGGCCGCGGCGGTCTCGGCGAGCTTCGCCTTAACCTGGCGCTTCAGCTTCAGCGCGCGGGCCGACAGGTTCTCGTCCTTCGACTTCAGGAGCACGGCGTCGAGGCCGCCCTTGAAGTCCAGCGTGCGCAGCGCGGCGTTGGTGACCCGCAGGCTGTAGCTCTGGCCCAGGGCGTCGGACTGCAGCTTGGCGTCCACCAGGTTCGGCATGAACCGGCGCTTGGTCTTGATGTTCGAGTGGCTCACGTTGTGGCCGACCATCGGACCGACACCCGTGAGTTCGCAGCGGCGCGACATGGCGAGAACCTTCGCAAAGAACAGGAGCGCGTCGAGCCAGGGCTCGCGCGGGGAGCGGGCGATGTAGAGGAAGGGCTCTCCCGCGTCAAGGCGAGCCGCGCCGACGGCGGGTCCGCAGCGGCCCGGGCTCCGACTTCGTTGTGCGCCGAAGCGATTCACCCACAATATGTCGTAGGGAACAGAAGCTGAATCGCTGGGAGTCAGTGATTCGGTCGCGATTCGTTTCGCCCACGTTCCGATGACTCCTCGTTTGCATTAAGCTTTGCCTTGGAGGCTCCATGCCCACGCCGGCCGAGAAGCGCAGCCGCCTCCGCGCCCTGCACGAAAGCGGCTGCTTCGTGATCCCCAACCCCTGGGACGCCGGCAGCGCCAGGATGCTGCAGGCCCTGGGTTTCCAGGCGATCGCCACCACCAGTTCGGGCATGGCCTGGGCCAGCGGCCGGCTCGACAATGAGGTCCCGCTCGACGAGGCCCTCGCGCACCTCGCCGAACTGGCCGGCGCCGTGGACGTGCCGCTGAGCGCGGACTTCGAGAACGGACACGCCGACAGTCCCGAGGACGTCGCGGCCAACGTGCAGAAGGCCCTGGACGCCGGGGTGGCGGGGCTGTCGATCGAAGACATGAGCCAGGCGCCGGGTCACCCGCTGTACGAAACGGCGCTGGCGGTCGAGCGCGTTCGGGCCGCCAAGGCCGCCACGACCGCGGCGGGCGCGGTGCTGGTCGCCCGGGCCGAGGGGCTGCTGGTCCGCCAGATGGACCTCAAGGCGACCCTCGACCGCTTGGCGGCGCTGGCGGACGCGGGCGCGGACTGCCTCTATGCGCCCGGCCTCAGGACCGCCGACGAGATCGCCGCCGCCGTGAAGGCCGTGGCGCCCAGGCCCCTGAACGTCCTGATGGGCGCCCCCGGCCTCTCCGTGGCGCAGCTCGCCGACCTGGGCGTGCGGCGCATCAGCGTCGGCGGCGCGCTGGCCCGTGCCGCCTGGGGCGGGTTCCTCCGCGCCGCGCGCCAGATCGCGGACGAGGGCCGCTTCGACCGCCTGGCCGAAGCCGCCACCGGCGCCGAGCTCAAGGCGCTGCTGCGGCGCTAGAGCCTGTCCGGCCTCGATGGAACCATCAAGACGCGTCGAACAGGCTCTATCGCTTTGAGCTAGCGCGCGTTCTCGCGGCGAAACCGGCTCCCAACTTTCGCCGAACGCGCTTAGGGCGCGGCCCCGGCCTTCGCGGGCGCCGCCGCCTGCGCCCGGTCGGCCTCGCGGCTGCCGCCGAGGATGCCGGGCATGGCGTAGTTCCCCTCGTGGCAGGCGTACTCGTAGACCTGCCCGTCGAGCGCGGCGAACTCGTACTCGCCGCCCCAGGGCTTGTCCCAGACGCTGGGCGCCTCGACCGTGAAGGCATAGGCGAGGCGATCCTTCGCCACGCGGCGGAACCGCTCGGTGACCTTCAGGTCCTCCCAGGCGCCGAAGAACGCCTGCGACCTGGGGAAGTTGGTGGTCTCCACCACCAGAGTGTCGCCCTCGTACCAGCCCACCGAGTCGCCGAACCACGGCCGCAGGTGCGGCGGCTGATGCTGGCGCGACCCCAGGCGGATCACCCGCGCGTCGTGCACCATCTCGACCACGATGACGACCGCGTCGGTCCCCTGAACGATGGAGTAGTTGTTGTTGTAGAAGCCGTTGGGGAACATCGGCGGCGGGCCGTTGCGCCCGAACGAGGTCAGGCAGCGGTCGGCCAGGCTCATCTCCTCGGGATTGTCGAAGCGCTGTGCGGTCTGCTGGTCCTCGCCGAAGAGCGCGGCGGCGCCATACTGGTCCAGGTAGTAGGGCGAGCCGGAGAAGGCGCGCATCTGCTGGGCAGTCAGCTTCGAGGCCGCATGCGGCGCGGGGATCTGGCCGTCGGGGGTGGTGATCAGGCTTGTGCGGGGCTCGCCGCGGACACGCATCACCTGCATGCCGGGGTCGAGGAAGCCGCGATTGTAGCCGCCGACCGTGCCGTCCTGGATCGTGGGCGCGTTGGGGTCGGTGCGCTGGTTGCCGCGCTCGACCTGCGCCTGCGCGGCCTGCTCGACCTTGGCGACCTCTTCCGGGGTCATGACCAGCCGCGGTCCGTACTGCGCGGGCCGCGTCTGCGGCGTCATGGTGGCGTTGGTCCAGTTGCCCTCGAGGTCAGGGCGCCGCGCCTCGGCCGCCGCCGAAGCGTCGAGCGCGACGGCCGCCAGTGCGACCGCCAGCCCCATTCCGATGATCTTCATGCCGGATCCTCCCGGCGCCAGCATCGCGCCGGACAGGAGGGTGCGGCAAGCGCCCTCAGGCCACCCGTACGCGCGCCGTGCTCTCCGGGAGGTCCTGGCCGAAGGCGCGCTGGAAGAACTCGGCCACCGTCCCGCGTTCGAGCTCGTCGCACTTGTTGAGGAACGTCATCCGGAACGCGAGGCCGATGTCGCCGCCGAAGATCTCGGCGTTCTGCGCCCAGGTGATCACGGTCCGCGGGCTCATGACCGTCGAGATGTCGCCGTTCATGAAGGCGTTCCGCGTCATGTCCGCGACCCGGACCATGGCGTTGATCGTGCGCTTGCCCTCGGCTGTCTGGTAGCCGGGCGCCTTGGCGAGCACGATCTCGGCTTCCACGTCGTGGCTGAGGTAGTTCAGCGTGGTCACGATGGACCAGCGGTCCATCTGCGCCTGATTGATCTGCTGCGTGCCGTGGTAGAGGCCGGTCGTGTCCCCCAGGCCGATGGTGTTCGTCGTGGCGAACAGCCGGAACCAGGGGTTCGAGCGGATCACGCGGTTCTGGTCGAGCAGCGTCAGCTTGCCCGACGCCTCCAGCACGCGCTGGATCACGAACATCACGTCGGGGCGGCCCGCGTCGTATTCGTCGAACACCAGCGCGATCGGCCGCTGGATCGCCCAGGGCAGCATGCCTTCCCGGAACTCGGTGACCTGCTTGCCGTCCTTCAGGACGATGGCGTCCTTGCCGACCAGGTCGATCCGGCTGATGTGGCTGTCCAGGTTCACCCGGATCATCGGCCAGTTCAGGCGGGCGGCCACCTGCTCGATGTGCGTCGACTTGCCGGTGCCGTGATAGCCCTGGACCATCACGCGGCGGTCGCGCGCGAAGCCGGCGCAGATCGCCCGCGTCGTCTCGGGGTCGAACTTGTAGGCCTCGTCGATGTCGGGGACATGCGGGTCGCGCTCGGAGAACGCGGGCACCTTCATGTCGAAGTCGACGCCGAAGGTCGTACGTGCGTCGACCTCCCGGTCCGGCAGGAGCGAGATCAGCTTGTCTTCAGTGGTGTCGAAAGCAGCCATGGCCGGCTCGGATTACAGGCTTGCCGTGACGTACGCAAACGGGTGTTTCATCCTGCGACGCACGACGGGGCCGCCATGGCCGCGCGCGGCGGGGAACGGAGGGGCCGATGGCCGACAATGTCCAGGTCGTCCGCGATTTCATCGCCGCCTGGTCGCGGCTGGACGCAGCGGAGCTGGCGGCGTTCTTCACCGAGGACGGCGTCTACCACAACATGCCGGCCCGCCCCGTCGCGGGACGCGCGGCCGTGCAGGGGTTCATCGCCGGCTTCATCCGGGACTGGTCGGCGACCCAGTGGGACGTCCTGAACATCGTCGCCGCCGGCGACGTGGTGATCGCCGAGCGCCTGGACCGCACGCGGCTCGGCGACAAGGGGGTTGACCTTCCCTGCTGCGGGGTGTTCGAAATGCAGGACGGAAAGATCAAGGTCTGGCGCGACTACTTCGACCTGGCGACGTACACACGGGCGCTGGGCGGCTGAGGAGGGATCGTCATGGCGGACGGCGCGGCGGCGAACATCATCCAGGTGCGGCCTGAGCCCAGCGGCTTCGGGGCGGAGGTCACGGGCGTCGACCTGTCGCGGCCGCTCCCGCCGGCGGCCCTGGCGGCGATCCGCGAGGCCTGGAGCGCGCACGCGGTCCTGTCCTTCCCCGACCAGCCGCTCACCCTCGAGCAACTCGAGGCGTTCACGCTCCAGGTGGGCCCCTTCGGCGCGGACCCCTTCATCGCGCCGATGCCCGGACACCCCAACGTGCTGGAGCTGCGCCGCGAGCCGGACGAGAAGGCGCCCAACTTCGGGGGCGGCTGGCATTCGGACTGGAGCTTCCAGCCGGCTCCGCCCTCGGCGACGATCCTGCGCTCGGAGGTGACCCCTCCCGTCGGCGGCGACACGCTGTTCGCGGACGCCGCGCGGGCCTACGACGACCTCTCGGACACCATGAAGGCGATGCTGGCGCCGCTGCGGGCGATCCACTCCGCGACGCGTCCCTATGGGGCGAACGGCATGTTCGCCCGCGAGACCGAGAAGCGGGCCATGACCATCCTGTCCGGTCCGGAGGCCGACAAGACCCATCCTCATCCGCTGGTCCGCACGCATCCAGTGACGGGTCGCAAGGCGCTGTTCGTCAGCCCGACCTACACGGTGGGCGTCGAGGGCCTGACCGAGATGGAGACCGATGCGATCCTCGGGTTCCTCTACAAGCACCTGCTGCAGGACAAGTATCGCTATCGCCACAAGTGGCGGCCCGGGATGCTGCTGATGTGGGACAACCGCTGCACCATGCACTTCGCCGAGGGCGGCTACGACGGCCACCTGCGGGTCATGCACCGCACCACCGTCGCCGGCGACGTCCCGGTCTGAAACCCGCCGGGAGACCTCGCAGGTCCGGCGCCGGCAGCCTCATTCCGGCTCGCGCCGCTCCTTGAGCGGCAGCAGGCCCGCCAGACTCAGCACCCCTGCGGCGACGAGGTAGTAGCCGACCAGTGAGAGGCCTCCGTGGCCCGCCAGATACTGGGCGGCCATCGGCGCAAGACCGCCGCCGATGATTCCGCCCACGTTGAACGCTAGCGACGCCCCGGTGTAGCGGACCCGCGCCGGGAAGAGATCGGGCAGGAAGGCGCCCAGGGGGCCGTAGACGAAGCCCATGATGAAGAGCGCCATCGAGAGCCAGGCCCAGATCCAGGCCATCGACCCGGCTTCCATCATCGGGCCCATCAGGAAGCCGATCAGGACCGTGCCCGCGCAGCCGGCCATCAGCACCCAGCGCGGATTGGTGGCGTCCGACCAGTACCCCGCCGCGGCGATCCCGACGGCCAGGAAGGGGATCGCGCCCAGCTGCACGCCCAGGAACTCCGCGCGTCCATACCCGAGGGTGGTGGTGCCGTAGCCGAGGGTGAAGGCGGTCGACAGATAGAAGATCGCGAAACAGGCGACGACGGCGAACGTCCCGCCCAGCAGGGCGCCCGGGTGACGCTTCAGCGCCTCGGCCATGGGCACGTGGCTGGCCTCCCGCTCGGCCATCGCCTTCTGGAACGCCGGCGTCTCGCCGATCTTCAGGCGCACCCACAGGCCGAGCGCCACCAGGATCGCGCTGGCCAGGAAGGGCAGCCGCCAGCCCCACGCCTGGAAGTCCTCGGCGGTCAGCCAAAGTCCGAGCAGCAGGAAGAGCCCGTTCGACGCGATGAATCCCACCGGCGCCCCGAACTGCGGGAACATGCCGAAGCGGGCCCGCCAGCCCGGCGGAGCGTTCTCGACGGCCAGGAGGGCCGCCCCGCCCCACTCGCCGCCCAGCCCGAAGCCCTGGCCGAAACGCAGCAGACACAGGAGCGCCGGGGCGATCCAGCCGGCCACCGCGTAGGTGGGCAGGAAGGCGATCAGGAGGGTCGACAGGCCCATGGTCAGCAGCGAGGCCACCAGCGTCGACTTCCGCCCGATGCGGTCCCCGAAGTGCCCGAAGAACGCCGCGCCCACCGGACGCGCGAAGAACGCCACCGCAAAGGTCGCGTAGCTCTGCAGCAGCTGGGCAGAGGGTGACGAGTTGGGGAAGAACAGCTGGGGGAACACCAGCGCGGCGGCGGTGCCGTAGATGTAGAAGTCGTAGAACTCCACCGCCGTGCCGGCGAGGCTCGCCCCCAGCACCCTTCGGTTCGAAGCGCTCCCCGCGCCGATGACGGTCGTGCTCACAGCCGGACTCCCTCGCTGCACGCGGCTTCGCCTCCGCTGTCTGTGCGGTCAAGGCCGCCAGAGCTCAGACTGGGCGTGGACTTCCCGGTACGGAGATGTATCCAGCCGGAATGAGCGCCGAGATCGACCCGTTCTACGCCATCTCCATCTCCGGCCTAGCCCAGCGGCTGAAGGCGGAGGGTCGCTCGGTGATCCACATGGAGTTCGGGCAGCCGTCGACCGGCGCGCCCAGGGCGGCGATCGCGCGCGCGCACGAGGTGCTGGACGCCGATGCGATGGGCTACTGGTCGAGCGATCCGCTGAAAGCCCGCATCTGCCGACACTACGCGGAGACGTACGGAGTCAGCGTCGAGCCGATCCAGATCACGCTCACCTGCGGAGCCTCGCCCGCGCTGGTGCTGGCGCTTTCGGCGACGTTCCAGCCCGGCGACGTCATCGCCATGGCGCGCCCCGGCTACGTGGCCTACCGCAACAACGTCAAGGCGCTGCACATGGTCCCGCTGGAGATCCCGTGCGGGCCCGAGACGCGCTACCAGCTGGACGCGGCGACGCTCGCCAGCCTAGACCCCGCGCCCGCCGGCGTGATCCTGGCGAGCCCTGCGAACCCCACCGGCACCATCATCCCGCCGCACGAGCTGGAGGCGATCGCACGGGTCTGCCGCGAACGCGGGATCCGGATCATCTCGGACGAGATCTATCACGGCCTCAGCTACGGCGAGCGCACCCACTCCATGCTGGAGTACGAGCCGACGGCCATCGTCGTGAACAGCTTCTCGAAGTACTTCTCGATGGCCGGCTGGCGCCTGGGCTGGCTGATCGTGCCGCGCGCAGAGGCGGCGCGGGCGATCGCCTACATGGGCGCCTTGTTCCTGACCGCCCCTTCGCTGGCCCAGCACGCGGCGCTGGTGGCCATGGATTGCCGCGACGAGCTGGAGGGCCACCTGCAGACCTACCGCCGCAACCGGGAGCTTCTGCTCGATGCGCTCCCGCGCCTGGGTCTGAAGAAGATCGCGCCCCCGGACGGAGCGTTCTACGTCTACGCCGACGTCGGCGGGCTGACGGACGACAGCCTCGCCTTCTGCCGCCAGCTGCTGCAGGACACCGGGGTCGCCACCGCGCCCGGTATCGACTTCGATCCCGTCGACGGGCGGCGCTTCATCCGCCTCAGCTTCGCGGTCTCGACGCCCGAGATCGAGGAGGCGATCCGCCGCCTGACTCCGTGGTTCGAGGCGGCGTGGGCCAAGGCCGCCTGACGGCGCGCCGCGCCCTTACTGCGCCGCAGCTCCGACGGCGCCGGTGACGGCCGCCCGTGCGGCGCATTGCGCCAGCGCCTGACGCGTCTCGGGGTTCAGCGCCTCCGCGTTCCGGGCGGCGGCCTCGATGGAGCCCGTGCGGACGGTCTCGACGACCACCTTGGAGAGCGCTTCGAGCTGGCCGGCATCCAGTTTCGACCCCAGCCGCTCGTCGATGCAGCCGCAGAAGGCCTCGCTCTGGCCCGCGATCGTGCAGGCGGTCTTCACGCCCACCATGCCGCTCGCCGTCTGCGCGGCCTCCTTGGCGAAGTCGTCGGCGGTCTGCTTCACGGCCGTCCCGGCGCCTTCGCAGGCCGTGAGCGCAAGCGCAGCCAGGACTACCCCAGCCGCCCGAAGGTCGAACATCGATTGAGCTCCTCTCGACGGTGCAGCTGCTGAGATGGGAAGCCGTGACCCGGATCGCATCCGGGGACCACCAACTTCCCTGAGAGACGCCGTTTGACTCCGTAATGTTCCCATGAAACGCTCATATGAGGAGCGATAAGGAACATCATGTCCGAAGAGGTCTATACCGTCGAGCAGTTCGCCGAGCGGCTGAGCCTCCATCCGAAGACGGTTCTCCGCTTCATCCGCGAGGGCCGCGTGCGCGCCGTGAAGGTGGGGCGATCCTACCGGATCCTCCGCTCGGACCTGGAGGCCATGATCGGCGCCCATGGGGCCGCGCCGAAGGCGTCGTCGATCCGCGTCACCAGCATCGTGGACATCGATGGGGTCGAGCCGGACCGTGCGCAGTGGCTGGCGCGGCAGATCACGGCCGCGCGCCTGAGCGGTCGGGGGCACGCCGACCCGATGAGCCTGGACGTGGCGCACGATCCCGCGGGACGGCGGTTGAAGGTCATCATGGTGGGCGCGCCGGACGACGTCGCGGCGATGCTTCAGTTGCTGCGGTTCATAGGGGAGGCCTGAGCCCATGACTGCGATCTGGAAGACGCCGGCGGGCGGCGAGGCGGTCCGCACCCGCTACCGCGAGTTCCTCACCCACTGGCCCGTCCCGCACGAGCATTTGCGGATCCCGACCTCGCAGGGCGAGACCTTTGTCGTCGCCAGCGGGCCGTCCGATGCGCCGGCGGTGCTGCTGCTGCACGGGTCGGTGTCGAACGCGGCGAGCTGGATGGGCGACGTGGTCCACCTGGCGCAGCGCTTCCGCGTCTACGCGGTGGACATGATCGGCGAGCCGGGACTGTCGGCCGAGAGCCGCCCGACGCTGGCCAGCGGAGTCTACGCCGGATGGCTGGGCGAGGTGATGTCGGGCCTGGGCGTCGAGCGCGCCGCGCTCGTCGGGATTTCGCTGGGCGGCTGGCTGGCCCTGCAGTTCGCGACCGCCAACTCCGGACAGGTGACGGCGCTCGCGCTGCTGTGCCCGGGCGGGGTCGGGCGGCACAAGAACGTGCTGATCTGGGCGCTGCCGCTGCTGATGCTGGGGCCCTGGGGACGGCGCAAGGCGACGGAGAAGATCCTGGGCCCGGCGCCGCCCGGCGATCCGTCGCCCGAGGCGGTCGCCTTCGGCGAGTTCATGCAGCTGATCTTCGCCAACTTCCGCCCGCGGACCGAGGCGCTGCCGCCCTTCGACGACGCGGCGCTGGCGCGGCTTGCGATGCCGGTGCAGGTCATCCTGGGCGCCAAGGACGCGATGATCGACTCGGCCGGCACGCGGGACCGGCTGCAACGGCTTGCGCCGCAGACCGAGGTGATCTGGCTGCCCGACGCCGGCCACATGCTGATCAACCACGGGGCCGGGATCGAGCGCTTCCTGCGCAAGGCCGTGGGGTCGTGACCGGCCGGGTGGAGACCATCGCCGGCGTCGCGGTGTACGTGTGCGATCGGGAGGGGCCGCCCCTCGACGGCGAACGCGCCGCGAGCGACATCCTTGGCGACATGTTCGGCTGCGAGGCCAAGGTGGCCGCCATCCCCGTCGAGCGGCTGGGGGAGGGGTTCCTCACCCTCTCGACCCGGCTGGCCGGCGAGGTGACCCAGAAGTTCGTCAACTACGGGCGGCAGGTGGTGTTCGTGGGCGACGTCTCGGCGGCGGTGGCGCGCAGCGACGCGCTTCGCGACTACGTCCGCGAATGCAATCGCGGCCGCCACGTCTGGTTCGTGGCCGACATGGGCGAACTGGAGGCGAAACTGGCCGGAGCGCGCTAGAGGAGGCGGCATGCGCCTCTACCTTGCCTCCAGCCGGACCGGCGACGCCTTCCCGGAACTGCTCCGAATGGCGGGCCCCGGGGCGCGGGTCGCGGTCGTCTCCAACGCCGTGGACTTCATCCCCGACGCCGACCGCGCGGCCTATGCGCGAAACGTCTCGGACCCCGTGGCGGAGTTCCGGGCGGCGGGGTTCGACGCCTACGACCTGGACCTGCGCGGGTTCTTCCGCCGGCCGCAGGCTCTGCTGGAGGAACTGGAACGGACCCGGCTCGTCTGGGCGACGGGCGGCAACGCCTTCCTGCTCCGCCGCGCCATGCGGCAGAGCGGGTTCGATGCGATCGCGCCGGGCCTGATCTGGGCCGGGCGGCTGGTCTATGGCGGGTGGAGCGCAGGGGCGTGCGTGGCCGCGCCGAGCCTGCGTGGCCTGGAGATCATGGACGATCCTGCGGTCCTGGCGGATGGCTACGATCCGGGGGTCGTCTGGGAAGGGCTGGGCCTCGTCGATGCGGCCATCGTCCCGCACTACCGTTCGGACCACGCCGAGGCCGAGGCGGCCGGCCGCGCGGCCGCCTGGATGGCCGAGAACCGCGTCCCGCATCGCACGCTGCGCGACGGCGACGTACTGATCCAGAACGGCGAGATGCTGGAACTGCACGCCGGCCGCCCTTGACGGCCGCCCGCCCGGCGCCCTCTCTCGGCGTCCGCAACAGTGAGGAAGACGCCATGCAGAAGCGCCGTATCGGTCAGTTCGAGGTCTCGGCCATCGGGCTGGGCTGCATGAGCCTCTCCCACGCCTACGGCAGCCCGCCGCCGCGCGAGCGGGCCGAGGCCGTGCTGCTGGGCGCGCTGGACGCCGGCTACACCTTCTTCGACACCGCGGCCGTCTACGGCCTGGGCCACAACGAGACCCTGGTCGGCGAGGTCCTGGGGCCGCATCGGGACCGGTACGTGCTGGCGTCGAAGTGCGGGATCACGGACGCGACGGGCACGCAGCGGGGCATCGACGGCCGGCCCGACACCATCAAGGCTGTCTGCGACGTCAGCCTGCGGCGGCTGAAGACGGACGTCATCGACCTCTACTACCTGCACCGCTGGGACCAGCGCGTCCCGATCGAGGACAGCGTGGGCGCGCTCGGCGACCTCGTGAAGGCCGGCAAGATCCGGGCGATCGGCCTCTCGGAAGTCTCCGCCCCCACGCTGCGGCGCGCCCACGCCGAGCATCCGATCGCCGCGCTCCAGACGGAGTACTCCCCCTGGACCCGCAACCCCGAGATCGCGGTGCTGGACGCCTGCCGCGAACTGGATGTGGCGTTCGTCGCGTTCTCACCGGTGGGCCGCGGCTTCCTCGCCGGCGAGTCGCACGATCCGTCGCGGCTGGAGGACGGCGATTTCCGCAAGACCATGCCGCGCTGGCAGGGCGCGGCGCTGGAGTCCAACCTGCGCCTCTACGCCCGCTTCAAGCAGATCGCCGACGACGAGGGCATGACGACGGCGCAGCTTTGCCTTGCCTGGCTCCTCGCCAAGGGCCCGGACATCATCCCGATCCCCGGAACGACCAACCCCGACCACATGCGGGAAGACGCCGCTGCGGCCGGGGTCACCTTGTCGCCCGAAGGCATGACACGGGTCGACGAGGCGGTGAACGGCGAGACCGTCGCCGGCTCGCGCTATCCACCGGCCCTGCAGGCCTCGGTGGACACCGAGCGGATGCCCACCGAGGCCGCCTAGCCCCTCCGCCGCCTGCCTTGGTCAGCACAAGACGGCGATGAGGCCCGCTTCCCGGCGTGAGATGCGAGCGTCCGGCGGGGCCGCCGCACGCTCCAGGGGTTCAGCCAGGAGGGCTTGGGTGCGTTGAGTGAAGCCCGCCCGCCGCGGCGCGGGAAGGCGCTGCGGCCTGCGCGGCGGTGCATGAAGTTGCACGGACCTCAGATGGCCGATGGTTCCCGATAGGCCGCGCCCCTCGCCATCGAGCGGTCCAGCGGCATGCGCAGCAGCAGGTCCCCGCCCGCGGCGAAGGGCGTCGGCCCCAGATCGCGCACCAGGTGCGCCCGCAGGGCCTCGGGAACGGAGCCCTCCGGCGCCACGGGCTCCCGGCGCATCAGCTCTGCGAAGCAGGCGTCGTCGGCCTCGCGGTCGCCGCTGAGGTCGCCGATGCGCTCGAACATCATCGCCGTCGCCGTCGGCGTGCGGCCCGGATCCAGCGCCGCGCCCAGCATCAGGCCGTCCACCACCTCGGCCTTGGCGCTGGCCACGCCGTTGAAGATCCCGAACACGAACGCGCCCGAGACGGTGTCCGCGACGATGGAGAAGAGCTGGTTCTGCAGCAGCAGCATCCACCCCTCCGCGCAGTGGCCGCCGGTGCCCATCTTCAGCGACAGCAAGCCGTGCTCGTCGAGCCGGATCATGCCGTAGTCGTGCAGGAAGCGGCCCGGCATCAGGAGGTACGGCCGGGTGGAGCGGAAGAACCCTTCGTACGCCGCGCCCCGCAACGCCGTGGTCGAACGCACCTGCCCCATCAGGGCGAGCGTCAGCCCAGCCTCCGCGAGGTCGAGCCGCGCGGCGGCCTCCGGCCGCACGCCCAGGCGCTGGGCGAAGTCGGGCAGGGGCAGGTCCCAGTCCAGCAGGGTGAACCCCGGCGCCTGCTCGGCCACCAGCGCGGTCAGGCGCAGCAGATTGTGGTCCGACGGCTGCACGGCGCCGGTGACCCACCGTCCGACGACGGACTTGTCGACGCCCAGCGCGGCCGCCAGGCGGCCACGGCTGAGGGAAAGGGCCTTCAGCGTCAGGCCCAGCTTGGCGGTGAACGACTCCATGTCCCGCAACCTTGCCCGGCGCCGGCGCCGGGGGAATCCCCTCACGGGGGGAGAAGGCGTTGGAAACCCTCAGGCGCAGAGGGCGCCGACGATTTCCTCCCGGCTGCCCACGCCCAGCTTGTGGCCCAGGTTGCGGACGTGGGTCACCACGGTGGACGCGCCCATCCCGAGCCGGTCGCCGATCACCGGGTACGACATGCCGGTGGCCAGCATGCGGGCCACTTCCTGCTCGCGCGGGGTCAGCGATCGGAACAGCGGTGAGCGCAGCATCTTCAGGCCGACGGGCAGGCGCTTCTCGATCTGCACGCCGACGGTGCGCGCCTCGCCTTCGGTGTTGGCGCTGAGCGCATAGGCCCGGATCACGAAGCGACCGTAGGCCGTCACGGTGTCGGTGCGGGCGACGCCGGAGCCTGCGCCCGCCAGCCCCTCCTCGACCCGCGACGCGAGGGTCTTCAGCATCGGCCGCGCCCAGTCGTAGACGCGGTCCCGCAGCACCGCGAGGTCGGCGGGCACCCCGGCCGCTCCGTGCAGCAGCCGCCATGCCCCCGGGCTCGCATGCAGCACGCCGCCCTCGAGGTCGGTGACCAGGATCGCGGCTGCGTCCTCCAGGTCGGTGTCCGGCCAGGCGTCCTGGGCCTCGAGCCGCCCCATGGCCTGGACGATGTAGGGGCGTACGAGGCGCAGGAGGCGCATCTCGTGATCGGTGAAATCCCGCGCCTTGGGCGGGCGCGCCACGCCCAGGTTGCCGATGGGTCGGTCGCCGTCGCGCAGCGCCAGGCCGGCGATCCAGTGATGCTCGCCCCGCCGGTAGACCTCGTCATAGAGCTCGGTCTCGCCGAAGGCCGGCGTGTAGTCGCTGACGCGGATCACCGACAGCGCCGGATTGAGCTGCATCTCCCTCTGCCGCGGGTAGTATTGGCCCTCCTCGGCGTCGAACCACCGGGTGGCGTAGCGGGTAATCAGCTCGGGTCCTGCGTCGACCGTGATGTAGGTGTCGATCGGCCGGTAGTCGGCGTCGAGCCAAAGCATCGCGGCCGTGTCGAACGGCGCGACCTCGGAGATCAGGCTCACGAATTCCGGGAAGGCGACGCGGTCCGGCAGCCCCAGCGCCGCCAGGCGCTGCAACGCCGACATTGCACGTCGAGCCCGATCCGACACCCGCCACCCTTCCTCAGGGCCCCACCCGTTCAGGCGGAGCCATGTGACGGGATGATGAGGCTCTAAATCAAGGCCTCGAGGGCGTTCGAACGCGCTCCAGGCCTCAGATGCGCCGCTCCAGCCCCTCCCAGAACGGCTCGCGCAGCTTACGCTTGAATATCTTTCCGGAGTCCTCGCGCGGCAGGTCGGCGGCCAGCTCGACGCGGCGCGGAACCTTGTAGCCGGCCACGTGGGCGCGCAGGTAGGCCTTCACCGACGCCTCGTCGAGGTCGGCGCCCGCGGCAGGCTGGACCACGGCGCACACGCCCTCGCCGAACTCCTCGTCGGGGATCCCGAACACGGCGCAGTCGGCGACGCCCGGCATCTTCAGGAGCTCGGCCTCGATCTCGGCCGGATAGATGTTCACGCCGCCGGAGATGATCATGTCCTTGGCGCGATCGCACAGGTAGAGGAACCCGTCCTTGTCGAAGTAGCCGATGTCGCCCGGCGCGATGAGGCCGGCCTTCTCGCTGTCGCGCCGCTTCTGGTCGTCGCCGTGGTAGGTGAAGTCGTTGATGAAGCGGTTGCGCGACACGACCTCGCCCACCTCGCCCTGAGGGACGTCGGCGCCGTCCTTGTCGATGATGCGGACCTCGGCCTCGGGGATCGGCTTGCCGACGGTCCCGGGATGGGCCAGCCACTCCTCGCTGTTGCAGCTGACCACGATGCCGACCTCGGTGGCGCCGTAGTACTCCTCGATCACCGGGCCCCACCATTCGATCATCTCGCGCTTGATCGGCGGCGGGCAGGGCGCGGCGGCGTGCACCACGAACTTCAGCGAGCTGAGGTCGTACTTCCGCTTCACGTCCTCGGGCAGCTTCAGCAGCCGGTGGAACATGATCGGCACCATGTGCAGGTGCGTGACCCGGTGCGTCTCGATGAGCTGGAGCAACTCCTCGGGGTCGAACCGGGGCTGGAGGATCGCCGTGCCGCCCGCCCGCGCCGCGAACAGCCCGTAGGCGTTGGGCGCCGAGTGGTACATCGGGCCGGTGACGACGGTGACCACGTCGGCGGGGTCGCCGAACCCGGAGAAGCCGAAGCCCCGCATGAGCACGCGGCCATAGACCTCGGTCTGCTCCGGCGTCGGCGGCGTGCGGCGCACGCCCTTCGGCCGGCCGGTGGTGCCCGAGGTGTAGATGATGGTTCCACCCCCCTCGGCCGGGGGGCCGGCGTACGGGGCGAACCCCTCCAGCCAGTCGCTCCAGGCGAGCATGCCGGGCGGGACGGGCGCCGGGTCGATGCCGTAGGCCTCGGCGATCTCCGGCGGGGTGGGGACCACCAGGACCGGCACGTCTTTGGGTATCGCCGAGGCGATGCCCGGGATGAGGTCGCCGTGGATGACGATGGCCTTCGCGCCCGAGTTCTCGAACAGGTAGGCGGCCTCGTCGGGCGTGTAGTGCCAGTTCACCGGCGTCGGGTAGGCGCCGAGGATCCCCGCCGCCGTGCTGGCCTCGAAGAACGGGAAGTCGTTGCGCAGGTAGAGCGCGATGAGGTCGCCGTTGCCGATGCCCAGGCTCGCCAGCCCGCTGGCAGCCTTCAGCGCCCGCGCGTTCATGGCCTCGAGGGGCAGCCGGCGGGCCCCGCTGATCAACTCGCCCATGGCCGCCGCCTCACTTCAGGGCCGCCGGGAACTTCGGCAGGCTGTCGAAGTCCTCGGGCACGTGCTCGCGCACCACGCGCGCGTTGGTCCGGGCGGCCAGCGCCTCGGTGGCCTCGTAGCTCTTCAGCGTCTGGGCCCGGTCGGTGTTGAACCGCGGGACCTTCTTGCCCGCGCGGCTCTCGGCGAGGTGCCAGAGGTCGCCTGTCAGAAGCACCGTGCCGGCGCCCTTCAGCTTCAGCTCCAGGATGGTGTGGCCGGGCGTGTGCCCCGGCATCTGGTGGACGACGACGGTGCGGTCGCCGAACACGTCGAGCGACGGGCCCTCCACCAGCCGGGCCTTGGACGCCTCGAGCGCCGAATAGGCGGCGAACTGCGCCGCGGCGGTCCGGGCCTGCGGCCGGAAGGCATAGGTCTTCTCGTCGGGATCCACGATCCAGGTCGAGGCGGAGAACAGGCCGGCGTTGCCGATGTGGTCGAAGTGGCTGTGCGAGATCGAGATGAACTCGATATCCGCCGGAGTCAGGTCGAGCGCGGCCAGCCCGGCGAGCAGCTTGTCCTTCGACGCGGGCGTGCCGGTGTCCCAGACGAGGTCGCCCTTGGGGTGGCGGATCAGGTAGCAGGGCACCACCATGGTGCGGCTAACGCCCTTGTACGAGCCGTCGTCGGCGAAGCCGTCCGCGTCGGGAACCGGAAGGCGGCCGCAGTCGATCGCGTACAGCTCGAGCTGCTTCGGCGGGGCCTTCGCGGCCTGGGCTGCGCCCGCAGCGAGGAACGTCGCGGCCGCGGCGCCGATGAACACGCGGCTCAGGCCGCGGAGTTTCTCATGCATCTTCCTACCCATGGCGCTCTGGTCGGCGCGTCGGAGCCGACCTTGCCGTATGCGGGGCGGCGGCGTCTAGCGGCCTGCGACGGCAAGGGCGATGGCGGCGATCAGCACCGGCGCGATCGCCACCATCCAGACCCCCGCGCGGGCCAGGTCGGCGACCCGCACGCCGGGCACGCTGACGGCGAGCGCCAGCCAGGGCGGCCCCGGGACGATGTAGCCGCCGCCGGACGCGAGCGTGGCGGCGACGGCGAAGGCGACCGGGTCCCCGCCCACGGCGTTGGCCAGGACGACGGCGGCGGGAACCGCGATCGCGGTGCAGGCGAAGTTGTTCACCACCTCGGTCAGCAGGGCGAACCCGGCGACCAGTCCGATGAGCGCCAGCCAGGGCGGCAGTCCGGCGAGACCCGCGAGGGGTTCGGCCATCCACTTCGCCAGGCCCGTCTCGTTCAGGCCGCTCGCCAGGGCGACAGCGGCGCCCATGACGATGAACACCGCCCAGGGCGCGGCCTTCGCGTCGTCCCAGGTCAGGAGCCGCTCGCCCCGGGCCTCGCCGCTCGGCAGCACGAACAGCAGTACGGCCACCGCCAGGACCACGACGGTGTCGGCGAGCTGCGGTGCGAAGGGCTTGATCCACGGCAGGGCGACGAGGCCCGCCAGCGCCGCCAGGGCGACGGCCAGGACGCGGCGCTGGGCGGTCGCCGCCTGCGATCCGTCGCCGAGCGCGGCGGCGAGATCCTGGCGCGCGGGCAGGGCGAGGCGGAAGCGGAACGCCACGCCGGTCAGGACCGCCCAGGCGATCACGAGGCCGGCCAGGGCGAAGGGGAGGCCGTACGCCAGCCATCCGACGAAGGTGATCTCCTCGCCGGTCTGGCGCGCGATGAGGCCTGCGCCGATGGCGTTCGCCGGCGCCGCCACCAGGCTCGCCTGGCTGCCCAGGCCGGCCCCATAGGCCACGGCGATCGCCATGGCGCGGGTGAACCGGCGCGCGTCGGGGGAATCGGGATCCGCCCGCGTGGCGGCGGCGATCAGGGCGGTGGCGGCCTGGAGCATGATGATCGTCACGACGGTGGCGACCATCCACATGCCGAGGAGGGCCGAGGCGATCATCACCGCCAGGACCAGCCGTCGGGGACCGCCGCCGCCCACCCGCACGGCCGCCTGCGCCAGCCTGTGGTGCAGGCCGTATTTGGCGATCGCGATCCCGATCATGGCGCCGCCGAACACGAGCGCCACCAGGGGGGACGCGTACCAGCGGGCGACTTCCTCGGCCGGCGCCACGCCCAGCAGCGGGAAGAAGACCATCGGCGTCACCGCCGTGACGGCCAGCGGCAGGGCCTCGGTCAGCCACCAGATCAGAACCACGGCCAGGACGGCGGCGACGCGCCAGCCTTCCAGGCTCAGGCCCTCCGGCGACGGCGCGAGCAGCATCAGCCCCAAGACCGCGATCCCGGCCGCCAAGCCCCAAGCCTTCATCCGCCCCTCCGCGCCGGCGGCCAAGCTAGAGGAAGCGGCCGGACGGCGTCATCGGGATTCGCCCGGGACGGCGTCGCGCGATGGGGGCGGGGCCTCAGGCGGCGGTGACGGGCAGCCGCAGGAACACGTGGCCGCCCGGCGTGGGCGGGGGCAGGGCGCCGGCCCGGATGTTCACCTGCAGCGACGGCAGGATGAGCGTCGGCGGCGCCAGCGTCGCGTCACGGGCGTTGCGCAGGGCCACGAACTCCGCCTCGCTGACGCCGTCGTGGACGTGCACGTTGCCCGCGCGCTCCTCGGCGACGGTGGTCTCCCATCGGACCTCCGTCCGCCCCGGAGGGAGGTAGTCGTGACCCACGAAGATGCGGGTCTCCGGCGGCAGGCCGAGGATCTTGCGCGTGGACCGGTAGAGCGCCGCGGCGTCGCCGCCGGGGAAGTCGGCCCGGGCTGTCCCGTAGTCGGGCATGAAGAGGGTGTCTCCGACGAAGGCGGCGTCGCCGATGAGGTAGGTGACGCAGGCCGGGGTGTGGCCCGGCGTGTGCAGCACGCGCACCTCGAGACGGCCGAGCGGAAGGACGTCGGTCTCGTCGACCAGGCGGTCGAAGGCGGCGCCGTCCGGCGCCACGTCGTCGGCTTCGAACATGGGGATGAAGCGCTTCTGCACCTCGGTGATGCGCGCGCCGATCACGATCTCGGCGCCCGTCCTGCGGCGGATATGGTCGGCGGCCGAGAGGTGATCGGCGTGGGCGTGGGTTTCCAGCACATAGCGTAGGTCCAGGCCCTGATCGGCCACCGCCGCAAGGACCGCGTCGGCCGAGCCGGTCGAAAGACGGGCGCCCTTCGGCTCGAAATCGAGGACCGGGTCGATCACGGCGGCGGCGCCCGTGTCCGGGTCGCTGACCAGATAGGTGGCGGTCGATGTGGCGGGGTCGAAGAACGCTTGAACGCGGGGTTGCATGGCTTGAGCCTCCTGCAGCATGGTCCATACATATTAGCACTTGCTAAATTAGCAATACCTAATATATGAGCCTCATGTTCGATCTCGCGAACTTCGACATCGCCCGGTTCGAGGCCAGCGCCGCAGAGGCCGCCAAGCTCCTGCGCGCGCTCGCCAACGAGCGTCGGCTGATGATCCTGTGCCAGCTGGCCGACGGCGAGCGCTCGGTCGGGGAGCTTCTGCCCCTGGTCGGCCTCTCCCAGTCGGCCCTTTCTCAGCACCTCGCGGTGCTCAGGGAAGAGGGCGTCGTGGCGACCCGTCGCGAGGCCCAGACGGTGCGCTACCGGATCGCAGACCCGGCCGCGGTCCGGGTGGTGACGACGCTCGCCGAGATCTTCTGCCCCCCAGACATGAGGTCCCCCGATGCAAGCCGCCCTGATTCCCCTCAAGCCGGGCGAGGTGGCTGAGCGCCTGACGCGGCGCGAGGCCGTTCTCGTCGACATCCGCGAACCCGATGAGTTCGCGCGCCGGCACGTGCCCGGCGCCCTCTCACGGCCGCTATCGGCTTTCGAAGACGCCCACCTCAGGGTCGAGCCGGGCCGTGACGTGGTGTTCACCTGCCGGACGGGCATGCGGACCGGCGCGAACTGCGACCGCCTGGCCGCCGCCGTCGACGGCTCCGCCTTCGTCCTGGAAGGGGGCGTCGACGCCTGGGCCCAGGCCAACCTCCCCGTCGCCGAAGACCGCAAGGCGCCGCTGGAGATCATCCGCCAGGTTCAGATCGGCGCCGGCGGGCTGGTGCTCGCGGGCCTGGCGCTCGGCTGGCTCGTCCACCCGGGCTTCCTGCTGCTCTCCGCCTTCGTGGGCGCCGGCCTGACGCTCGCGGGCGTCACCGGCTTCTGCGGCATGGCCCGCCTCCTGGCGCTGGCGCCCTGGAACCGCCGCGCCGCCTGAGGACGCCATGGACCCGATCGCCGCCTACCTCGCCGCCACGGCCAGCGGCGCCCTCGTCGGCCTCCTGCTCGGGGTGTTCGGCGGCGGCGGCTCGGTGCTGGCGACCCCGCTCCTGATCTACGCGGTGGGCGTCAGCGATCCCCATGTGGCGATCGGAACCTCCGCCGCCGCGGTGGCGGTCAACGCGCTCGCGGGCCTCGCCATGCAGGCCCGCGCAGGCCGGGTGAAGTGGCCGTGCGCGCTCGTGTTCGGCGCGGCGGGCCTCGCCGGCTCGCTGACCGGCGCGCATCTGGCCAAGCAGATGGACGGGCAGGCGCTGCTGCTCTGGTTCGCCGCCGCCATGGCGCTGATCGGCGGCTCCATGCTGCTGCCGCGCCGCGACGCGGGCGACCCCGACGTGCACCTGACGCCGCCGCTGGTCCTGCGCCTCGCGCCGGCAGGCCTCGCCACGGGCCTGGCGGCGGGCTTCTTCGGCATCGGCGGCGGCTTCCTGATCGTGCCGGGCCTGATGGCCGCCACCGGCATGACGCTGGCGCACGCCGCGGCGTCGTCCCTGGTTTCGGTGGCCCTGTTCGGCGCGGCCACCAGCGCGAGCTACGCGGCGTCCGGCCTCGTGGACTGGGGGCTTTTCGCCGCGCTCGTGGCGGGGGGCGCCGGCGGCGTCCTGGCCGCGGGTCCGCTGGCGCGGCATCTGGCCGGCCGCGCCGACCTGGCGCGGCGGATCTTCGCCGTGATGGTGATCGCCGTGGCGGGCTACGTGGCCTTCCGGACGATCTAGACCATGCCCGCCTTGCGCAGCGACTGGTAGGCCTTGATCACCCGTTGCAGGCGGTGCTCGCCCGAGCGGTCGCCGTTGTTCGCGTCGGGGTGCAGGCGGCGCACCAGCTCGGTGTAGCGGGCGCGGATCTTGGGGCCGTCGGCGTCCTCGTCCAGGTCCAGGTCCGCCAGCGCGTTGCGCTCGATCTTGCCCAGCCGCCGGGCCTCGGGCTCGGGTTTCCGCTGCGGGCCGCCCCCGAACATGTTGAAGGGATCGCGGTACCCCTGGCCGGAGCCGAACTTCGCCGTGAAGGCGGCGGCCTCGCGGCTCATGCGGCCGGCCTTCATCTCCCAGGTGGGCCGCCCGCCGGTCATCATCTCTTCCTGCTGGCGGCGTCGGACCTCGGCCTCGGGCAGGCCGGCGAAGAAGTTCCAGTTGCGATTGTACTCGGCCGCGTGCGGCTGGCAGAACCAGTAGTGCTCGTGCAGCATGTCGCGCGCCTTCGGCGCCCGCGCGGTGGCCGCCCGGCGGCAACCGGGGTGGTCGCAGGCCCGCTCGCCGGGCTTCAGGGCATGCACGTCCTGCGCCGACTCGTCGTTGTCCGACGGGGGGCGGACGCGGATGTCCACGAACTTCGGCTTGTATTGAAACGCGCCCGGCATAAGCCAAGTATGAGGCGCAGAAACTTCCGTACAAGAATTGAAGGTGTCAGCGATGGGCGCCATATTCGATGCCATCCGAGACAAGCTGACGACGGCGTTCGAGCCCACACGGCTCGAGATCGTCGACGACTCCAGCCGGCACGCGGGACACGCCGGCGCGCGCGAGGGCGGCGAAAGCCACTTCAATGTGACGATCGAGTCCCAGGCGTTCGCGGGGACGCCGCGGGTGGCGCGCCAGCGCATGGTCTACAAGGCGCTGGACGAGGAGCTCGCGGGCCCGGTCCACGCGCTTTCGGTGAAGGCGCTCGCGCCCGGCGAAAGCTGAGCGCGCCAATAGTCGGAGCCGCCCACGCGGTCCCGAAACGTCGGGAGGATGCGGTGAAGACGACCATCACGGTCAACGGACAGGCGCGGTCGCTCGACCTCGATCCTCGCACGACCCTGCTCGATGCGCTGCGCGAGCATCTCAGGCTCACCGGCGCCAAGAAGGGCTGCGATCATGGGCAGTGCGGCGCCTGCACGGTGCTGGTGAACGGCGTGCGCATCAACGCCTGCCTCTCGCTCGCCGTGATGCACGATGGGGACGAGGTCCTCTCGATCGAGGGCGTCGGCGCGCCCGGCAGCCTCCATCCGGTACAGCAGGCGTTCCTCAGCCAGGACGCCTTCCAGTGCGGCTACTGCACCCCGGGCCAGATCTGCTCCACCCTGGGCCTGCTGGCCGAGATCGCCGCCGGACACCCCAGCCAGGAGACGCCATCCGACGCGCCCCCGGTGCTGAGCGACGCCGAGATCCGCGAGCGCATGAGCGGGAACATCTGCCGCTGCTCGGCCTATCCGCAGATCGTCGCGGCCATCCGCCAGGCCGCCGAGGCGCTCGCGTGAGGCCCTTCACCTACGAACGCGCCGCCGACGCCCGCGCGGCGGTGAAGTCGGCGTCCGAGACGCCCGGGGCGAGGTTCATCGCCGGCGGCACCAATCTGCTCGACCTGATGAAGCTCGAGATCGAGCGGCCGCAGCACCTGATCGACGTGGGACGGTTGCCCATGGCGGAGATCGAGGACACGCCGGATGGCGGGCTGCGCCTCGGCGCCGTCGCCTCGAACACGGCCGTGGCGGCGGATTCCCGGGTCCGCGGGCGCTACCCGGTGCTGTCGCAGGCGATCGTCGCGGGCGGCTCGCCACAGCTGCGCAACAAGGCGACCGTCGCCGGCAACCTGCTGCAGCGGACCCGCTGCGCCTACTTCTACGACACCTCCAAGCCCTGCAACAAACGCGAGCCCGGCTCGGGATGCGGCGCCCTTGAGGGGCTCAACCGCAACGCCGCCATCTTTGGCGCCAGCCACGCCTGCATCGCCACCCACACGTCCGACATGGCCGTGGCGCTCGTCGCGCTGGACGCGCGCGTCGAGACGCTGACGCCGTCGGGCCAGGCGCGCAGCTTCCCGATCCTGGAGCTGCACCGTCTGCCGGGCGAGACCCCGCACCTGGAGACCCACCTGGTCCCCGGCGAGCTGATCACCGCGGTGGCCCTGCCGCCCCCGCCGCCGGGCGGGCAGACCTACCGGAAGGTGCGCGACCGCGCGTCCTACGCCGGAGGGCTGGCCAGCGTCGCCGTGGCGGGCGGCGCCCTTGCGCTCGGCATGGTCGCCCACAAGCCGTGGCGGGCGGTCGATGCGGAGGCGGCGCTGGCTTCCGGCGCGTCGCCCTCGGAGGCCATGGCGCGCGAACTGGCGGGGGCGTCCTCCGCCGGCCGCAACGACTTCAAGATCCCGCTGGTCGCGCGCCTGGGCGCCGCGGCCATCGGCGAAGCCCGGGAGGGCGCGCGATGAGCTCGGTCAGCGACTGGGATGTCCCCAACCCGGTGAAGGAGAACCGCTCGGGCCTGATCGGCAAGGGCGTCGACCGGTACGAGGGCCCGCTAAAGGTCACGGGCACAGCGCCCTACGCCTACGAGGTGCAGCCTCCGTCGCCGCCGGCCTACGGCGTCATGGTCGGTGCGACCATCGCGGCCGGCCGCATCACCGACGTCGATACGGCCGCGGCCGAGGCCTCGCCCGGCGTCCTGGCCGTCTGGACGCACCGCAACGTCCCGGCGCAGCCGCCGCGGGGGACGAAGGCGCATCCGCGCAGCACCGCCGGCTCGAAACCGGCCCTCGAAAGCGACCGGGTCACCTACTGGGGCCAGCCGGTCGCCTTCGTCGTGGCCGACACGCTGGAGAACGCGGTCGCCGCCTCGCACATGGTGCAGCTGACCTACGCCGCCGACGCGCCTGACGTGGACTTCCAGGCCCGCCTCGGGGACGCCGTGGATCCGCCGGGCGAGAAGGACGTCGAGGTCGGCGATTTCCAGGCTGGCTTCGAAGGGTCTCCGGTCCGGCTTGACGAGACCTGGTCCACGCCGATCCAGAACCACGTCCAGATGGAGCCCTGCGCCTCGCTGGCGTGGTGGGAAGGACCGGACCGCTGCATCGCCCACACCTCGGTGCAGATGGTGAAGCCGGCCCAGCACGGCCTGGCCGAGACCCTGGGCATCGACCGCGACGCGGTGCACCTGATGACGCGGTACATCGGCGGCGGCTTCGGCGGGAAGGGCCAGACCTACGACGACCTGACCCTGGCCGCGCTGGCCGCCCGCGCCCTGGGGCGGCCGGTGAAGGTGGCCTTCACGCGCCAGCAGATGATGCACGGCACGATCCACCGGCCGGCGACGGTGATGCGCGTGCGCCTGGGGGCCGAGCGCGACGGGCGGCTGAACGCCATGTCGATCATGACCTGGACGCACTGCCATTCGGACGGGAGCTTCACAGAGCATGCGTCGAACTTCGCCCGGTCCCTCTACGCTGCGCCGAACCGGCTGACCGGTCACCGGCTGGTGCGGCTCGACCTGCCGCACGCTGGTCCGATGCGCGCCCCGGGCGAGGCCTCGGGCACGCTCAGCCTCGAATGCGCCATGGACGAACTGGCCGAGACGCTGGGCCTGGATCCGGTGGAGCTGCGGATCCGCAACGAGCCCGAGGTGGACCCTGAGAATGGGCGGCCCTTCTCCCAGCGCCAGTTGGTCCGCTGCCTGAAGGAAGGGGCGCAGCTGTTCGGATGGGACCGCCGGCTGCCGACGCCGGGCCAGGTCCGCGACGGCCGGTGGCTGGTGGGGCTGGGCATGGCCGCCGCCATCCGCGGCAACTTCCTGCTGCCGGCCAAGTGCAGCTTCTCGGTCGACGCCGACGGCGTCATCACCGTCCGCCAGGGCATGACTGACATCGGCACCGGGACCTACACCGTGCTGGCCCAGATCGCTGCCGAGACCCTGGGCGTGCCGCTGGGCCAGGTCGTGGTCGAGATCGGGGATTCCGAACTGCCCCCGGCGCCCGGCTCGGGCGGTCAGTTCGGCGCGGCGACGGCCGGGTCGGCGGCCCTCGCCGCCGGCGTGAACCTCCGCAAGGCGATCGCCGATCTTGCGGTGAACGATCCCGGCTCCCCGCTGCATGGGGGAGATTCCGCCTCAGTCACCTTCCAGGACGGCGTCGTGGCGCTGGAGAACCGGTCGGAGACGCTCCGCGACCTCGTCCGGCGCGCCGCGCCCGCGGGCCTGACGGTCGAAGGGGAGATCCGCCCGGCCCAGGACGCGCAGCGCTGGAGCACCCAGACCTACGGCGCCCACTTCTGCGAGGTGGGCGTGGATCCGGTGACCGGGGAGGTGCGGGTGCGCCGGATGCTGGGCGTGTTCGCCGCCGGCCGCATCCTCAACGCCAAGACGGCGCGCAGCCAGCTGACGGGCGGCATGATCTGGGGCGTCGCCTCGGCGCTGACCGAGGGCAATGCGGTGGACCCGCGCTATGGGTCCCTGATCAACCAGGATCTCGCCCAGTACCTGGTGCCGGTCCAGGCCGACATCGGCGACCTGGAGGCGATCATGCTCGACGAGGTGGACGACAAGGCCAACCCCATGGGGATCAAGGGCGTCGGCGAGCTCGGCAATTCGGGCGCGGGCGCGGCCGTCGCCAACGCCGTCTACAACGCCTGCGGCGTGCGCCTGCGCGACTATCCGATCACGCCCGACAAGCTCCTCGCCGGCCTCATCGCCGCCGGGCGTTGACGCGCGGGTCGCGGTGCGGCGAACGTCGGCGGGCGTTTCCGGGAGTTGGTCATGGTCGACGCCTTCCACCACGGCACGGTTCATCGGGCGGGGGACGATCTCCAGGCGGCCCTTCGAGCGGACCCCGACATCCTCCTGCTGTGGGAGCGCCTGACGCCCCTCGGGCGGAACGAGTTCATCTGCTGGGTCGACGACGCCAAACAGGCCGCGACGCGTCGCCGCCGCATCGAGCGGACCGCCGCCGAACTGCGGGAGGGGAAGAAACGGCCGTGCTGCTGGCCGGGCTGCATTCACCGCGACGACAAGGCGCCGGGCCGGTGGCGACAGGCCATGCTGAACGAGCGCGAGGCGAAGCGGCGCCCGAAGACCGGCTGACGCGAGCTCCGCGCGCCGGGCGCCGTCGATGCCGCTTCTGCAGAGCGGTTATGCGCAAACCGGCGTAGCCGAGCCGCCAGCTTAACAATATCTCCTCACCTGCCGGTGATGATGCCGGCGGACGAGGAGACTTCCGGACGTGAAGCTGCTGCTGAGCGCAGTCGTGTTCGCAGGTTCGCTGGGCCTTCTGCTCAGCGACCGGGCCGCGAGCGCCTTCCCGTACCTCTAGGCGCTGGTCGCGGTGCGCAGCTCGCCCAGCACGCGCGCCAGGTCGCCCTCGCGGAACGGCTTCTGGAGGACCGGCGAGCCCCGGTCCACATCCCGCAGACCCGCATCGCCGTAGCCGGTCGCGAACGCGAACGGCGCGCCCTTCTCCCGGAGCAGGTCGGCCAGGGGGAAGATCGGCTGACCGCCCAGGTTCACGTCGAGGACCGCGCAGTCGAGCTCGGCCTCCCTCGCCAGTTCCATGGCTTCGTCGAGACGCGAGGCCGGGCCGACCACGGTGCAGCCCAGGTCGCTCAGCATGTCCTCGATCAGCATGGACACCATCATCTCGTCCTCGACCACGAGGACGCGCAGGCCTTCTAGGTTAGCCTGGGTGTTCATTGCACGCACTCCGACACCAGGGGCCGCTTGGGGGGGATTGGGCCCTGTCGGAGCCTGTCTAGAGGATGCGTGACGGGTTGTCGCGTCAACCATTGCGGCACAGCTGCTTCCCCTCGCATCGTCGCGGGCCGCACGGACCCCCGTTGCCTGAACGGCGAAGCTTCATGGTGGTTCCCGCGATGATGGGTCGCGGCGGGTGCGACCCGGCGTCTTGGTGTTTGGGAAACCTTCTTGCTGCACAACCTGGCCTTGAGCGAGGGCCAACCCATGTTTGATTTCACCGTGCGTGCGCGAAGCGGCCACTGGGTCCTGCAGGACGCCGAGGCCGGCGACCTCGGGGCCTACGAGACGCGTGACGAGGCGTTGGCGGCGGCCAGCGACTGGGTCCGGCTCATCGACATGCCCTGGCCGGTGCTGGTCTGCGACGACGAGGGCGAGTGGGCCCAGACCCTGGTGGAGCCGTCGCGGCCGCACTGACGTCCGCCCCGGCCGAACATTACGGCGCGTTTAAGTATTAAGTCGCTGTAATTATCTTAAATCGGTGTCATTACTCGGTATTAACGGGCGCTGAGCCGCGTCCGGAAGTATTCGTTTCCTTGCCGGCGGACAACACCGTCGGACGCGCAACCGCTCCGAAGGAAACGACCATGATGTACATCGCCACCCGCATCTCCGGCGTCGCCATGCTGGCGCTCGCGGCCCTCCCCATCGCCGCGCTGCCCGCCTCGGCCCTCGCCGCCACCACAGTGAAGGTGTCCGACCTCAACCTGCTCTCCCCGCAGGGTCAGGCCGCCTTCGAACAGCGCGCTGACCAGGCGGCCCGCAACTACTGCGGCGCCGTGTACAGCCTGAACCAGCGCGCCGCCTGCCGCGTCGCGGTCAGGGCCGAGCTCGCCGAGAAGGTCGCGGTCGTTCGCGCCGCCCAGCTCGAGCGCGCTTCCACCTTCGCCGCCCGCTAGCTCTCCCTTCGAGCGGACGTGCGAAACGGGCCCGCGGCCGCCCCAGCCGCGGGCCCTATCGCATCTCGACCGCCTTGGCCTCAGGCGGCGTCCACCAGGACGATTTCGGCGTCCTCGAGCGCCGTCACGCGAAGGACCTCCTCGTCCTTCACCGCCGCCCCGTCCCGGGCGTTCAGCCGGACCCCGTTGACCTCCACGGCGCCCGCCGCGGGCACCAGGTAGGCGTGGCGGTTCCGACCCAGCCGATACTCCGTCGTCTCGCCCGCCTTCAGGGTCGCGCCCGCGACCCGGGCGTCCGTGCGGATGGGCAGGGCGTCCTCGTCACCGTCGATCCCGCTCGCCAGGGTCACGAAGCGGCCGGCCCGGTCGCCCTTCGGGAAGGGCCTTGCGCCCCAGCTGGGAGCGCCCCCGCGGGCGGTCGGTTCGATCCAGATCTGGAACAGCGTCGTGGTCTCCGGCTCGAGGTTGTACTCGGCGTGGCGGATGCCGCTGCCGGCGCTCATCACCTGGACGTCCCCGGCTTCGGTCCGCCCTCGGTTGCCCAGGCTGTCCTCGTGGGTCACCGCGCCTTTCCGCACATAGGTGACGATCTCCATGTCGGCGTGCGGATGCGGCGGGAAGCCGGAGTTCGGCGCGATCTCGTCGTCGTTCCAGACCCGTATCGGCCCCCACCCCATGTTGTCGGGGTCGTAGTAGTTCGCGAACGAGAAATGGTGGCGGGCCTTTAGCCAGCCGTGGTCCGCGCCGCCCAGGCGCGCGAAAGGCCTTCTGTCGATCATCGTACCGTCTCCCGCCGACGCCCGTGCGTCGGCCTTCGGCGAACAAGATAGTGTATCCGAACGGGTCACAAACGGGCGGCCAGGGAAGATGATTGCGTCGGAAATGGAATTAATGCCGCAAACCTGACCGCTGGTTGCGGCTCGCCTTCAGCCGCGGTTCATTGCGGTGAAGGTTGGATGGGCCTGCATTTCAGGAGGCTGACCCCCATGAACCGGACCCTGACGCTCGCTGCGCTGGCGACGCTGTCCATTGCCGGCGCCGCCGCCGCCCAGCCGTATCGAGGCGGAACGGCGACGCTCTACGACCAGCCGAACTTCCAGGGCGCCTCCGTGACCATCACCCAGTCGACGCCCGACCTGGGACGGTGGCGGTTCAACGACCGCGCGCAGAGCGCCCGGTTCGAAGGACGCTGGCTCATCTGCGAGCACGATGACTTCCGTGGACGCTGCCAGGAGGTGCGCGGCGATGTCCCGAACCTGCACCAGTACGGGCTGATGGCGCAGATCTCGTCCCTCGAGCCGGCCGGCCGCCCGGACGGTCCCGGCCGACCCGGCGGCCCCGGCCCTGGTCCTGGCTTCCCTGGCGGCGGCGCGCGCGGCGTCGACGGCGCCACGACGGTCTTCTTCCCGCGCCCGACGGTCCGCGGCCTCGACGTCGCGGCCGGAGACCGTGGAGCCAACGCTTACTGCCGCAGCCAGGGACTGGGTCGCGCCGTCTGGTACGACTCGAGTTCCCGCGCCCGCGAAGCCGTCGGTCCGGACGGAGAGCTCGTCGGCCGCAGCGACGTGCTGCGCGACCTCCTCTGCCGCAAGTATTGACGCGCGCGCCGCCCTCTTGGCACTGGAGGTCGGGAGGGCCGCGCATGTTCCGAAGGCTTGCGACCGCGCTGGCGGGAATCCTGATGCTGGGCGCGGGAGAGGCCGACTGGCGGCCTCTGGACCCTGAGAACACGCTCGTCATCGGCACGACCAAGGGCCCGGTGGTGGTCGAGCTGCGCCCGGAGTTCGCGCCGCGCGGCGTCGAGCGCGTGAAGCAACTGGCGCGGGAGGGAGTCTACGACGGCCTCCAGTTCCACAGGGTGATCGACGGCTTCGTGGCCCAGACGGGCAATCCGAACAACCGCGACGGCGGCGTGTCGCGCCACCCTGATCTTCCCCCCGAGTTCAGCTTCCGCATCCCGCCCGACATCGCCGACGTCGTGGTGGATCGAAGCGACGCGCGCGAAGGCTTCGTAGGCGCCACGCCGTTCCAGGCGGTGTCCCGGGCCGAGCAGGCGTTGCGCCCGGACGATCCCCGGATCCGGGGCTGGGGCGCCTACTGTCCCGGCGTGATGGGCATGGGCCGGCAGGCCGACCCGGGCACGGCGAACGCCGAGATCTTCTTCATGCGGGCGCCGGCGCGCCGGCTGGACCACGAGTACACCGTCGTCGGCCGCGTGGTCTCGGGCCTGGAGGCGATCCGCGCGGTGGCCGTGGGCGAGCCGCCGAAAGTGCCCGACCTGATGCTGAGAGTCCGCGTCATGGCCGACCTGCCGCCGGCCGAGCGTCCGCGCCTGGAGGTCATGGACACGCGGGGACCCGCCTTCCGCTCGCGGCTGGCCGTCCTGAAGCGGGAGAAGGGCGCGGCGTTCACGATCTGCGACGCCGACGTTCCGGTCCGGACGCGCTGAGCGTGCGACGATGCGCGCAATTGGCGAGTAGCACTCGCCTCCATACACCCGGCTGCACGGGAACCGGGGCCGGCGATGCGTTTCGAAGTTGTGGAAGTGCCGGACGGCTGGGTCGTCCGGAGCGAAGGTCGCGACCTGGCGCGCTACGCCGACCAGGATGCGGCGCTCGCAGACGTGGCCGAGCGCCTGAGCCGCGCCGAGGCCGGCGAACCGGCGGGGCTCTCGGTGCGTTTCCAGCGCAAGGCGTCCTGAGACGCTCCAGGCGGCCAGCGGCTATGGCGGCCCTCCCGCGAACCGCCTAAGCCTGGGTCATGACCTTCATTCGATCGCTCAGCGTCCAGGTGCTGATCGCCCTCGCGCTCGGGCTCGCGGGCGGCGCTTTGGCTGCAGCCTACGGCGGGCCGCCGATGGCGCGGCTCATCGAGAACGTGGAGGCCGTGGGCGCGCTCTGGCTGAACGCCCTGCGCATGACCGTCGTGCCGCTGATCTTCGCGGTGCTCGTGACCGGCATCGCCCAGGTGTCCGACGCCGCCGCCACCGGCCGGCTCGCGGTGCGCGCGGTCACGTGGTTCGTCGCCCTTCTGGTGCTTTCGGCTCTGGTGGCGATCCTCATGGTCAACGGCGTGCTGGCGCTGTGGCCCGTGAGCGAGGCCGCGTCGGCCGCGCTGCGCGCGGGCGCCCAGGCGCCGCCGGCGGACGCGCCCACCTCGCCCGACTTCGCCGCCTGGCTGAAGGGGCTGGCGCCCGCAAACCCCATCCGGGCGGCCGCGGAAGACGCCGTGCTGCCGGTGGTGGTCTTCGCCGTGTTCACGGGCTTCGCCCTCACGCGGCTGCCGGAGGGGCGCGGCCGCATCCTGATCGATGTCTTCCAGGCCCTCGGCGAGGCGATGATCGTCGTGGTGCGCTGGGTGCTGGCCGTCGCGCCGGTGGGCGTCTTCGCCCTCGGGCTCGGCGTCGGCCTCCGGGCCGGGGTGGGGGCCGCGGGCGTCCTCGGACAGTACGTGGTCACCGCGTCGTTCGCGGGCCTCGTCATCACGGCCATCGGCTACGGTCTCGCCGTGACCGTGGGACGGGTCCCCATGGCGCGCTGGGCGCAGGCGACGGCGCCGGTTCTCGCGACGGCCTTCGCCACCCAGTCGTCGCTGGCCTGTCTGCCGGCGATGATCGAGCGCAGCCGCGATGACCTGGGCGTGCCCGCGCGCGTCGCGGGCCTGGTCCTGCCGCTGGCCGTGGCGGTCTTCCGCTTCACCAGCCCCGCCGTGAACCTCGCGGTCTGCATCTTCGTGGCCAAGGTGTACGGCCTCGAGCCGACGGCCCTGCAGTACGTCGGCGCGGCCCTGGTGGCGATGGCGGTGGCCGTGGGCTCGGTCGGCCTGCCCGGGCAGGTCTCCTTCATCGTCAGCGTGGCCCCGATCTGCCTGGCGCTCGGCCTGCCCATCGACCTCCTGCCGATCCTGCTGGCCGTCGAGGTGGTCCCGGACATCTTCCGGACGCTGGGCAATGTCACCGGCGACATGGCGGTCACGGCCATCGTGGCGAAGGACGAGGCGGCTGACCCTGAGGCGCCTAGCCAAGCCTGAGCCGATCCGGCAGGTTCGCGCGCCATGCCGAACGAACCCTTCTTTCGAAAGGACGGGGACCTCTTCATCCCCACCCGCGCCGGGGTCGGACCCTGGACCGCGGACTCCCTCCACGGCCGGCTGATCATCGGCCTGCTGGGCGCCGAGATCGAGCGCCGCTTCCGCACGCCGGATTACATCCCGGCCCGCCTGACCGTCGACATGTATCGGCTGCCGGACCTGTCGCCGGTCGAGGTCAGGACGCGCGTGGTCAAGGACGGCTACCGCATCAAGGTGATCGACGCCGAGTTCGTGTCCGGCGGGGAAAGCGCCGGGCGCGCCACCTGCCAGCTCCTGCGCCGGACCGAGAACCCGCCGGGGAACGTGTGGACTCCGGAGCCGTGGGATGCGCCGAAGCCCGGGGACATCCCGGCGCCGGAACCCGGCCGGGCGCCCATGGGCGGCATGTGGGAGACCCGCCCGATCGCCGGCGGGTTCGGCCAGGTCAGCATGCCGCGCCGCGCCTGGATGGCCGAGGTGCGCGAGCTGGTGGAAGGCGTGCCGTTCACCCCGTTCGCACGGGTCGCCACCGCCGTGGACTTCGTCAGCCCCTTCGCCAATGCGGGCGACGCAGGGCTCGGCTACATCAACTCGGACGCCACCTTCTACCTGCACCGCGAGCCGGTCTCGAAGTGGGTCGGGTTCGACGTGACCGCCCACGGCGCGACGGCCGGCGTCGCGATCGGCGAATGCCGCCTCTACGACGAGGACGGCATGATCGGCTTCGCGAGCTGCACGGCCCTGGCGCAGAAGCGCAAAGTGTAATTCCCTCCCGCCCAGGGAGGCCCCGAATGAAGATCCTGAAGCTGCTGGGCGGCGCGCTCGCCGCGCTCGCGTTGACGGGCGCGCCGGCCTGGGCGGCCGGTCCCAACGCGCTGGACGCCTATGTCGCCAAGCCCGATCCCAGCTTCGGCTTCACCGTGGTGGGCGTCCAGAAGGGGCTCGGCTACCGCACCGCCGTGCTGCAGCTCACCAGCCAGACCTGGGACGCGCCGAAGGACGTCGACGCGACCGTCTGGAAGCACTGGCTGACGGTCATCATCCCGGACGACGTCGCGAGCTCGAAGGCGTTCCTCTACATCACCGGCGGCGACAAGGGGGATCCCGCGCCGAAGGGGCCGCCGCCGCACCTCGCCAAACTTGCCGTCGACACGCGCTCGGTCGTGGCCCAGCTCAACGACGTCCCGAACCAGCCCCTGACCTTCGCGGACGATCCGGCGAAGAAGGCCCGGGTCGAGGACGAGATCATCGCCTACCTGCAGGCCCGCTACGCCACGACCAAGGACCCCGGCCAGCTGCTCCGCCTGCCGATGGTGAAGAGCGGCACGCAGGCCATGACCGCCATCCAGCGCTTCGTCGCCACGGATACGAAGGACCGGCTGAAGATCGACGGCTTCGTCGTCGCGGGCGCCTCGAAGCGCGGCTGGACGACCTGGCTCGTGGGGGCGGTGGACAAGCGGGTGGTGGGCATCGTGCCGCTGGTGATCAGCGTGCTCTCGGTGGAAGACACCGCCATCCACCACTGGCGCGCCATGGGCTACTTTTCCCCGGCGCTGCAGGACTACGTCGACGCGCGGCTGATCCCCGACCAGATCGGCAAGCCGGGGCTCGCGGGCGTGAACCTCATCGAGGACCCCCTGAACTACCAGGACCGGCCCACGATGAAGATCCCGAAGTATGTGATCAACGCGGTGGGCGACGAGTACTTCCCGCCCGACAACACGCGCTACGGCTATTCCAAGGTGGCCCAGCCGCGGCGCCTGCGGATGATCCCCAACGCCAACCACTCGCTCTCGGGAACGGATGTGATGGAGAGCGTCACGGCCTTCCACGACGCCGTGATCTCGGGCCGTCCGCTGCCGGACTATTCCTGGTCGGTGGGCAAGGGCGGCGAAATCGTCGTGAAGCCGAAAGGCAAGCCCAGCGAGGTGCGGCTGTGGCAGGGGACCAATCCCAAGGCCCGCGACTTCCGGACAGACACCCTGGGCTTCAAGGCCTTCACCTCGACCGTGCTCACGGCGCGGCCGGACGGGACCTACGTGGGCGCGGTGGAGAAGCCCGCCGCCGGCTACACCGCCTACTTCGTCGAGCTGACCTATCCCAGCGGCGGCAGGTATCCGCTGAAGTTCACCACGGAGGTCTATGTGAAGCCGGACGTCCTGCCCTATCGCTGGGAGGACGCCAAGCCGATCACCCGCCCGGCGGACCGGTAGGCCCTCACACCCCCATGTTCGACACCCTGCCGCGCCCGGAGGTCCAGGGCCTCCGCATGTCCCGGATCCGCGAGGTGGCGAACGCGGGCCTCGGCCGCGACGACATCCTCGCCTTCTGGTTCGGCGAGTCCGACCAGCCGACGCCCGACTTCATCCGCGAGCCGGCCGCCCGGGCGCTGCTGGACGGCCGCACCTTCTACACCCACAACCTGGGCCGCGCCGACGTGCGCGAGTCGCTGTCGGCCTATCTCGGCCGCCTGCACGGCGGGCCGATCGGCGTCGACCGCCTCGCCATCACCAGCGCCGGCGTCAATGCGGTCATGCTGGCCGCCCAGCTAGTGGTCTCGCCCGGCGACCGGGTGGTGCAGGTCGGGCCGATCTGGCCCAACGTGCCCGAGATTCCCAGAATCCTCTCGGCCCGCGTGGAAATGGTCCCGCTGGAGGCGGCCCAGGGCCGATGGCGGCTCGACGTCGACCGCCTGCTGGACGCGCTGACGCCCGACACGCGGGCGCTGGTCCTCAACTCGCCCAACAACCCCACGGGCTGGATGATCCCGGCCGAGGACCGCGCCGCGATCCTGCAGCGATGCCGCCGCTACGGAATCTGGCTCATCTGCGACGACGTCTACGAGCGCCTGACGTTCGACCGTCCGACCGCGCCGTCCTTCCTCCCGCTCACCACCGGCGAGGACCGGATCATCGGGACCAACAGCTTCTCGAAGGCCTGGCGCATGACCGGCTGGCGGCTCGGATGGATGGTGACGCCGCCCCGCCTGCTCGAGAGCCTGGGCGTCCTGATCGAGTACAACACGTCCTGCGCGCCCGACTTCGTGCAGGAGGGCGCCAAGGCGGCCCTGGACCATGGCGAGGCGTACGTGGCGTCGGTCCGCGCCGAACTCGCGGCCGCGCGCGACCAGGTGCTGAGCGCTCTGCGCGCCATGCCGGGCGTTGAGGCGCCGCAGCCGGACGGCGGATTCTACGCCTTCTTCCGGGTGGAGGGCTGCGCGGACTCCCTGCAGTTCTGCAAGGATCTCGTGACCCGGGCCGGGCTGGGGCTCGCGCCGGGCTCGGCCTTCGGAGAGGAGGGCGAGGGCTGGATCCGCTGGTGCTTTGCCGCACGCCCCGAGAAGAACGCCGCGGGCCTGGCGCGCCTGGCGGCCTACCTCGCCAGCCGATAGGCGGCCCACGCCAGCAGGCCGGCCTGGACGGCGAAGATCGCCCACAGCGAGGTGCGGAACGGCGCCTTCTTCGTCTTGTGCCGCAGGATCTGCTGGGCCCACAGCGCCGCCGGGGTCCCGCCCATAGCGGCCAGCATCAGGAGCCGTCGTTCCGGCGTCCGCCATGCGCCGCGCACCGCCGCCCGCTTGTCCAGGGCGAAGGCGGTGAAGGTCGCCGCATTGATCAGCGCCAGATAGGCAACCGCGATCTCGAACACGCGGCCAGCCTAGCTGGCCGCGGTTCGCGAAGGGTGAAGGTCTAGCTGGTCGGCGGCGCCGCGGCCTCGGCGGCCGGCTCGTCCGTCGCGGCCGGCGGCGCGGGTTCCTCGGCCGGGGCGTTGGCGCGCAGCGCGGCGCCGCTCAGCTTCGCGCGGGTCTCCAGCTCGCCGGCGATCCGCTCGCAGCGGGCGGGCAGGGCCCAGCTCATCCACTCCTGCGCCTTGCGCGCCTTGGTCACGTCGGGCCCGGCGGTCCAGGACAGCCGCCCCTGGCGCACGGCCGCCGCGCCCTGGATGTTGATGGGGCGCACCGTCGCCTTCTCGGCCGCCGTCAGCGCGGCCTGGAACTGCTTCAGCTTCTCGCGGCCGTCCCGCTGCATGTCGGCATAGACCCGGAGGTCGTCTTCCAGCGAGGTTCCGGGCTTGCGGAACTGGGTCTCGATCCGCTTCACCTCGGGCATCATCTCGTCATGCAGGTCGAGGTAGCCGCGCAGCGCGCCGTAGCACCAGGCCACGAACTGGTAGTCGTCCTTGGGCGCGCCGGTCGGCAGGCGCTCCTCGGCGGGCGCGGCGGCCGGCGGCGCGGCCGGCGCTTCGGCCGCAGCCGGATCCTGGGCATGGAGAAGGAGCGCGAGAACAAGCGGCGTCATGAAGGTCCTTTTGGCGATCGATCGTGTCAGCTTTGCGCCGGCCCGAAACCGCCGCCCCCGGGCGTTTCGATCTCGATGGCGTCGCCAAGCTCCACCGTAACGGAGAAACAGCCGGGAAGTTCATTCACCGACCCCGACGCCCGGATCAAGCGCTGCCGACCGGGTTTTCCGGGACCGCCGCCCGCCAGGCCCTGCGGCGCCGTCTGGCGGCGGGACGAAAGCAGCGCCGCCTCCATGGGCGCGAGGAAGCGGATGCGCCGCACGGTGCCGTCGCCGCCGCGCCGCGCGCCGTCGCCGCCCGACCCGCGGCGGATGGCGAAGGCCTCCACGCGGACCGGGAAGCGCCGCTCCAGGATCTCGGGGTCGGTCAGGCGCGAGTTGGTCATGTGGATCTGCACCGCGCTGGCTCCGTCCGCCGTCGCAGTCGCGCCGGCCCCGCCGCAGATCGTCTCGTAGTACTGGCGGGCCTCGTCCCCGAAGGTGAAGTTGTTCATGGTGCCCTGGCCGTTGGCCATGACCCCCAGCGCGGCGTAGAGCGCGTCGACGATATGCTGGCTGGTCTCGACGTTGCCGGCGACCACCGCCGCCGGCGGGGCCGGGGCCAGCATCGATCCCGGCCGGGTGATCACCTTCAGAGGCTCCAGGCAGCCGGCGTTCAGCGGGATGTCGTCGTCCACGAGCGTGCGGAAGACGTAGAGGGCGGCCGCGTCCACGATGGCCGACGGGCCGTTGAAGTTCGAATCGAGCTGGTCCGACGATCCGGTGAAGTCCAGCGTCGCCGTCCGCGCCGCCGCGTCCACGGTGGTGACCACCGCGATCTCGCCGCCGCCGTCCATGGGCGCCCGCGCCGCGCCGTCGTGCAGGCGGTCCACGGCCCGCCGCACCGCCTCGGCGGCGTTCTGCTGCACGAACGCCATGTAGCGCGCGACCGCGTCGCCTCCGTAGGCGCCGATCATCTCGGCCACCGCCGCCGCGCCGGCCTGGCAGGCGGCGACCTGGGCCTTCAGGTCGGCCAGGTTGCGCTCCGGGGCCCGGGCGGGCCAGCGCCCCGCGGCCAGCGCCGCGCGAACCTCGGCGTCCAGGAAGCGCCCCTCGCGCATGATGGGCAGTGCGTCCAGCATCACCCCCTCCTCGTCGATGGTGCGCGAGAAGGGCGGCATGGAGCCCGGCTGGATGCCGCCGACGTCGGCGTGGTGTCCCCGGGCCGCGACGTAGAACGCCGGGGCCTCGCTGCCGGCGTCGAGGAACACCGGCGTCACCACCGTGATGTCCGGCAGATGGGTGCCGCCCGCGTAGGGGTTGTTGAGCGCGAAGGCCTGACCGCGTTCCAGGCGGGGATGCCGGTCGCGGACGGCGCGCACGCTCGCGCCCATCGAGCCCAGGTGCACCGGCATATGCGGCGCGTTGGCCACCAGGCCGCCGTCGGCGTCGAAGAGCGCGCACGAGAAGTCCAGCCGCTCCTTGATGTTCACCGAGTGCGCGGTCCGCTCCAGCGCAGCGCCCATCGCTTCGGCCACGCCCATGAAGCGGCGGTTGAACAGCTCCAGCGTCACCGGATCGGGGCGGTCCAGCGCGATGGCCTCGCGCACGGCGGCGGCCGCGCGGGTCAGGCGGATCAGGCCGTCCGCGTCGGCCGTGGCTCGCCACCCGGGCAGCACGGCGATCTGGGTGTCGGGGCGTACGATCAGGGCGGGCCCCTCGACGGCGGTCACCGCGTCCGCGGTCACGACGGCGGCGTCATGCCACGCGCCCGCGGCGTACATCCGCACGCTCCCTTGGCGGTCGCGCTTGGCCGGCGTCGACGCCTCCGCCGCCAGAGCGTCGCGCGCCGCCGCCCCACCACCCGACCCTTTTCCATCCGGGAGGAGGGCTTGCGCCTCGCACTCCACGGCCGCGATCAGGATCGGGCGCTCGGGCTCCACGAAGCCGAACAGGCGCTGGTGCGCCGCCTCGAAGGCGGCCTTCGCCGTGGCGGCGTCCGACAGCGCGACCGGCAGCTCGGCGTCGGCGCCGTCGTAGCGCAGGCGCAGGGTCCGCCGCACGGCGCCCGTTTCGGCCCCCTGGGCGGCCATGTCGGACCGCGCGCCGGCCTCCAGGTCGGCCACCGCAGCCTGGGCCGCCGCCAGGCCGTCGTTCTCGAGCGGCGCGTCGATCCCCGCCTGCTGCAGCGCCGTCACCTGCGCCTGCCCGATCCCCCAGGCCGAAAGCACGCTGCCGTAGCGCGGGCACAGCACCTCGCCGACGCCAAGCGCCTCGGCGGTCTGGCAGGCGACCTGGCCCGCGGCGCCGCCGAACGCCACCAGCGCGTGGCCGCGCGGGTCGAAGCCGCGCTCGGTGGAGATGCGACGCACCGCCTGGGCCATCTGCTCGACCGCGACGGCGATGAAGCCCTCGGCGGCCGCCTCGACGCTGGCCCCCATGGCTGAGGCCAGCTCCGCCAGGGCCGCCCGGCTCGCGGCAGGGTCCAGCGGCGCGTCGCCCTCGGGTCCGAACACATTGGGAAAGCTTCGCGGGTCCAGCCGCCCGAGCACGAGGTTGGCGTCCGTCACCGCCGCGGGCCCGCCGCGGCCATAGCAGGCGGGACCGGGGTCGGCGCCGGCGCTCGCCGGGCCGGCGCGCGCGCGCATCCCGTCGAAGGTGAGGACCGAGCCGCCGCCCGCGGCCACGGTCTCCACGTCCAGTGTCGGGCTCCGCAGCCGGACGCCCGCCACGCGCGCGGCGTCGCGCCGCTCCAGCGCGCCCGCGTACCGGCACACGTCGGTCGAGGTCCCGCCCATGTCGAAGCCCAGCACGGCCTCCGCGCCGGCCGCCGCCGCGGTCCTGGCCACGCCGACCACGCCGCCCGCCGGGCCCGAGACCACCGCGTCGCGCCCCCGGAACGCGTCCGCGCGCACGAGCCCCCCGGCCGATGTCATGAAGTAGAGCGGCGCGCCCGCCACCGCGTCGGCGACCCGGCGCACGTAGGCCTGCAGCACCGGCGTCAGGTAGGCGTCGGCCACCGTCGTCTCGGCGCGCGGCGTGAAGCGGGGCAGGGGCGACACCTCGGACGACAGCGCCACGAAGCCGAACCCGGCCTCCCGCGCGATCGCGCCGGCCGCCCGCTCGTGGGCCGGGTTCAGGTCGGCGTGCAGGAAGGCGATGGCCGCCGATGTGAAGCCGGCGGCGACGGCGGCCTCGAGGCTCCGGCGGAGCGGCGCCTCGTCCAGCGCCGTGACCACGCCGCCGTCGGCCGCCAGCCGCTCGCGGGCCTCCACGACGCCGTCGTAGAGCGGCGGCGGCTTCCGGATGTTCAGGGCGAACAGCTCTGGCCTCGACTGGTCGCCGATCGCCAGCGCGTCGGCGAAGCCCTCGGTCGTCACGAACAGCGTGCGCGCGCCGCGCCGTTCGAGCAGGGCGTTGGTGGCGACCGTCGTGCCCATCTTGATGGCCTCGACCCGATGCGCCGGGAACGGCGCGCCGCCGGCGACGCCGAGGATCCGCCGCATCGCCTCCACGGCGGCGTCCTCATAGGCCGGCGACGCCGACAGCAGCTTCAGCGAGACCTCGGCGCCGTCGTCGAAACGGCCGATCACGTCGGTGAAGGTGCCGCCCCTGTCGATCCAGAACGCGCAACGCCTGTCCAAAACTTAACCTCTCGCGGCAATTGTCATGCGTGCGACACGGCCTTAAGGCATGCCCATAGCGAAATGAGCTTCTGGCGCAAAATTGCCGGCCTCGCGGTTCGCAAGGTCGATGAGGCGGAATGCGACGTCTGCCCGCCGGGGCTGCCGGGTGAGGATCCTGCGTTTTCCACCGCCGTCACGGCCCTCGGCGCCAAGCTCGCCAAGGCCGATGGCGAGGCCCAGGCCGAGGAGTACGCGACCTTCCACACCATCTTCCAGGCTGAGCCGGGCAGCGAGGGCGCGATCCGCCGCCTCTACCAGCTGGCCCGCCAGACCACCCGCGGCTTCGAGGGCTACGCCCGGCGGCTGCGCAAGCGGTACGGCGCCTGCCCGCAGCTGCTCGAGGACGTGCTGGACGGCCTGTTCCATATCGCGGCGTCCGACGGCGCGGTCACCAGCGACGAACTCGCCTACCTGGAGCGGGTCTGCGAGCTGTTCGGGCTCTCGCCGCTCGTCTTCCGCCGGCTGAAGGCGACGCACCTCGGCGCCGCCAACGACGACCCGTACGTGATCCTGGGCGTGGCCCCCGACGCCTCGGACGAGGTGGTCCGCGCGGCCTGGCGCGCGCAGCTCTCGGAAGCTCACCCCGACCGGGTCCGCGCCCGCGGGCTGCCCGTCGAGTTCGTGGAGGTGGCCGAGGCCAAGGCCGCGGCCATCAACGCCGCCTTCTCCACAATCCAGCGCGAACGCGCCGCAATGTCGCGCGTCGGGGCGGCGTGACCGCCAAATTGCCGCCGTTTGCCGCCTGCAAGGTTGACGCCTGGAACCGCTGTGCTGTGATGCGTCTTTCCCGGACGCGTCCTGCGCGCCGCTGAGGAGCTGACATGGTCGGGTCTGATCGAGTGAGGGGCTTCGCCGCCGGGCCGGGTTCGGCGCTCCGCAGCCTGGCCGCGGTCGGCGCGACCCTGGCGACTGCAGCCGCCGTCGTGGTGGGCGCCGTTCTCGCGGTCTTCGCCGCGGCGACCGTGGCGGTCATCGCGATCATGGGTTCGGCCCTCCTGGCGCTCGCCGGCCTCGCGCTCCGCGCCCGCCGCACCGTCCGCGCCCAGCCCAACGGCATCATCGAAGCCCGCCACCGCGGCGGCCACCACTGGGTCGCCTACGGCTGGAACGAGCGGCGCTAGGCGCGGTCTTCGCAGAACTTCGCCAGGCCGCGCAGCGGGACGGATCCGTCGCCCGCGAAGGCGCTGCCGTGCATGAGGGCCAGGGTGCGCGGCTCCAGGTCGGCGAGGCGGCGTAGCGTCGGGCCGGTCGCCGGGGCGAGCGTCATGGCGCCGCTCGCCGACTCCATGGCGATCGCGGCGTCCAGCACGTCGGCCGACGTCAGCGGCTCGGGGTCGCCGCCGTGGGTGAGCAGGTCGCCCGCGAACAGCGTGCCCGCCGTCTCCTCGAAGACGCAACCCGCCTCCCAGCCGTGCGGCACGTGGGGCGTGTCGAGCCAGCGCATCCGCTTGCCGCCCAGGTCCAGGACCTCGCCGTCGGCCAGCGGACGGGGCGGGCGGTCGGCGAGGTCGTTCAGCGAGACGTCGCAGCCGAGCCGGCCGAAGGCGACCTGGGCGTTCGGCGCGGCCGCCAGCCAGGCGTTCATGGCCCCGCATTCGTCGGCCTCGACGTGGCCGAAGCCGATCCAGCGGAGCCGCTCGATCGGCATGATCCGCGCCACGGCCGCCGACACTGCCGGGAACAGCATCCGCTGCCCCGTGTGGAACAGCATCGGCTCGTCCGCGGCGATGAGGAACTGGTTGAAGGTGAAGCCGTCCGGCGTCACCGCGGGGACGAAGGTGGAGAGGCGGTAGACGCCGTCGGCGATCTCGTGGACGCGGGTCTCCATCACGGAGCCTCCTTGGTCTGAAGGGTTTCGAGCCAGGCGTTGGCCAGTTCGGATACGCGCTCGGCGGCCGCGTCCGGGGAGAATCCCAGGCGCGTGAAGGCGTCCAGCGTCCCGTGGTCGATCAGCCCGGCCAGCGTCGTCGCAGCGGTCTCGTCGCCGCCCACGGCCAGGCGGCTGAGGTCGAGGCGCACCGAGCGCTCCAGTTCCACGTACGGCTTCAGCACCGGCACGCGCTCCTGGTCGGCGAGCACGCTGCCGAACGCCCGCACGCCGGCGAACAGCCGGAAGAAGGCGGTGGCGAGTCGCCGGACGCGCTCGGCGCGGCCGGTCGCGCCGTCGAACAGCGCCGCCGTGGGGATGGGGTTTTCAGCGAAGGTGTGGGCGCCGCAGGCGTTCACCGCGTCGTCGTAGGTCGGGAAGTGGTGATAGACCGAGCCGACGCTGACCCCGGCGCGCGCCGCGATCTGCTTCATGCTCGTCGCCGCGATGCCCTGCTCGCCATGGAGCGCACGGGTCGCCTCGACGATACGCCGCCGGGTCTCTTCCGCGCTCTCGCCGCGCCGGGACTGTCGATAGGGCCGCGCCATGCCGGATCTTTAATCGAACGAATGATCAATCAATAAATCGGCGAGCGGCCAAGGTCAAGTTGGCGCGACGTCAGCCTTGCCCGTGCGGGCGCGCCTCTCTACCGTTCGTTCAAACACCTGTTGGGAGAGACCGGGATGACCATCGGCATCGTCGCGACCATGAAGATCCAGGAAGGCAAGAACGCCGAGTTCGAGGCCTTCTTCACCGAACTCGCCAAGCAGGTGCGCGCGAACGAACCCGGGAACATCGCCTACCAGCTCACCAAGAGCCGCAAGGACCCGCAGGAGTACAAGGTTCTCGAACTCTACAAGGACCAGGAGGCCGTGACGGTCCACGGCCAGACCGAGTATTTCAAGGCGGCCGGCCCGAAGTTCGCCGGCGTGCTGGCCGGGCGCCCCGATGTGGAGCTGCTGGACGGCGTCGACTGAGAAGGACGTATCGCCATGGACCTGGATTTCGCCCCTGAGGACCTCGCGTTCCGCGACGAGGTCCGCGCCTTCATCGCAGAGGCGTTCGACGACGACATGCGCGCCAAGCTCGCGCAGTCGAAGAACAACCATCTCGACAAGGAGGCCCAGGTCCGCTGGCTGAAGCGGCTCGGCGAGAAGGGCTGGATCGCGCCGGACTGGCCGGTGGAGTACGGCGGCACCGGCTGGAGTCTGGGCAAGAAGTACGTGTTCGACATGGAGATGGCGCTGGCCGGCGCGCCGTCGACCTCGAACATGGGCCTGCGCATGTGCGCCCCGGTCGTCATGGCCTTCGGGACGCCCGAGCAGAAGGCCCAGCACCTGCCGAAGATCCTCACCACCGACGTATGGTGGTGCCAGGGCTACTCCGAGCCGGGTTCCGGCTCCGACCTCGCTTCGCTGGCCCTGAAGGCCGAGCGGGACGGGGATTACTACGTGCTCAACGGGTCGAAGACGTGGACGACGCTGGCCCAGTGGGCCGACTGGATGTTCTGCCTCGTCCGCACCTCGAACGAGGAGATCCGGCAGAAGGGCATCTCGTTCCTGCTGATCGACATGAAGACGCCGGGCATCACCATCCGCCCGATCCCCACCCTCGACGGGCCGCCCGAGGGCGAGCAGGAAATCAACGAGACGTTCTTCGACAACGTCCGCGTGCCGGTCGCCAACCGCATCGGCAAGGAAGGCGAGGGCTGGACCTACGCGAAGTATCTGCTGCAGTTCGAGCGCGGCAATGCCTACGCCCCCGGCCTGCAGGCGCAGCTCAAGAAGGTGCGCACCATCGCCAACCTGGAGCGCTCGGACGGCGGCGGCTCGATGATGAGCGATCCGGACTTCCGCAAGAAGCTCGCCGAGGTCGAGATCAAGGTGGAGGCCCTGAACGCGACCGAGCTGCGAATCTTCGCGGGCCGCGCCAACGGCGACGCCATGGGCGCCGTCTCCTCGATGCTGAAGCTGGAAGGCAGCCAGATGCAGCAGGCGGTGACCGAGCTCGCGCTGGAGGCGGCCGGCGTCTACGCCCAGCCCTTCGTGCGCGACACCTGGGAGATGCTCCGCCCCGGCGGCAACACCTTCCGCGCCGGCCCGGACTACGCCGCCACCGTCGCGCCGCACTACTTCAACTACCGCAAGACCTCGATCTACGCGGGCTCGAACGAGATCCAGCACAACATCATGGCGAAGATGGTGCTGGGGCTGTAGCGCCCCAAGCTGCGATCGCGCGCGGCTGGGTCGGCTAGAGGCCCAGCACGCGCTTGGCGATGATGTTCCGCTGAACCTCGTCTGAGCCGCCGGCGATGCTGGCGGCGCGACCTTCGAAGTAGCGCGCCACCTCGGGACGCGCCCACGCGGGTCCGACGTCGAGGGGCGCCACGCCCGACGCCTCCGGGAACCACGGCGCGGCGTAGGGGCCCGCGCACTCGACGAAGAACTCGGTCATCCGCTGGACGATGTCCGTGCCCTTGAGCTTCAGGGTCGAGGACTGGGCCCCCGGCGCGCCGCCCGCGGCGACCTCGGAGAGCGTTCGCAGCTCGGTCATGGCCAGGGCCTGCAGTTCGATGTCGGCCCACGCCAGCCGCCGGCCGAACCCCGTGTCCTCGAGCAGGCGTCCGCCCTCCGACCCCGCCAGCTCCGCCGCGGCCAGGCGGAGCCGCCTGGACAGGTCCGTGGAGAGCGACACGTAGGCCTGGCCCGTCCGCTCGTGGGTCAGCAGGCCCTTTGCGACGGTCCAGCCCTCGCCTTCGCGGCCGACGCGGTTCTCCACCGGCACGCGCACCGCGTCGAACGTCACCCGGTTGAACATGTGGCGCCCGTCGATCGAGATGATGGGGCGCACGGTCACGCCCTGCGAACGCATGTCGAGCAGCAGGAAGGTGATCCCGGCCTGCCGCACGGGCTCGTCCGAGGTGCGCGTGAGGCAGAACATCCAGTCGGCGCGGTGCGCTCCGCTTGTCCACACCTTCTCGCCGTCGACCACGTAGCTGTCGCCGTCGAGCACCGCCCGTGTGCGCAGCGAGGCGAGGTCCGAGCCGGCCTCCGGCTCGGAGTAGCCCTGGCACCACCTCACCCGGTCATGGAGGATGTCGGGCAGGAAGCGGGCCTGTTGCTCCGGCGTTCCGTAGGCGAAGAGGATGGGCGCCAGCATGCCCATGCCCATGCCGCCCACCTGCGGCGGCAGGCCCGCGGCGGTGACCTCGCGTTCCCAGATGAAGTTCTGGGTCGGCGTCCAGCCGGGCCCGCCGAAGGCCTCCGGCCACCTGTTCGCCGCCCAGCCCCGATCGAGCAGCGCCTGCAGCCAACGGCGCTCGTGAGCCGGGCGCCCGTCGTATCGCTCGGGCGGCGGGAAGGTCGCCGCGATCAGGCCGCGGACCTCGTCGCGGAAGCGGATCTCGTCGGCCGTCAGGCTCAGGTCCATGGACAGGCGTCCGGTATTTATTATACGATCCGTCAATAATAGCGGCCGTGCGGAACGGTCAAGGGAGGCGAAGCATGTCTGCCGGGGACTTCACCCTTTTCGAGCGGGACGGCGTGCTGGCCGGACCGGTCCGCCGCCCCGTCAACGTCTCGCGCGACGCGGCGGGGTCGATCCACGACGACAGCACGGCCCAGACGCTGGGCTTCCGCGGCGGGACCGTCGCCGGCAACATCCATTTCGAGCAGTTTCCGCCCCTGATGCTGGCGCGGTTCGGCGAGGGCTGGCGCAGGCGTGGCGGGCTTTCACTCTACTTCCTGAACGCGACCACCGACGGGGAGCCCGTGCAGGCGTACGTGGGTCCCTCGGCCGAGGTCGCGCCGGGGGTCAACCGCGCCCCCGCCTGGATGGAGACGCCGGAGGGCGTCCGCGTCTGCGAGGGGACGGCGTGGGCCGGCGGTCCGGACGCCGCCTCGGAACTGCGGCAGCGGGTCGCGCGCCAGAGGCCCGCCGAAGACCTTCGCATCCTGAAGGCGTCGCGTGTCGGCGACGCGGTGACGGACGTTCCCAGCCGCCTGGACGGAGAGACTTCGCTGCGGCGGCTCGAGGGCGTGACCGAGGCGCTGGCGGAATACCGCGACGCCGCGCTGTTCGGGGAACTCGTGGCCGCGCCCGCCGTCGCCATCGACGCGCTGCGCGTGGTGGAGGGCCCCCTGTTCCGCACCGACCGGGACTATGTCGGGATGTTCGGGGCGATCGAGCTGGAGTTCCTCGACGGTCCGATCTTCCTCGACCACGACTACCGGGCCGACGGCCGCGTGCTGGCGCTGGGCGAGTCACCGAAGACGGAGGTGGCCTGGTACGAGAGCACGCTGCGGGACGCCGCCGACGACCGGCCCGTGGCCCGCCTCGTGATGATGAGCCGGCTCCTCAAGGCCTCATCGCCGCTCTGGAGCTAGGTCGTTGCCCGCACCCGCGGCGGCTCTACAGTGATCCACCGCGGCGGGGGGACCGGGCATGACATCGAACACGGTGCAGTGGGGCGTCTTCGCAGCCCTGACCCTGTTGATGGCCTTGGCGACATGGTGGCAGGTGCGGCGCATGGGCGGCCGGTCGACCGACGGCGCCAGCGAGTTCTTCCTGGCGGGCCGGAACCTGACGTGGCCGTTCGTGGCGGGCTCCATCACCCTCACCAACCTCTCCACGGATCAGCTGGTCGGCATGAACGGCAACCAGATGCTGCTGCTGGCCTGGTGGGAGCTGGCGGCGGTGGCCGGCCTCGTCATGCTCGCGCTGGTGTTCCTGCCGATCTACTACCGCAACAACTGCACCACGACGACCGAGCTGCTCGAGCGCAAGTACGGCTCGAAGGGCCTTCGGGCCACGGTCTCGACGCTGTTCCTGCTCGGCAACGTGTTCATCTACCTGCCGATCATGGCCTACACGGGCGCGCTCTTCCTCACGACGATGTTCGCCTCGTCTCCGCCCCTGCTGGTCATCGCGGGCGGCATCGCGGCGGTGGGCGCGGCCTACACCATCCTGGGCGGCCTGCGCGCGGTGGCGGTCTACGACACCCTTTCGGGCGTCGGCGTGCTGGGCATGGCGGCGGCCGTGACCATCCTGGCGATGGCGGCGATCGGCTTCGACTTCTCGGGCATCCCCGCAGAGCGGCTGAGCATGATCGGCGGGCCGGACAGCCCCATCCCGTGGCCGACGCTGCTGACCGGGATGATCTTCATCCAGATGTTCTACTGGTCCACCAACCAGACCATCACCCAGCGCGCCATGGCGGCGCCCACCCTGCGCGAGGGGCAGAAGGGCGTCTTCGCGGCCGTCGCCATCCGCATCCTGTTCGTGCCGGCCATCGTCGTGGTGCCGGGCGTCTGCGCCTACAAGCTGTTCGGCGACCTCGGCGACGCCACCTACGGCCGGATCGTGGCCGAGGTGATGCCCTCGTGGCTTTCGGGGGCCTTCGCCGCGTTCATGGCCGCCGCGGTGCTGACCTCCTACACCTCGGTGCTGAACTCGTCGGTGACGCTCTACGTCTGCGACCTGCACGAGCCCTACATCGCGCCGAAGCCGAACGTAGGCCGGCTGAACGCCCTGATCTCGCTGCTCTTCATGGCCGTCTCGGTGGCGCTGGTGCCCGTCTATTCGGGCGCGGCCTCGATCATCAATCTCGTGCAGCAGCTGAACGGCCTGCTCTCGATGCCGATCCTTTCGGCCTTCATCCTGGGCCTGGCCTTCCGCAACGTGCATGCGCGCGCCGCGATGACGGCGGTCATGTTCGGGGTGGGACTGTACGCCGTCTTCACCTTCGTCTGGACGCCGACCCACTACATCCACCTGATGCTGATGACCCTGATCGCCTGCCTCGGGGTGGGCCTTGCCGTGAACCGCTGGGTCTTCGGGCGGCGCGCCTCGGTGGGGCTCTCGTTCGGCGGCCGGCGCGCCGCGGCCGAGGCGGGCTAGATGTCCGACCAACTCAGGCTGGACGGGGGCGGCGACACGCTTCTCGTCGGGATCTCGGGCGGCCGGCCGAGGATCGACTACTGGGGGCCTGAGCTGCCGCAGGGCTTCGCGCCCGACGCGGGCCTGCTGGAGCGCGCCCGGCCGCACGGCATGCTGGATGGCGGCGAGGCGTTCGACCTCCTGCCGGAGGCCGGCAACGGCTTCACGGGCGCCCCGGCGCTCCAGGTCAGCCGCCCCTCGGGCGGCTTCATCACCCAGTTGCGGCATCAGGGCGCGCAACGGCGCCCGGGCGGTCTCGACATCACCCTCGCGGACCCCCGCGCCGGCGTCGAGGCGGCGATCTCCATCGACGTCGACGCACCCACCGGCGTCACCGCCTTCCGGACCCGCTTCCGCAACACCGGCGACGAGCCGCTGCGGATCGAGTGGGCCGCCGCCGCGGCGCTGGAGCTCCCGGACGGGGAGGTGCTGGCGTTCGGCGGGCGCTGGGCGCGCGAGTTCGACGCGCATCGCTTCCGCCTGCCCGCGGGCCTCTGGGCGTCCGAGGCGCGCACCGGGCGGACCTCGCACCACGCGCCCCCGTTCCTTGTCGCCGGCGAGGCCGGCTTCGGTGAGCATCATGGTCGCGTCCTGGGCCTCCACCTGGCCTGGAGCGGCGACCATCGGCTGTTGGTGGAACGCCTGCGCGACGGCCGCCTGCAGGCCCAGGCCGGGGAGCTCTTCTGGCCCGGCGAGATGGTGCTGCCGCCCGGCGGGACCTACGGGACGCCCACGCTCTACGCGGCGCGCTCGGAGGCCGGCCTCAACGGACTCAGCGATCGTTTCCATCCCTTCGTGCGCGACCGGATCCTGGACGGCCGGCTGCGGGGAAGGCCGCGGCCGGTGCACTTCAACACCTGGGAGGCGGTCTACTTCCGCCACGACCTGTCCGAGCTGAAGGCGCTGGCCGACAGTGCGGCCGCCGCCGGGGTCGAGCGCTTCGTGCTCGACGACGGGTGGTTCCGGGGGCGCAACGACGACACCGCGGCGCTCGGCGACTGGTCGCCCGATCCGGTGAAGTATCCCGACGGTCTGGGGCCCCTGGTCGAGCACGTGCGGTCGCTCGGCCTGGAGTTCGGCCTCTGGGTCGAGCCGGAGATGGCCAACGCGGACTCCGACCTGCTGCGCGCGCATCCGGACTGGGTCCTGGGAGAGCCCGGCCGCGAGCAGCCGCTGGGCCGCGGCCAGTACGTCCTGGACCTCACCCGGCCCGAGGTCGCCGAGGCGATCTTCGCCCAGCTCGACGGCCTCCTGTCGGCGCACCCGATCGCCTACCTGAAGTGGGACATGAACCGGGACCTGACCCATCCGGCCAGCGGCGGGCGTCCCGCGAGCCATGCCCAGGTCCGCGCGGTCTACGCCCTGATCGATCGCCTGCGCGCCGCGAACCCGGCGGTCGAGATCGAGTCCTGCGCCTCGGGCGGCGGAAGAGCCGACTACGAGATCCTGAGGCGCACCGACCGCATCTGGACCTCCGACTGCAACGATCCGATCGAGCGTCAGTCGATCCAGCGGGCCTTCTCGATCTTCTTCCCGCCCGAGGTGATGGGGGCGCACGTGGGACCCGCCGACAGCCACACCACGGCGCGCACGACCAGCCTGGAGCTGCGGGCCATGACGGCGCTGTTCGGCCACATGGGCGTCGAGGCCGACGTCCGGGCCTTCAACCCGCGGGAGCTGGAGGCGCTGAAGGCCGCCATCGCGCTTCACAAGCGTCTTCGCCCGCTGCTGCATGGGGGGCGTCTGGTGCGCCAGGTCCCGCCCGATCCCGGCGCAGTCGCCTTCGCGGTCGTGGGGGAGGAGGGCGCCCTCGCGAGCCTGGCCCAGGTCGAGACGCCGCGCATCGCCGGCGCCGCGCCTTTCCGCCTCCAGGGCCTGGACGCCCAGGCGACCTACGACGTGCGGATGCTGAATCCGCCGCGCCGCGCCCGCGCCGCCATGAAACACGTCCCGGCGCTTGTCCGCGGCGAAACCGTGCGGGCGACCGGGCGCTGGATCGCCGAGACCGGGCTGCCCGCGCCGATCCTGCGGGCCGGGGAGATCGCCGTCTTCCAGCTCAGCCGGAGCGCGGCATGAAGCTCGGCGTCTGCTACTACCCGGAACACTGGCCCGAGGCGCTTTGGGCGGACGACGCGCGGCGGATGGCCGAGCTGGGCATCCACTGGGTGCGCATCGGCGAGTTCGCCTGGAGCCGGATCGAGCCCGAGCCGGGCCGCTTCGACTGGGCATGGCTGGACCGCGCC
>NZ_JAEUMN010000073.1 GCF_016793225.1 Phenylobacterium sp.
CGGCGCAGTAGGCGCCGCGCGCCTTGCCCCGCCCGCAAAGCCGGAAGCCGTCGGCCAGCGGGTCGCCGATGGGCCAGCGGCACTGGCTCCAGCGCACACTCAGGATCGTAGCCAGGCCGGTGTCCGGAACGGGCTCCACCGAGGGGACCGCAGCTGGCTTCACGTCGGTGGGTCGAACCGCCTGCGCCGCGATCTGCGGCCGGCGGTAGCGGCGCTCCCCTCGCGGCTCCGAGCGGCGCGCGCCCGGCACGTGCGGCGTGGCGCGGCCGCTGAGGCCGAGGCGATGCACCTTGCCGATCACCGCATTGCGGGTCACGCCGCCGAGGTCGCGGGCGATCTGGCTGGCGCTGAGGCCGTCGCGCCAAAGGCGCGTGAGGGTGTCGACGCGATCGTCGGTCCAGGTGGCGGACATAGGTATCTCCGGGTCTCGCGAGCCCCATCGGCTCGCCCCGACCCGTCCTCCCTCCGGCTCCGCCCAACGCCGGCGTACCCACGATCTTTGACAGGCCGCCCGACCCGGCGCATGCGATGCGCACCGTCTCCTTCGAGCCTCAGCCCATGGCACTTCCGCCCCACGATCAGCGCCCGGCCCTCCGGATCTCCGAAGACACCTGGCGCCGCGAGCCCGAACCGGATCGCATCGTGGCCGCGGCGACCAGCATGGGCCGCCGGCTCGTGGTGGTGCGGCGCGACGGCGGCGAGTTCCAGCCCCAGACCGAGCCGCCGGAGGCCTGGTAGGCCGTCTCCCGTCCGCACACCTTCCGTCCAAACAAGAGAAGGTCCCGCCGACGAACCGGCGGGACCGAAGGTGCGAGGAGAGCGCCTAGAACGGGATTTCGTCGTCCAGGCTGGGCTCAAAGTCCGGTCTGGGCTCGGGTTCGGCATCCGGCTCTCGCGCCGTGTCGGGCCCGCGCTCCGAGCCGGCCCGCTCAGGCTTGGCCTTGATCCTCAGGTTCTCCACGATCAGGCGCAGGTCGTAGTGGGTGGTCCCGTCCTTGCCGGTCCAGGTATCGTTCTCGACGTGGCCGCTGACGACCACCCGCGAGCCCTTCTGGGCATAGGGGCTGATGTAGTCCTCGGCGGTCTTCTCGTTGAAGCAGACGCAGTTGAAGCCGGTGGTGCGCTCGCCCATCTGGCCGTCGCCGCGCCGGAACCGCACGGTCTCGAGCACCCGGAAGCTGGCCCGCTTCTTACCCGAGCCCTGGGCCGCCAGGATTGAGGGGGCGGCGGCGAGATAGCCTTCGATGATCACGCTTTGCATGGTCAGTCTCCTTGGGAATGAGGAAGGGGGAGGTTCAGGCGGCGTGCCGCAGGACCTGGGCCGCGCGATCGGCGGCCCAGTCGAGGACCGTGAGCGAGCGGATGACCAGCTCCTTGGCGGCCCGCTCGCCGCCCTCGCGGGCCTCGTAGCGGTTGTCGACGAAGGCGCCGACGGCGACCACCTCGCAGCCGGCGGCCAGACCCTCGGCGATCACGCGCTCGTTGAGCCCCTTGGCCCAGCTGACGCAGTTGACGCCAACCACCCGCGGCTCGCCCGAGGCGTCGCGACCCCGGTTCTCGAGCAGGCGGAAAACGGCTTTGGCGTAGTCCTCCGTCACCTGCGGATCGGCCGCCAGGCGGCCCACGAACACGATGTTCTGCATGACAATCTCCTTGAGTGGACGAAGCGCCGAGGCCCAATCCCCGGACCGCTTCACCCGGCGAAGCCCTCCCTCCATCCAGCGGCGGCCTCCGCCGCCGCAAACCCGACACGATGCCGCCTTGGCGAATGCCCCCTCCGGGCGGTAAGCCATCGTCGATGCCCGACTTTCTCGACGTCTCTGGCGCCTCAGGCGCCCGCTACCGCTTCCGCAGCACCGCGCCCGCCGAGCTGCCGGTGATGGCGGGCAATGTGCTGGTGGCCAGCGGCCCCTCGGCGCGCCTGAAGGTGCTGTTCTGCGGCGCGGCCCACAGCCTCGTGCGGGCCGCGCCCATCGTCACCGAGACCCTGAAGGCGAACCGCAACGCCCGCCTCTTCGTGCGGCTGAACGTGGCCCGCGCGGTGCGCGAGGCCGAGCACGCCGACATCGTGGCGGCCGT
>NZ_JAEUMN010000076.1 GCF_016793225.1 Phenylobacterium sp.
AGCCCTTCAGCGACTTGCCGTCGAAGAGCCGGGTCCAGCGCTCCGCCGCGGCCGCGGGCGCGGCGGCCGCGAGAACGATCAGCCCGGCGGCCAGGGCGCGCATCAGACGATCGTGCCCCCGGTCTTGCCCCAGTAGGCGTCCCGGATCAGGCGCTTGTACAGCTTGCCCGTCGGGTGGCGCGGCAGCTCGGCCATGAAGTCGATGACCCGCGGCCGCTTCACCCCCGACAGGTGCTGGCGGCAGTAGGCGTCGAGCTCGGCCCTCAGGTCGTCCCCGGCGTCGGCCCAGTCCATGGGCTGGATCACCGCCACCACCTTCTCGCCCATCTCCTCGTCGGGGGCGCCCACCACGGCGGCGTCCGCCACGCGCGGGTGGGTGATGAGCAGGTTCTCCACCTCCTGCGGATAGATGTTCACGCCGCCCGAGATGATCATGAAGCTCTTGCGGTCGGTGAGGTAGAGGTACCCCTCCTCGTCCAGCCAGCCCACGTCGCCCAGCGTGGTCCAGCCGTGCCTGTTGGTGCTCTCGGCCGTCTTCTCGGGCGCGTTGTGGTACTCGAACTTCGCCCCGCCCGAGAAGAAGACCATCCCCTCGGTCCGCGGCGGCAGCGGCTCGCCCTCGTCGTCGCAGATCTTCACCTCGACAGGCGGGTTCGCGCGGCCGACCGAACCCTTGTGCGTGAGCCACTCGGCGCTGTTGATCGTGGTGCGCCCGTTGCCCTCGGTGCCCGCGTAGTACTCGTGGATGATCGGGCCCCACCAGGCGATCATCTGCTCCTTCACCGGGATCGGGCACGGCGCGGCGGCGTGGAACACGACCTTCAGGCTGTCGTGGGCGTAGCGCGCCCGCGCCTCCGCCGGCAGCTTCAGCATGCGCACGAAGTGGGTCGGCACGAACTGGACGTGGGTGATGCGGTGGCGCTCGATCAGCCGCAGGCAGTCCTCGGGGTCGAACTTCTCCATCATGACCACCGTCCCGCCCAGCCGCTGGACGTTCATCGACCAGCCGAGGGGGGCGGCGTGGTACAGCGGCGCGGGCGAGAGGTAGACCGTGTTCGGGTCCATCCCGTAGAGCGTGCGGGCCCATTCGGTGAGCCCCTCGGCCGCGGTCAGCGGGCCGCCGGGCAGCGCCCGCTTCACGCCCTTGGGCCGGCCGGTGGTTCCCGAGGAGTAGAGCATCGCGACGCCGGGCGTCTCGCCCTCCACCGGCGTGGCCGGATGCTTCGCCCGCTCGGCCTCGAACGATGCGAACGGCGCCACCGCCTCGTCGCACATGAAGAGCGCGACCCCGGGCGTCTCCTTCACCGCCTCGACCACCACGTCGGCCATGGCGCGCGACGCGACGAACGCCTTCGCGCCGGAATCCTGCACGATGTAGGCGACCTCGCCGGCGGTCAGCCGCGACGAGATCGCCGTGTAGCGCAGCCCGCACCGCTGCGCGGCCCACAGCACCTCGTAGTAGATCGGGTGGTTCTCCATCATGATCGCCACCCCGTCGCCCACCTGCAGGCCCAGCGCGCGGAACAGCTGGGCGCCTTGGTTCGAGCGCTCGTCCAGTTGGCGGTAGGTCACCGTGTGGCCGGTCCCGGCCATGATGAAGGCGGGCTTGTCGGGGCTCGTCCGGGCGTGGACGGAGGGGTGCATCCTAGTTCTGGCCTCCATCCACGCGCACCACGGCGCCGGTGACGAACGACGACTTCGGGCTCGCCAGGAAGAGCGCCGCCGTGACGATCTCCTCCGGCCGGCCCGGACGGCCCAGCGCGTTGTCGGATTTCTCGCGCGCCTCCTCGGTCCAGGCCTTCGAGATGTCGGTCAGGAACGGGCCGGCCGAGATCGAATTGACCCGCACCTTCGGACCGTACTCGTGCGCCAGCGACACCGTCATGGCGTTCAGCGCCGCCTTGGCCCCCGAGTAGGGCACCACGCGCGGCAGCGGGACGAGCGCGCCGGTCGACGAGATGTTGATGATCACCCCGCCCTCGCCGTCGGCCATCCGCTTGGCCACCTGGCTCGCCAGCCGGAACGGCCCCTTGAAGTTGAGGCTGAGCACGCTGTCGAACAGCTGCTCGGTCACCTCGTGGCTGGGCACGGCCGGGCTCATGCCGGCGTTGTTCACCAGGATGTCGATGCGGCCGAAGTCGGCGTAGGCGTCCTCGATCAGCCGGTCCATCTCGGCCCACCGCCCGGCATGGACGGCGTAGGCCTTCGCCCGGCGGCCCATGGCCCGCACTTCCTCCGCCGCGGCCTCGCACGCGTCCAGCTTGCGGCTGGCGATGATCAGGTCCGCGCCGTGGCTCGCGAACGCGCGCGCCATCTGCAGGCCCAGCCCCCGGCTCCCGCCAGTGATCAGCGCCACCTTGCCGCTGAGGTCGAAGAGGTCGTCGGCCATGTTCCGCTCCCGTTTTCCGCCATGCTAGGCCCGAACGGGCGTACCGCTAGGTCAGGCTTTCCGGCGCGGCCCATCCCCCCTAAGTCGGGAGCCTCGGCGGCGCGCGGGGGACACCATGGATCTGAGCTGGAGCGACGCGGATCTGCGGTTCCGCGACGACGTGCGGGCCTTCCTCGACGCCGAGCTGACTCCCGCGCTGCGCCACGTGGGCGAGACCCTCACCAGCGTCTACGCCGAGCGCGACGTCGCCATGCAGTGGCAGCGGATCCTCTACCGCAAGGGCTGGGTCGCCCCCGCCTGGCCCCGCGAGCATGGCGGCTGCGACTGGTCGGTGACCCAGCGCTACATCTTCGCGTCCGAGCTGGCGGCGGCGCACGCCCCGCCCCTGTCGCCCATGGGCCTCGGCATGTGCGGCCCGGTCCTCATCGGCCACGGCACGCCTGCGCAGAAGGCGCACTACCTGCCCCGCATGCTCCGCGGCGACGACTTCTGGTGCCAGGGCTACTCCGAGCCCGGCAGCGGCTCCGACCTCGCCTCGCTGCAGATGGCCGCCGTGGACGACGGCGACCACCTGGTCTGCACCGGCCACAAGCTGTGGACGACCCACGCCCACCGGGCCAACTGGATCTTCTGCCTCGTCCGCACCTCCCGGGAGGCGATCCCGCAGCAGGGCATCACCTTCCTGCTGATCGACATGACCAGCCCCGGCGTCGATGTGCAGCCGATCCTCTCGCTCAGCGGCGAGCACATCCAGAACCACGTCTTCTTCACCGACGTCCGCGTGCCCAAGGCCAACGTCGTGGGCCGCATCGGCGAGGGCTGGGGCGTGGCCAAGTACCTGATGCAGTTCGAGCGCGGCGGCGGCGTCTCCACGCCCGGCCTGAAGGTCCGCGCCCGCCGCATCGCCCAGATGATCCGCCGCGAGACCGAGGGCCGTCCCGACCTCGCCGCCGAGGCCGCCGCCCTGTCCCGGCAGCTTGCCGAGGCGTCGGTGCGGATCGAGGCGCTGGAGGCGACCGAGCTCAAGCTGATGGCCCGGCTCTCGGCCGGCGACCCGCCCGGTCCGGAATCCTCGCTGCAGAAGACGGTCGGCACCGAGCTTTCGCAGCGGCTGACCGAGATCGCTCTGGCCGCCGCGGGCCTCTTCGCCGCGGTCTACCAGCCGCACACCGTCTCGGCGGGCGGCCCGACGCCGCACTTCACGCCGCCCAACGACGGCCTCGCCATCGGGCCCGACTACGCACGGACCGTGGCCGCCAAGTACCTCAACGACCGCGCCGGCTCGATCTACGCCGGGTCGAACGAGATCCAGCGCAACATCATCGCCAAGGGCATCCTGGGCCTGTGATCCGAGGCGCCGCAGGGTGAAGCCGGGGGCGTGCTAGACGACGGCGAAATCCAGATCGGGAGCCACCCATGAAGCTCGACTCTTCCGTCTCCGCCATCGTCACCGGCGGCGCCTCCGGCCTCGGCAAGGCCACCGTCAAGGCCCTGCGCGACCTGGGCGTGAAGGTCGCCATCTTCGACTTCAACGCCGAGACCGGCGAGGCGGCGGCCAAGGAGACCGGCGCCGTCTTCTGCCAGGTGAACGTGATGGACGAGGCCTCGGTCGACGCCGGCTTCGAGAAGGCCCGCGCCGCCAACGGCCAGGAGCGCATCCTGATCAACTGCGCGGGCGGCGGCCGCGGCGGCAAGACCGTGGGCAAGAACAAGGAGACGGGCGAGATCGTGCCGTTCAAGGTCTCCGACTTCTCGTACGTGCTCGAGCTCAACACCGTCGGCACCTTCCGCTGCATCGTGAAGAGCGCGGCCGGCATGATCGCCAACCTCGAGCCTGACGAGACTGGCGACCGCGGCGCCATCGTCAACACCGGCTCGGTGGCCGCCGAGGAAGGCCAGATCGGCCAGGTCGCCTATTCCGCGGCCAAGGCGGCGATCAAGGGCATGACGCTGGTCATCGCCCGCGACCTCTCGGGCGACGGCATCCGCGTGAACACCATCCTGCCCGGCATCATGGACACGCCCATGCTGGGCGGCCTGAAGACCCGCGCCCCGCAGGTCTACGCCGGCCTCGCCGCCTCGGTGACCTTCCCCAAGCGCCTGGGCCACGCCGAGGAGTACGCGGACCTCGCCGTCACCATGTGCCGCAACGGCTACCTCAACGGCGAGACCGTCCGCCTCGACGGCGCCATCCGCATGGCGCCGCGCTGATCGCGCGCGGCGGCCTTGCGGCCGCCGTACCGGATGGCCACGCTGGCGGCTTGCGACCAACCGGGGCTCCCGCATGCCGTTCCGTGGCTTCGCCGATGTCTGGACCCCGCTCGTCCCCGCGCGTGACGTGCGGAACAAGCCCGTCCGCGTGGCCCTGGCCGGCGAGGCCCTGGTGCTGTTCCGCGACGGCCAGGGCCGCCCCGGGGCCCTGATCGACCGCTGCCCTCACCGCGGCGTGGCGCTCTCGCTGGGAAGGGTCGCCGCCGACGGCTGCCTGGAATGCCCGTTCCACGGCTGGCGGTTCGACGTCACGGGCGCCAACCGCGGCGTGCCCCTCAACCCCGAGGCTCGCCTCGAGACGCTGGGCGCCCAGGCGCTGCCGACCCGGGAGGTGGGCGGCCTGATCTGGGTCTACACCCGCCCCGGCGCCGTCGAACCGCCCGAGCCGGCCATACCACCCGCCCTCGTCGATCCCGACCTGGCCCGCACGGTCGTCCGCCGCGACTGGGCCTGTCACTGGACCCGGGCCATGGAGAACATGCTGGACGGCCAGCACCTGCCGTTCGTCCACCGCCGCACCATCGGCCGGTCCCTGCGCCGCCGCATGCGACCCGACTCGCGCATGGACGTGAGCTGGGAGGACACCGGCTTCGGGGGCCGCATCCTGGCAGCCCTGGATGGACGCGACGGCGGCAGCCTGCTGGAGTTCTACCGACCCAACATCATGGTGCTGCACATCCCCATCCCGCGGCGCCGGCTGCGTCTGCATGCGCTGGTGGTTCCCGCCGAGACCGGCCGCACGCGCCTGATGGTCGTGGCCGTCCGCGACTTCGCCCGCAGCCCGCTTCTCGAGCCCCTGTTCGCGTGGATGAACGGCCGCATCGTCGACGAGGACCAGGCCGTGGTGGAGTCCAGCGGCCCCGAAGAATGCCCGCCCGCCGCCGAGGAACGCTCGGTCGCCACCGACCGCGCCACCCTCCAGTTCCGCCGCTACTACTATGGCGTGCTGCGGGGATCCGGAGCCTAGGGGCGAGCTCAGCAAGCTGTGTTGCCACGCTCCGCCTCGCACCCCATCTGCGAGCCAGTCCGCGAAGGCTCGGGAATTGACGCAGAGACCGACGGAGAGACAGGCCCTGGCGGTCGCCGGGGTGCTCTATCTGGCCGCCTTCCCGCTTTACGGCGGCGGTCAGTACCTGCTGCAGAACGAACAGCCTTTGGCCGGCCTGGGCCTGATCCTCGGAAACTCGGCCGTCGTTGTCGCCATCGGCCTGCTGCTGCGGCCGATCATCGCCGTGAGTTCTCCCATGACGGCGGCGGTAGTGCTGTGGGGCCGCGTGCTCGAAGGGCTCATCCTCGCGAGCGGCCCCCTCGCCTATGTCGCGCTGGCCGCGTCGCCCCTCGCCCGGAGCCTCAACGACGCCTCCTACAACGCCGGGATGATCGTTCTGGGGGCCGCGGGCGTCGTGTTTTCCCTTTGGATGCTCAGGACCCGTCCCGTCCCACCGGTCCTCGCGGCCATGGGCGTGATCGGCTATGTCGCGCTGGCCGCGGCCATGGTGCTCGAACGCGCCGGGCAGATGACGCTCAGCGGCGGGCTCGTCGCCGTCGCGGGCATCTTCGAGGTCGTCTTCGCGATCTGGATCATCGCCCGGGGTTTCCGCCCGCGCGCCTAGCCTGCGGCGTGATCCTCCCGAGGATCAGGCGACGGCGCTTCATTGCGTCACAGCAGGCGCTTTCGAAGGCGAATAGGCGAAAGAGGTCGGTTTGCTGTGGACGGTTCCACCAAGCTCCAGAACAAAGAAAGAACCTTTGGTTGATCGCGCAGGTTTCTCGCGTAAGCGTTCTGAGGCTTCCGCTGGTTCGGGCGGGGAGTCGGCCGACACCGCCCCCCGCCCACGCCTCAGACGCGATCCCGCGAGGCCCGGAAGTTGGCTCCCCGAAGGGGTGGCGGTGGCGACCAGGTCGCCGCCACCCCAACAGCGGTCGCAGTTCCGCACCATACGCACAGGCGGAGGCCTGTCACCTCTGAAGCGCGACGGCGGTCGCCGATGCGGTGGATAAACTGCCCGTCTGCCGAGGCCGGTTCGCCGAGCTTGGCTTGGAACTGGCCGAGCGTCTGCACGAGCGGGCCATGGCCGCCGAAGACACGCGGGACGTGGTCGCCCGCCCGCTTGACTTCGCCTTCGCTGAAGCCAGCCGAGCGCTCGGGGAAAAGGCGAAGCTAGGCCCGCGGATCGCCTGCCAGGATCGAGAGCCACCGTTTGGCGTCGGCATCGTCCGGCTCGAGCGCAAGGTAGTCGCGATAGGCCGCCACCGCGCCTGTGCTGTCGCCCTGCCTGCGAAGCGCCTCGGCAAGGCTCCAGCGCGGCCACGACGATTTCGCGAAGACCTCGACGTTGAAGCGCAGCAGGGCAAGCCCCGCGGCGGAGCGTCCGCGGTGGATCTCGCGCAGCGCCTGCGCATCAAGGAGCCCCTCGCTAGGCCGAATGGCGGGACCCTGCCCGGCATGCATCGCCCGCGCCGCCTCCGCGCCCTTGGTCAGAAACACCTGCGCCAGGGCCCGGCTGTAGTCGTGCACGCGGCTGATCTGGTCCGCGCCCGTGAGCAGCTGCTTGATGAACGACACCAGCGCGAAATAGCCGTCCGGTTCGGTGTTGCTCAGGATGCTGAAGCGATATCCGCTCTGAGGCCAAACCATCAGTTCGCCGGCGACGCCGTCATGCCCCCCGGAATGACCGATGATCCGCTTGCCATCGATCACCACCTCGCTGCACCCCAAGCCGTACATGCCGCGGTGGTAGGCCTGCCGCCCCGTCGTCCATTCGCGCATGAGCGCGGGAGAAAGCAGATCCCCCCTGGCAAGCGCTGCGCCGAAGCGGTCGAGATCTGCGACCGTGGAAAAGATGCCGCCATGGGCGGCCCCCACAGGCGTTCGTGGATCCAGATTGGATTGCCAGGCGCCCGGAAGATCGGGCGATCGGAAGTAGCCGTGCGCCATCCGCGGCGCGGCGATGTCCATGCGCAGCGGCCCCGTATCAACCATCCCGAGCGGCTTCCAGATCGTGCGCGCAAGGTGATCGAAGTAGCGCTCGCCGGTGATCCGTTCGACCAGCAGGCCAAGCACCACATAGCCGTTGTTGCTGTAGCTGAACCCTTGACCCGGCGCCTGCACCAAGGGCTCGTCGACAAAGCGTGCGAAGTAGTCCCGGTTGGTCAACAGAGGCGGGCCGGCATAGGTCGGCAGCCAGGTGTGATGATTGCCGAAGCCCGCCGTGTGGCTCAGCAGCTGTGAGATCGTCGCCTGTCCCGCATCTGTGTTGGGATAGCCGGGCCAGGCGCTGTTCAGACTCTGATCGAGCCTGAGCTTGCCGGCCTCGACGAGCCGCATCACGGCAAGACTGGTGAACAGCTTGGGGATCGACGCCGTGTTGAATCGCGTATCGAGCTGGTTGGGGATGCCAAAGCCACGTTCGGCGAGGCCATAGCTGCCTGCGAACACCACCTTCTCACCCCGGGAAAGCAGCACCGATCCGCTGAAATCGTCTTCCCGTACGGCTCGCTCAAGCTCGGCCTTGAGCCGCCCTGCGAGGCTAGTCGGCGTTTTCGCCATCGCCACGCCGGATTCTTCCATCGATAAGACGCTGGACAGGGCAATGGCTCCGAACGCTCGGCGGGTTATGGCAGGCTGGGCGCTTGTCGAGCCGGCGCGTCTCATGGACGGCAGTTTACGTAAGCGCTTACATAATTCAATGGATGATCTCGATTCAGACTATCCGCGCTCACGAGGGGCCGCCGCGATCGGCGCGAGACTTCGCCGCCTGTCGGAGAGGATCGATCAGGACGTCGGCCTCCTGTACGCCGCGAGCGGCATCCGCTTTCAGCAACGCTGGTATGGGCCCTTCAACCAGATCCGGCTGCTGGGACCGATCAGCGGCGGGGAGATTGCGCAGCGGCTCAGGGTCACCCACGTTGCCGTCAGCCAAGCCTGCTCGGGGCTGATCACGGCTGGGCTAGTCGAACGCGCGCTTGATCCCACCGACTCCCGGCGCCGCCTCCTCACCCTGACTCCGGCCGGCCGTGAGCTGGGCGAGACGATGGATCACTTCTGGCGTGCGCTGGAAGCCTTGAGCGAGGAGCTCAACCGGGAAGCCGGCGACCTGCACCTGCCGCTCGACCGCCTTGAAGCGGCGCTTGACCGGGAATCCATAGAGGAGCGCTTTCGTCGCCTCGCGGCCCGGAAGCCCGCGCGTCCCTGATCCGCGCGATCGGACACCCGGTCGCCGGTCGTTCTTCACCACGGCCGACAGCTGCGGCCTGCCAAGTGCCATGAGAATTCTGGAGCGGGTGAGGGGAATCGAACCCCTGACATTCAGCTTGGGAAGCTGACGTTCTACCTCTGAACTACACCCGCTCAGGCCGGGAGCGTCCCGGCGAGGGCGCACCGTTTAGCGTCTCTTCGTCGGCGCGTCGAGACGGCGTGGTGGGGCGGTCGGGCCGCCTCTGCGTTGACCCCCGGACCGCTCGCGCCCACCATGCCGCCCAATCAGGGAGGTTCCGATGGCCGACGGCGAAGTCCTGCTCGAGCGGGCGCAGTTCAACAGCATGGTGGAAGGCACGGCCGAGGACTGGGCGGCCATCGGCCGCGCGGCGGCCAGGCATCGCGGCGAGCACGTCGACCGCATCGTGGCCCACCTGAGGCTGCTGGAGGGCGACCACGGCGGGTTCGCGGTCGACCGGCTGGAGCACTCGCTGCAGACCGCCACCCGCGCCCACCGCGCCGGCAAGGACGAGGAGTATGTCGTCTGCGCCCTGCTGCATGACATCGGCGACATCCTGCTGCCGGCCAGCCACGCCGAGCTGGGCGCCGCGATCCTCGAGCCCTACGTCTCGGAAGAGAACCACTGGATCCTGAAGCACCACGGCGTCTTCCAGGGCTACTACTTCTTCCATCACATCGGTCTGGACCGCGACATGCGCGAGCAGTTCCGGGGCCACCCGGCGTTCGAGGCCTGCGCCCAGTTCTGCCACCTGTACGACCAGAACTCGTTCGAGCCGGGCTACGACTCGATGCCGCTGGACGCCTTCGTCCCGATGATGCGCCGGGTGATGGATACCCCGCGGCGGTCGATCTACAAGCGTCCGGCGGAGTGAACGCCCGTCCCGCCGCGGCGCTCGCCCTCGCCGCCGCAGGCGCGGCGCTCGCGGTCGGCCCGGCGGCGGCGCAACCCGGACCGCAGGACCGCGCCCGCGAGGCCGCGGCCATGCTCACGGCGGCCGGCTACGCGATCCGCGGAAACCAGATCCTCAACGGCTGCGGGCGCCCCGCCCGGCCCGTCCCGACCGCCGTCGACCTGAACGGGGACGGCAGGAGCGAGGCCATCGTCACCGACGTCGACCCCGCCTGCTATGGCCCGGCCGGCGCGGGCGCCTCGGTGATCTGGCGCGATCCGGCGGGCCGCTGGCGCAGGATCGGCGGAGCCGCCGGCCGCATCCGGGTGCTGCCCACCGTCACGGGCGGCTGGCGCGACTACACGCTCGACGCGCCGGGCGCCCAGCCGGTCTGGGCCTGGGCCGGAGAGGCCTATCTGCTGAAGCCCGCCTCCGCGTCCGGGCCGCCGCCTGCGACCGCGACCGCGGACCGCGCCGCGGCCTTCCGGGCCGCGGGGTTCACGGCCAGGGCCGGGCGCTACCCCGCCTGCGACCCGCGCCAGGAGGCGACGATCGAGATCCGCGACCTCAACGGCGACGGCCGGCCCGACGCCGTGGTGACCGACGAGGGGACGAACTGCTTCGGCATGACCGGAACGGGCTATGTGATCGTGACCAAGGAGGCGTCCGGGGCCTGGCGGCGGCTGTTCGCGAACGCCGGCATACCGAAGTTCCTGCCGACCCGCGGCGCCGGCGGCTGGCCCGACATCGAGAACGGCGGCCCCGGCTTCTGCCACCCGATCCTGCGCTGGACCGGGAGCGACTACGCCATCGTCCGCTGGAAGGCCGAGGAAGCGGGCGCCTGCGCGGGCCGGCGCTGACGGCCTACTTGCGCTCGGCGCGCACCCCCAGTTTCGCGAGCTGCGCCTGGACGCTGTCGGGGCCTACGGTGTGGCCGGCGCCCACCGCGACGAAGCTGACGCCCGAGCCCTTCAGCGTCTCGACGATGGTGCGGGCCCATTCGGCGTTCCGGCGCACCACGATGACGTCGTAGAACTCGGGATAGTCCCGCTTCAGTTCGGTGACGAACAGAGTCTCCAGGCCCGCCGTGTCGCCGGCGGCCCAGGCCGAGACCATGGCGTCGAGCTGCGCCGCCGCGGAGTCCAGGTCGTCGAGCGTCGACACCAGGAACTGCGCCTGGGCGGCCGGCGACATCCCGGCGAGATAGCGGATCTGCTGTTCGGGCGTTTCGAGCCCCCTCACCTCCCAGCCGCCGGCCTTGGCCATGCGCAAGAGGCTCATCTCGACGCCGCTCTGAGGGTCGTAGCCGGCCTTCACGGCCGGCGCGAGGCTCAGCGTCAGGGCGGCGAGCCAGGGCTGCATCGGCTCCAGGGCCTGTGGCGGCAGGCCCATCGCCTGGGCCGCCGCGGCCAGCCGCGGCCGGTCCTTCTCGGGCAGCTTCGACGAGAGCGGCTGGGCCGGATCCAGGCCGTACCTGCGCACCAGCGGCTGCATCACCGCCGCGTCGTCGAGCCCCGCGGCCTCGATGACCAGCGAGCTGGACGAGGCCAGCGCCGCCTCGACCTTGCCCTCATGCCACGCCGTTCCCGGGCGCAGCACGTGGACGGTTCCCATCAGGTAGATGGTGGAGTCCTCGTCCTTGATCACCCAGAGCGCCGGCTCGGCGGCGGCCGGCGTGGCGGCGAGCAGGCCGCAGGCGACGACGGGAGCCAGGGCGCGGCGCGCCAGGCGGGAAAGCGTACGGATCATGATGTCCCTTGTAGATCGGCAGGGTTCGGCGCGCGTTAAGCGGCCTCGTCCTGGAAGATGTCTTCGATGGCGAGCCCGAAGAGGCGGGCGATCTTGAAGGCCAGCGGCAGGCTCGGGTCGTACTTGCCCGTCTCGAGCGCGTTCACGCTCTGCCGGGAGACCCCGAGCCGCTCGGCCAGGTCGCCCTGGCTCCAGTCGCGTTCGGCGCGCAGCACCTTGAGGCGGTTCTTCATGGCGTGATCCACGATGCGAGGGTCCCCACGAAGTAGGCGGCGACGAGACTGCCATAGACGACGGCGGCGGCGCCGGAGATCAGCGGGCTCACCGGCGCCTCCACCACCAGAACGCCCAGGCGACCAGGAAGCCGATGAGCTGCGCAGCCATCACGGCGGTGGCGCCGGCCAGCATCAGCTTCTCGGCGCTCGCGCCGGGCCGCGCCAGTTGAAGGGCCAGATCCGGATAGAAGGCGATGGCCAGGACACCGAAGCCCAGGCCGGCCGACCCGCCCCAGAACCAGGCCCACTTCTGGGCCTCCTGCGCCGCCTCGTCGAGGCTGCGCCAGTAGTTGAGCACGAACCACAGCGCGGGGATGGCGGCGGCGAGCCCGATGCCCAGCCGCACGCTGGCCGGCGGGTTGAAGCCGCTCAGCCGCATCGCCGTGACCACCGCGAGCAGCAGGCCCGTGGCGGCGAGCAGGGCCAGCAGGGCGCGGCCGGGCGACGATCTGAACCAACTCACGTGAAGCCTCCTTGTCTGATTGACAAGGAAACATGACATCTCGCGCCTGTCAAGCGACCTGGACAGAATGTCGGGCTGACTTGCCTTCCTACTGCACTCTCACGACCTGACGCCCGCGCGCGCGGAGCAGGGACGGCAGGCCCTGGGGGCCGATCAGGTGCAGCGCGCCGACGTTGACGAGCATGACGCCCGAGGTGGCGGCCATCTCCTCCGCGAGGCGGTCTGCCCAGGCCCGGTTTCGCCGCAGGACCAGCGCCTCGTAGAGCGCGGGATTCTCGGCCTCCAGGCCCGCGTTCAGGCGCGCCACGTCGCCGGCCATCCAGGCGCGCTCCAGCGAGTCGGCGCCGAGGCGCAGAGGCAGCCGCGGGCGCGACCGCTCGCGCACCACGCCGGCGAGGTAGCGCACCTCGGCCGCCGGCGGCAGGCCGGCGTACATCCGCGCCTGGTCCTCCAGGGTCTCGAACGCCATCAGCCGCTTTCCGGCCTGGCGGGCGGCCCGCGTGGCCGTCATGTCGGCGCCCGCCTCCACCGTGGACCCGCGGCCCAGGACCGGGCGCACCGAGAGCATCAGCGCCGCCGCCCAGGGCCTCAGGTGGTCGATCCGCGCGAGGTCGGCCTGGCGCGACAGCACGGCCAGGTCGGACGGGGCCAGCTTGCGCGACAGCGGCGTGTCGGGGTCCAGCCCGTACCGCTGCACGAGCAGCCGGATCGTCTCGGGATCGCCCGACGTCATGTCGGCCTCGAACCAGACGGTCCCGGCCCTCGCCATCACCCGATCGTAGAGCGGCGTCCGCCACGCAAGCCCCGGCGGCAGCGCGTGCAGGGTGCCGAAGAGGTAGACCTCGGAATCGCCGTCGGTGACGCGCCACATGGCCGGCGCCGCGGCAGCGCCGCCGGCGAGGGACGCCGCCGCCAGGACGGCGCCCGCCAGCGCCGCAAGCCTTCGCCTCCAACCCACGATGCCGCCCCCGACCCCGCCGCGCCCTCACGGCGCGAAGGCACTATGCGCCCCAGATCCGGAAATGCTTCGACAATTTCAGGCCCTGCCGCTGGTAGTGCGACCCTAGGTCGCCGTAGAGCCGCGTCGGACGCTCGGTCAGCGGTTCGTAGACGAGGCGCGCGACGGTCTGGCCGTCCTCGAGGATGAACGGCGTCTCGTGGCTCCGCACCTCGAGCACGCCCTTGGACCCTTTCCCGTGCTGCTCGTCGGTGCCGAAGCCCGGGTCGAAGAAGCCGGCGTAGTGGACGCGGAACTCGCCGACGGACGGGTCGATGGGCGTCATCTCGGCCGCTTCCATCACCGGGATCTCCACCGCCTGCTTCGAGGCCAGGATGTAGAACTCGCCGGGGTCGAGCAGCAGCTTGCCGTCGCGCGGGACCAGCGGCTCCCAGAAGTCGCGCGGGTCATGCCCCTCGATGTTGTCGAGATCGACCACCGGCGCATGGCGACGGCCGCGATAGCCGGCGATCTCGCCGGTGAGGTCGACGCCGACGCTTTCCGTGCGGAGCCGCTCGGGCACGCCGGACTTCAGGCGCAGCTGGTTCAGCCGCGTGCCGGTGCGCACCAGCACCGAGAAGGTCTGCGGCGCGATCTCCATGTAGAGCGGGCCCGCGTAGCCCTCGTCCACGTCGTCGAAGGCGTGGCCGTGATCGGTGATGACGCGCACGAAGACGTCCACGCGGCCCGTGGAGCTCTTCGGGTTGGCCCGCGCCGAAATCCCCTTCGGCAGCTTCAGCGCTTCCTGCAGTTCGGCGATGTAGACGCAGCCGCGTTCCAGGACCGCGCCGGGTCCCAGGTCCAGCGCGTGCATCGCCACTTCCTCGAGCCGCTCGCGCACCGTGCCGTGCCGCGGCAGGAACGAGGCGCGCACCCGCCAGGCCTTGCCGCCGAGGCGGAGGTCGAGGCTGGCGGGCTGCACCTGGTCCGGCTCCCACGCGGTGGCGGAGCTGATCGCGCCGGCGGCGATCAGGGCTTCGATGGACTGGCAGGGCAGGATGCCCGGAACGCTGAAGTCGCTCATGGGCGGCGAAGCCTTAGCGGAGAACGCAGGTGTTGCAAGGCTTCTGGAGCCGCTTGCAGGAAAGCGGGCCTTGACCCGCACGGAAGGCTGCCGTTCAAGCGCAGCCTCACCGATGGAGGCCGGCATGGCGGAAGACCCGCGCGACTGGGAGATTGAGACCCGAGCGGTGCGCGGCGGCCTCATGCGCACCGAGCACGGGGAAATCTCGGAAGCGCTCTTCCTGAACCAGTCCTTCGCCTACGAGAGCGCGGCGGCCGCCGACGCGCGGTTCGCGGGGGGGCCCGGCTTCATCTACCAGCGCTTCGGCAACCCCACGACGCAGATGTTCGAGGACCGGCTGGCGCTGCTCGAAGGCGCCGAGGCCTGCAAGGCCTGCGCGTCGGGCATGGCCGCCGTCCAGCTGTCGCTGATGGGCCTGGTCCGCGCGGGCGACCACATCGTGGCGGGCCGGGCGCTGTTCGGCTCGTGCCGCTGGATCCTCTCGGAATGGATGCCCCGCTTCGGCGTCGAGACCACCTACGTGGACGCCACCGACCTCGAGGCGTGGAAGAATGCGGTGCGGCCCAACACCCGCGCCTTCCTGGTTGAGAGCCCGGCGAACCCGCTGCTGGAGGTCACCGCCATCGGCGCGGTGGCCGAGATCGCGCACGCCGCGGGCGCGAAGCTGGTGGTGGACAACGTCTTCGCCACGCCGATCTTCCAGAAGCCGCTCGCGCTCGGCGCCGACATCGTCGTCTATTCGGCCACCAAGCACATCGACGGCCAGGGCCGGGTCCTGGGCGGCGCGATCCTTGGGGCCGCGGACGTGCTCACCGAAGCCTACAAGGACATGCACCGGCACACGGGCCCGGCGCTGTCGCCCTTCAATTCCTGGGTGCTGCTCAAGGGTCTCGAGACGCTGGAGCTCCGCGTTCGCCGCCAGACCGAGAACGCGGGAAAGGTCGCCGACGCCATCGCCGCGCACGGCAAGGTCCTGAAGACCATCTACCCCGGCCGGCCCGACCACCCGCAGGCCGCCATCATCGCCAACCAGATGACCGGCGGCGGCAACGTGGTCGCCTTCGACCTGGGGAGCCGCGAGGCGGCGTGGCGCTTCCTCGACGCGCTGCAGATCGTCGACATCTCGAACAACCTCGGCGACGCCAAGTCGATGGCCACGCACCCGTCGACCACCACGCACCGCTCGATGCCCGAGGCCGAACGGATCGCCATCGGGCTCACCGAAGGCTGGGTGCGGATGAGCGTCGGCCTCGAGGGTCCGAACGACCTGATCCGGGACGTGAGCCGGGCGCTGGACGGGGCCTAGAGCGCGTCCCGAAAAGCGGGAACCGGCTTTTCGAATCCAGACGCGCTCAAGCGCTTGATCTGGAGCCTCATCATCCCGTTCAGACGGTTCCGTCCGAACGGTGAGGCTCTAGGCCGCCTGCAGCGCGTCGGGCTCCACGGCGTACACGCGGCTGCAGTACTCGCAGGTGACGCGGATCTTCCCGTCCGCCTCGACCATCTCGCCCCGCTCGGCGGCGTCGAAGCTCTTCAGCACCGTCTCGATGCGCTCCTGGCTGCAGCGGCAGAAGGCGCGCAGGGGCCTGGAGCCGAAGACGCGGACGCCGTCCTCGTGGAACAGCCGGAACAGCAGGGTGTCGGAAGAGAGGCCGGTGTCGAGGAGTTCGTCCTCGCCGATGGTCTCGAAGAACGCCTGCGTGCGATTCCAGGCCTCCACGGTGTCGCCCCGCGCCTCGTCGGCGGCGATGTGCTGGATAAGGAAGCCGCCGGCCCGCCACGACTCGTCCCCGCGGCCGACCGCGAGGCGCACCCGCGTCGGCGTCTGCTCGGACTGGGCGAAGTACTGCTCGGCGCACAGGGCCAGGGTCTCGCCCTCGATGGCCGTGACGCCCTGGTAGCGATCCATGTCCGGGCCCTGGTCGACGGTCATCATGAAGAAGCCCTCGCCCAGCAGGGTGCGGGCGCCGGCGCCCGAGAAGCCGTGGCTCGCCTGTTCGACCGCGTCGCCGTCGAACCGACAATAGCCGCGCAGACCGCCCGAGGTGTCGTAGTCGGCCACGACGTAGCGCACGGGCCCGTCGCCCCGCGCCTCGACGATCAGCCGCCCGTCGAACTTGAGGTTGGAGCCCACGAGCGCGGCCAGCGCGCACGCCTCGCCCAGGAGGTTGGCCACGGGCGCAGGGTAGTCGTGACCGGTCAGGATCTCGTCTATCGCAGGGCCCAGCCGGGCCACGCGCCCGCGGACGGGCTCCCCCTCGATCTGGAACGCGCCGACAAGGTCGTCGGGAATGGAAGTCTCGGACATCGCGCCAATATAGGCCGCCGGGCCGGCGATGCGAGCGCGGCGCGGCGCCGCTGCGAAACCGCGAAGATCGTGGGCAGAAACCGCCCGACGCCCTACCGCGCCGGAATCCGCCGGAAGTCCAGGGCGTACACGCGACCGCCCGTGAAGCGCAGGGCCGCGACCCGGCCGCGGGCGTCCCGCACCACCCGCACCAGGTTTCCGCCGCCCTGGAAGGCGTCGGCGTGGAGCGGCTGCAGGCGATACGCCGCGCTGGGGCGATCCGCGGGCGACAGCACCAGGGCGCCCTGATCGACGCTGGCGATCAGGACCGCGCCGGCCTCGGGGCTGGAATAGGCGCCGGCCAGGGCCTGCAGGTCCGCCTCGGCGGGCTTGGCTTCCGGCTTGCGGACGTAGTCGGTGGTCTCGCCGTCCGCGCCGATCCGCTGGGCGGTCGCGCCCGAGAAGACAAAGTCGGCGCCCCCGGCCTTGAACCGTCCCGGCTCGGCCGCCGGCTGCAGGACGCCGCTGCCGCGCAGCCGCAGCTCGCCCTTGTCGGCGGCGATGCGCAGCACATGGCCCGTGCGTTCGTCCACGTAGAGGCCGGGCACGCCGGCGAGCTCGGCCTCGGACGGCGTCCGTCCGGCCGGCGCGGGCGCGCCCGCGCCGGGCGTCAACGCATCCGCGAGGCGGCGGCCGATCAGGACCGGATTGATGTCGCCGCGGTTGCACAGCAGCGCCACCGAAAGCCTGGCGGACGGAACCCTCGCCAGCCACGCCCGGTACGAGGCGGTGGCCCCGCTGTGGGACAGCTCGTCCCGGCCATCCGCGGTGAGCGCCATCAGGCCCCGGGCGTAGGCGATCTTCCGCCCGCCGGTAAGGACCGCCCGCTCGGCCATCCGGTCGGCCACGCCGGGCCCGAGGCGGCCCTCGCTGAGCGCGCGGTTCCAGATCAGGAGGTCGCCCACCGTCGTCAGCAGCGCGCCGTGGCCGTAGGTGTTCTCGAACGGCATGTCCTGCAGCCAGGCGCCGCCGGGCCCCGGTTCGTAGGCGAGGGCCCGGCCGGACACGATGCGGCGGAAGTTGTCGCGCCAGCTGGTGTGGGTCATGCCCAGCGGCTCGAACAGCCGGTCCTTCGTGAACTCGGCCAGCGTCTGGCCGCTCACCCGCTGCACGATCAGGCCGGCCAGGTTGTAGCCGGTGTTGGTGTAGGAATAGGCCTCGCCGGGCGCGTAGTTCAGGCTCTTCTGCCGCGACGCGATCAGCAGGACCTCCTGCGCCGTGTAGATGCGGCTGGTGCGCGGCCAGCCGGCCAGGGCGGCCACCTCGCCCCAGTCGCGCAGGCCGCTCGTGTGGCTGAGCAGCATGTCGATGGTGATCGGCCGCCCATAGTCCGGCATCTCGGGCAGGTGCTTGCGGATGTCGTCGGCGAGCGACAGCTTGCCGTCGGCCGCCAGCAGCAGGATCGCCGCGGCCGTGAACTGCTTCGAGACCGATCCGGCCTCGAACACGGTGTCCGGGGTGATCGGCGCCCCGTGCTCGAGGTCGGCCGAGCCGAACCCGCGCAGGATCGGCGCCTCGCCGGCCCGCTCGACGCCGACCGCGCAGCCGGGCTCCTGGGGCTTCAGGCGGGAGAAGACGGCGTCGACCGGCGAGGTCTGCGCCTGCGCGCCCGTCGCCACCGCCAGGATCCCGGCCAGCACCACCCACCGCATCGACGTCTCCCCCGCTTCGGGGCGCAGCCTAGAGCCTCGCCCGTTCAGACGGAACCGTCTGAACGGGACAATGAGGCTCTGAATCAAACGCTTGAGCGGGTTCGGATCCGAAAGCCGGTTCTCACTTTTCGAAACGCGCACCAGGTCGCCGCGGCCGGCGGGACTAGCGGTTGCCGCCGATCAGGTCGCCGATCCCGCCCAGCACCGAGCCCTCCCCGCGGTTCTGGCCGCCGGGGCCAGCCGCCGCCAGCATCCGGCCCGCCAGGCGCGCGAACGGCAGCGACTGGATCCAGACCTTCCCCGGGCCGGTCAGCCGCGCGAAGAACACGCCTTCGCCGCCGAAGAACATGCTCTTCACGCCGCGCACCATCTCGAGATCGAAGTCCACGCTGGGCGTGAACGCCGCGAGACAGCCGGTGTCCACGTGCACGACCTCGCCCGGCGCCAGCTCACGCTCGACCAGGGCGCCGCCCATCTGCACGAACACCCAGCCGTCGCCGTCCAGCTTCTGCATGATGAAGCCCTCGCCGCCGAACAGCCCGGTCATGATGCGGCGCTGGAAGGCGATCCCGATCGACACGCCCTTGGCCGCGGCGAGGAAGCTGTCCTTCTGGCAGATCAGCGTGCCGCCGACGCTGTCGAGCTTGATCGGAAGGATCGCGCCGGGCGTCGGCGAGGCGAACGCCACCTTCGCCTTGCCGCGGCCCTCGTTGGTGAACACCGTCGTGAACAGGCTCTCGCCCGTCAGCAGCCGCTTGCCGGCGCCCAGGAGCGCGCCCATGAAGCCCGCACCCTGGCCGCCGGAGCCGTCGCCGAACACCGTGGTCATCTCGACGGCGGCGTCCTTCCAGACGAACGAGCCCGCTTCGGCGATGGCGCTCTCGCCCGGATCGAGCTCGATCTCGACGAACTGCAGGTCGTCGCCCTTGATCTCGAAGTCGATGTCGTCGGCCACGCCGGCGTTGCGGTGATGGTGGCTCCAGGGTCCCTGCGACATAGGGGGTGGCTCTCCGTTGAAGTCTGCCGCCGATATAGGACGCCGCGTCGCCCGGCTTAAGCGCTGCATCGCCGAACGGTCGTGGATAACCTCAGCCCGGGGAGTGGCTGGCCGGTCGCAGATCGCGCCGCCGCCCGTCATCCCGGTCTCGCTTCAGGCGAAGATCAGGACCTAGAGACTCTGCGCTACAGGGCCACCCGAAGGCCGCCGCGGGATGACAGCCTCAGTATCCCACGTGCGTCAGGTAGAGACCCTCGGCGGGGGCCACCGGGCCGCAGGCGCGGCGGTCGCGGGCGGCCAGGGCGGCTGCGACGTCCGCCGTGGTCCAGCGGCCGACGCCGACCTCGGCCAGCGTGCCCGTCATCGAGCGCACCTGCCGGTGCAGGAACGAGCGGCTGGCGAACTCCAGGATCACCTCGCCGCCCTCGCGGCGCACGTCGGCCACGTCCAGCGTCTTCACCGGCGACTTCGCCTGGCAGGCCAGGTCGCGGAAGGTGGTGAAATCGTGATGGCCCACCAGCACCTGCGCGGCCTCGCGCATGGCCCCGGCGTCCAGCGGCTTCTTCACGTGCCAGACCCGGCCCTGGTCCAGGGCGGGGGGCGCCAGGCGGTTCAGGATGCGGTAGCGGTAGCGGCGGCCGGTGGCGGAGAAGCGCGCGTGCCAGCCCTCCTCCGCCAGCTCCGCCGACAGGATCGCCACGGGGTCGGGCTGAAGGTGGAAGTTGAGCGCATTGCGGACCGTGTCGGCCGGCCAGGCCTTGGCGAGGTCCACCTGGACCACCTGCCCCGTCGCATGCACGCCGGTGTCGGTGCGCCCCGCCGCCCCCACGCGGATCGTCTCGCCGCAGAACCTGAGCACCGCGCGCTCCAGCGCCCCCTGCACCGAGGGCAGGTCGGCCTGAGCCTGGAAGCCGTGGAACGGCCGGCCGTCGTACTCGACCAGGAGGCGGTAGCGGGGCATCAGCCCAGCCGCGTCCCGGCCGGCACGGGCGTCCCGCGCAGGAAGACCTCGGCGTCCTGCGGCCCGCGGCCCTCGCGCTGGACCCGCAGCAGCCGAACGGCGCCCTCGCCCGTCCCGACCAGGAGGGCGTCGTCCAGGGTCACGCCCGGCTCGCCGGGCTCGTCCTCGAAGCGCGACAGCAGCGCCTTCACCCGGACCGGCCCCTTCTCCGTCGGCAGCTCGAACCAGGCGCCCGGGAACGGCGACATGCCGCGAATCTTGCCGTCCAGGACCCGGCCCGGCTTCGTCCAGTCCAGCCGGGCGAACTTCGCGCTGATCTTCTTCGCGTAGGTGACGCCGTCCTCGGCCTGCGGCGTCTCGACGGCCGTCCCGGCCTCGATCTGCGGCAGCGTCCGGGCGATGAGCTCGGCGCCCGCGGCCGCCAGTCGGTCGTGGAGGGTCGCGGCCGTGTCGAGCGGGCCGATCCGGACGGTGGCGGTGGCGAGCACAGGACCCTCGTCCAGGCCCTCGGTCATGCGCATCACCTGGACGCCCGTGACCGCGTCGCCCGCCATGATCGCCCGCTGGATCGGCGCGGCGCCGCGCCAGCGCGGCAACAGCGAGCCGTGCACGTTGAAGCTGCCCAGCCTCGGCGCCTCCAGCACCTCGCGCGGCAGGATCTGGCCGAACGCCACGACGACCGCGGCGTCGAGGTCCAGCGCCCGGAACGCCGCGATCTCGCCGGGATCGCGCATCGAGGCCGGCGTCCGCACCGGAATCCCCCGCGCCTCGGCGAAGGCGTGCACCGGCGACGGCTTCAGCTCATGGCCGCGCCCGCGCGGCGCGGGCGGCTGGGAATAGACGTAAACGACCTCGTGCCCCGCGTCCAGGATGGCGGCGAGCGCGGAGACGGCGAAGTCCGGAGTGCCGAGGAAGGCCAGGCGCATGGCGCGCTCTTAGCCGCCCGCGGCGGCCAAGGGAACTTCGCCGCAAGCGCGGCCGTTTCCCGGGCGATCAAGGGAGCATCCGACATGGCGAAACTGATGATCGCCGCGAGCCTGGGCCTCGCGCTGGCGGTGGGAGCGTGCACCGAGGCCGAGCGCCGCGACGCCGGCAACGACGCCGAGGCCGCCGCGGGCAAGGTCGCCGCCGAGACCCGGGACGCGGTGAACAGCCCCGAGCTCAAGGAGATGGGCGCCGAGATCAAGGAGGCCGCGGGCGACGCCGGTCAGGTCATCAAGAACGCCGCCAAGGGCGCGGCGGAAGGCGCGCGGGAAGGCGTCGCCAAGGTGGAGAAGGAAAGCGAGGAAGCCGCGCACGACCCCAACCACTAGACCCGCCTCGACGCTCGTAACGGCGTCCCTCCCTTAATGGGGAGGGACAGACCGCGCATAGCGCGGTCAGGGTGGGGAAGCCCCGGTCGCGTCCGGCGAAGCCCGGCGTGTCCGCCCATGCGCCAACGGCGCCGCCTGGAGATGGGCGACGATGCTCTCCATCACGCCAATCATGTTCGAGCGAACGGCGCCGGTCGGGACGCGCAAAACCGTGAACCCATGCCGGCGCAGGATCGCGTCCCGCATCGCATCGTGCGCGGCCTGCGGCTCTTCACCGTGCTGGCCACCGTCGACCTCCACCACGAGCCGCCGCGAGTAGCAGACGAAATCGAGGAAGAAGCCCCGGAACGGCGCCTGCCGTCGGAAATGGTAGCCTTCGCCGCGGAGGCGCTTCAGGCGGCTCCAGAGGATCACTTCCGGCCGGCTCATGTCGGCGCGGAGCCGGCGCGCACGTTCGATCTCAGGCCGCATGGCGCGAGAATGTTCGCTATTTGTTCTGAAGTCAAGGTCGGGTGCAGGTCCCGGCTTCCCCACCCTGCTCGCCTCCGGCGAGCTGTCCCTCCCCATTAAGGGAGGGACATCTTCCCCCGCCGTCGCGGGGAGGGAACTAGGCCGCCTTGGCCTGCTTCTTGACCTTCTTGATGGCCTGTTCGCGCTTCAGGCGGGACAGGTGGTCGATGAACAGCACGCCGTCGAGGTGGTCCATCTCGTGCTGGATGCAGACGGCGAAGAGGCCCTCGGCGTCCTCTTCGATCTGCTCGCCCTTGTAGTTCAGGTAGCGCAGCTTCACCCGGGCCGGGCGTTCGACCTCGTCGTAGATCTCGGGCACCGACAGGCAGCCCTCCTCGTACGGCGCGGTGTCGTCCGAGGCCCAGAGGATCTCGGGGTTCACGAAGTAGCGCGGCTGGCGGTCCTCGCCTTCCCGGGCCAGGTCCATCACGATGACACGCTTGGGAACGCCGATCTGGATGGCGGCCAGGCCAATGCCCGGCGCCGCGTACATGGTCTCCAGCATGTCGTCCATCAGGGCGCGCAGGTCGTCGTCAACCGTCGCGACCGGCTGGGACACCTGCTTCAGGCGGGCGTCGGGAACGACGAGGATCTCTCTCAGGGCCATGGGCGGCAGGTAAGCGGGCGATAGTTGAGCGTCAAGGTCGGGCATGGCCTGCGGCGGCCGGCCAGGCTGCGGCTACTCGCCGCCGGCCGCAAGCCGCACCGTGGGCGCCTCTGCCTCCAGCAGCTTGGTGATCGGGCGCACCCCGGTCTCGATCACGGCCAGCTCGGGGATCTCCTTGCCCTGGTGATCCACCTTCAGGTCCTCGAAGCGGCGGGCCTGGGTGAGCACCTGGGTCTCGAGCGAGCCCACGAACTGGTTGTACCGCGAGACCGCGGCCTCCAGCGCCTTGCCGACCGAGCTGGCGTGACCGCCCATGACCGCGATGCGCTTGTAGAGCTCCTTGCCCAGGTCGGCGATCTGGCGCGCGTTCACCGCCTGCTCCTCCACGCGCCAGCCGTAGGCCACCGCCTTGCAGAGCGCGAAGAGCGTGCTGGGGGTCACGATCACGACGCGCCGGTCCATGGCGTCGCTCATCAGGTCCGGCGCGCGGTCGAGCGCGGCGGCCAGCGCGGAGTCCAGCGGCACGAACATCGCCACGAAGTCGGGCGAGGCCTCGAACTGGTCCCAGTAGGCCTTGGCCGAAAGGCCCTGGATGTGCCCCTTCACGCTCTGCACGTGGCGCAGCCCGGCGGCGTCCCGGCCGAGGTCGTCCGTGGCCTCCTGCAGCTCCAGGAAGGCGTTCAGCGAGCACTTGGCGTCGATCACGAACAGCCCGCCGCCCGGCAGCTTCACCGTCACGTCGGGGCGGCGGCGGCCCTCCTCGGTGTCGGTCGAGGCCTGCTCCTCGAAGTCGTAGCGGGCGGCGAGGCCGGCGGCCTCCAGCACGTTGCGCAGCGTCTGCTCGCCCCAGCGGCCCTGGACGCCCGCGCCGCGGCGCAGCGCCGCCGACAGCTTCCGGGCCTCGTCCTGCGTGGCGGCCGAGGCGGCGAGCAGCTGGGCGATCTGCTCCTTCAGGCCGCCGGTCTCCTCGGCGCGCGCCTTCTCGACCGCCGTCACCTGCTCCTGGAACTTCTGCAGCGTGTCGGCCACGGGCTTCAGCTGGGCCTCTAGGCGGGCCTGGGCCAGCTGCTCGCGGCTGCGCACCTGCTCCTCGTTCCGCTTGAGGATCTCCTCGGCGAGGCTCGAGGCCTGCTGCGTGAGCTGCGCGGCCAGGAGGTCGCCGTGACCCTCCACGAGGCGGGCCTTCAGCTCGGCGGTATTGGCCCGGCCGCGCTCGCGCAGCGCCCAGGCGACGGCGGCCGCGGCCAGGAGCACGCAGCCGATGGCGAGGAAAAGCAGACCGTTCATGCTGTGTTCCTAGCGCGCAGAGTGAGTCGCGGCGAGTCGGGAGTCGACGGCGCGCCCTCTGGCCACGCCCCGCGGGGCGTGCCAGCATCCGCCGCACTCGGGGGAGGACGCGACACAGATGACTGCTCAAGCGCAGGCCGCGCCATTGCGCGCGGCGTTCAGCCCGCTGGTCGTCCCCTTGCTGGGGCTCGCGATCTTCATCAACTACGTGGACCGGGGGAACCTTGCGACCGCGGCCCCGCTGCTCAAGACCGAGCTGTCGCTGAGCGCGTCCGAGATCGGGGTCCTGATCTCGGCGTTCTTCTGGACCTACACGCCCGGCCTCGTGCTGGCCGGCTGGCTCGCCGACCGGGTCAACGCCTACATGACGCTGGCCGCGGGCCTCGCGCTGTGGTCGCTCGCCACGCTGTTCACCGGGTTCGCCAGCGGCTTCGCCGTGCTGCTCGTGCTGCGGCTCGTGCTGGGCCTGGGCGAGGCGTCGGCCTTTCCCTGCTCGTCCACCATCATCGCCCGGCACGTGCCGGCCAGCCGCCTCGGCGCGGCCAACGCCATGACGCTGCTGGGAGTCTCCCTGGGCCCCGCGGTGGGCGTCTTCTTCGGCGGCCTGTTGATGGCCGAGCTGGGCTGGCGCGGGATCTTCATCCTGTTCGGGGCCCTGTCGCTCGCCTGGGTCGTCCCCTGGTTCCTGACCACGCGGACCCTGGCGGCCGCGCCGCCACCCGAGGACGCCGCCGACGGCCCGAGCCTGGCCCGCATCTTCGCCCAGCGCGACCTCTGGGGCGCGGCCCTGGGCCACTTCGCCGTCAACTTCGGCTTCTACTTCATCGTCTCTTGGATGCCGCTCTACCTCGTGCAGGCGCACGGCTATTCGCTCACCCACATGGCGACGCTGGGCGGCGTCATCTACCTCGTCTACGCGGCCTCGGCGTGGGGCAGCGGCGTGATCTCGGACCGGCGGATCGAGGCGGGCGGATCGCCCAACGCGGTGCGCAAGTTCTTCTTCGTCGCCACCCTGCTGGTGGCTTCCGCCGGCCTGGCCGCGGCGGCGGTCCTGCCGCCCACGGCGGCCATCGCCAGCCTGTTCGTCGTCGCGGTGGGCCTGGGCGCGGTGGGGCCGCACATCTTCGCCACCGGCCAGACGCTGGCCGGGCCCAAGGCGGCGGGCAAGTGGATCGGCGTCCAGAACGCCATCGCCAACTGCGCCGGCATCACCGGTCCGATCATCACGGGGATCATCGTCGACCGAACGGGCGGCTTCGAAGGCGCCTTCGTGGTGGCCGCGGCGGTCACCCTCACCGGCGTCGTGAGCTGGGGCCTGATCGTGCGCCGCATCGCGCCCCTGGACTGGAGCGCGAAGGCCTAGGGACCCGGACGGCCCCCCGTCAGGCCGGCCGCCGGGCGCGCATCGCCTGGGCGATGGTGCCGTCGTCGAGCCAGTCCAGTTCTCCGCCCACGGGGACTCCGCGGGCCAGCATGGTGACGCTCACGTCGGCGCCGCCCAGCCGGTCGGCGAGGTAGTGGGCGGTCGTCTGGCCGTCCACCGTGGCCGGCAGCGCCAGGATCACCTCGCGCACGCCGGCGTCCGTCGCGCGGCTCACGAGCGGCCCGACCTTCAGCGCCTCGGGTCCCACCCCGTCCAGCGCCGACAGCAGCCCGCCCAGCACGTGGTAGCGGCCGCGGAAGGCCCCGGCCCGCTCCATGGCCCACAGCGCGCCCACCTCCTCCACCACGCAGATCAGCGAGGCGTCCCGCTGGGGATCGGCGCAGATGGCGCAGGGATCCTGGGTGTCGAGCGAGCCGCAGACGTGGCAGGTCTTCACCCGCTGCGCCGCCTCGGAGAGCGCGTCGGCGAGCGGCAGCAGCAGTTGGTCGCGGCGCTTCAGCAGGGCGAGCGCGGCGCGGCGCGCCGAGCGCGGGCCCAGCCCGGGCAGCTTCGACAAGAGCCCGATCAGCCGTTCGATCTCGGGTCCGGCGGACGCGGCCAAGTCAGAACTTCGGCATGCCGGGGATGTTGAGACCCGCCAGCGGCCCGGCGGCCTCGCGCATCACCTCGGCCTGGGCGGCGTCCAGCTTGCGCTTCGCGTCGGCGTGCGCGGCGACCACCAGGTCGGCCACCACCTCGCCCTCTCCCGGCGCCATGAGGCTTTCGTCGAAGGTCACGCGGGCCAGCTCGCCCGTGCCCTTGAGCGTCAGCTTCACCATGCCGCCGCCCGAGGTGCCCTCCACTTCCAGCGCGGCGATCCTCTCCTGCGCCTCGGTCATGCGCTGCTGCATGGCCTGCGCCTGCTTCATCAGGGAACCCAGGTCTTTCATCTCACCCACTCACTGCGCCGCAGGCGCTCTCGTCCACCGCCTGGATCACCAGGCGCGCCAGGACGGCCTGGCGATCCGAAGTCTCTCGCCGCGTCCGCAGCCGGTTCACGCCTCGTCTCCGTCCTCGTCCGGCGGCGGCGCTTCCGAAGGGGTCGCCTCGGCCGCCTGTTCCAGGTTTCGGATGCCGACGATCTCGGCGCCGGGGAACGCCTGCATCACCTGCTGCACGAACGGGTGCTGCTCGATGGCGGCGCGCACCTCGCGCTGCTCGCGCTTCTGCTTCTCCCACAGGCTCTCGGCGCCGCCGCCGCCCTGGGCGGTCACGAACCAGCGCTCGCCGGTCCATTCCTTCAGCCGGCCGACCAGCCGCTGGGCCAGGTTGGCGGGCGCGCCGGGGGCCGGCTCGTACTCGATCGCCCCCGGGCGGAAGCTGATCGGACGGATGAACCGCTCCACGTCCAGCTTCAGCGTGATGTCGCGGCGGCGGTCGATCAGCTTGAGCAGGTCCTCGAAGGTCTGCAGCGAGGCGACCGGCTCGGTGGACGGCTGGGCTGCTGCGGGCATCGCCGCGCGCGCCACGGCCGAGGCGGCCCCCCCGCCGCCGGAACCACCGCCCGACGTCGGCCGCCCCGACCCGGGACCGCCCCCGGCGGGCGACTCGCCGGCCTGGAGGCGCTTCAGGGCTTCTTCCGGTCCCGGCAGGTCAGCCGCATAGGCCAGCCGGATCAGCGCCATGTCCACGGCGGCCGCCGCGTCCGGCGCGCGCCGGACCTCTTCGTAGGCCTTGAGCAGCAGCTGCCAGATGCGCGCGAGCGTCCCCGCAGAGACCGCGGCCCCGACCGCCGCCAGCCGCTGGGCCTGGTCCTTCGGCATCACCAGCGCCTGCGGCCCCACGGTCTTGGCCACCGAGGCGCCGTGCGTATGGTCCAGGAGGTCCATCACCACCTGGTCCGGGTTGGCGCCGTAGCCGTAGAGCTGGCGGAAGGTCTCGATGGCGGGACCCGCCTCCCCGCGCATGATCTGCTCGAACAGGCCGATGGTCTGCGCCCGGTCCGCGAGGCCCAGCATGTCGCGGATCGAGGCGGCGGTGACGGTCTGTCCCGGCTCGGCCTGGACGATCGCCTGGTCCAGCATCGACTGTCCGTCGCGGACGCTGCCCTCGGCGGCGCGGGCGATCAGCATCAGGCCTTCGGCCTCGACGCGCGCGCCCTCGTTCTCGCAGATCATCTCCAGGTTCTTGACCAGGACTTCCGGCTCCACCCGTCGCAGGTCGAACCGCTGGCAACGGGAGAGGATCGTCACCGGGACCTTGCGGATCTCGGTGGTGGCGAAGATGAACTTGGCGTGCGGCGGCGGCTCCTCCAGCGTCTTCAGGAGCGCGTTGAACGCCCCGGTCGACAGCATGTGGACCTCGTCGATGATGTAGACCTTGTAGCGGGCCTCCACCGGCGCATAGCGCACCGAGTCCGTCAGCTCGCGGATGTCGTTCACGCCGGTGCGCGAGGCGGCGTCGAGCTCGAGGACGTCCATGTGCCGCCCCTCGATGATGGCGCGGCAGTGGATCCCCTCCTCCCGCAGGTCCAGAGACGGCGCGTGGACGGTGGAGCTTTCGTAGTTCAGCGCGCGCGCCAGCAGGCGGGCGGTCGTGGTCTTCCCCACGCCCCGGACGCCGGTCAGCATGAAGGCATGGGCGATCCGCGAATGGGCGAACGCGTTGCGCAGCGTCCGCACCATCGCCTCCTGCCCGTACAGGTCGTCGAAGCTGCGCGGCCGGTACTTCCGCGCGATGACGGTGTAGGCCGCGCCCGGCTCCTCGGCGGCAGGCCTGGGCGCCGGCGCGGGCGCGTCACCGAACATGTCCCCGGTGTTCGGGTCCCGCTCGGGCGGGGAATCGTCGCGCTCGAAGTCTTCGCCCATGCAGGCCATGTAACGGGACGGCAGGTCCCGGCGAAAGTGGGAGGGTTCAGAAAAGCGTGGAAGCTGAGGTGGAGACCGGACAACGACCCGAGCCGTGACCCGTTGTGGCTGCTGCCTTCCGGCCCTGACCAGGTTGGCGGGGCGTTCGTCCGCCGCCGATCTCCGCGGCGGCATATGGCCCATGGGGCGCGCGGCGGCAAGGGGGCGTGGTGGCGCACGCCCCGGCAAACAGGCTAGGCAGGGACCATGCTTCGCCGTGTCGTCCGCTGGGTCCTCATGCTTCTCGCCCTCCTCGCCGTCGCGTGGGGCTCCGTCGCCGTCGCCGCCGAGGTGATCAGCCGCCTTCCCAAGGCCAGGGGCGAGATGGTCGACATCGGCGGCCGTCAGCTGCGGCTGGTCTGCGAGGGCGCGAAGGGCGCCAGCCCCACCGTCTGGATGGAGTCGGGGGCGTTCAGCGGCGCGGCGGACTTCGCCGCGATCCAGCAGAAGCTGGCGGCCAGGGGGCTCCGGTCGTGCGCCTACGACCGCGCGGGCATGGGGTACTCGGACCCGGGGCCCCGCCCCCGGGACGGCGACGCGATCGTCGCCGACATGAAGGCGCTGATGGCCGCGTCCGGCGAGACGGGCCCCTATGTCCTGATGGGCCACTCCATGGCGGGGCTGTACCTGCGCCAGTTCGCGGCCGCGAACCCGCAACAGGTCGTGGGCCTGGTCCTGCTCGACGCGGTGACGCCCGAGATGGTGGAGCGCCCGGAGGCCGAGCGGTTCGCCGCCGCGATGGAGCGGATCGCCCAGTTCGGCGCCGTCGCCGGGAGCCTCGGCCTGACCAAGCCCCTCTACTGGTGGGGCGACCGCATCGGCCTGCCGCCGCAGGGACGCGCGGAGAAGAGACGGGGGTTCATCTCCGGACGGCAGAGCCGCAACGCCTACGCCGAGGTCCGGGGCTGGCGCGCTGCGGCGGCCCAGGCCGCGGCGGCCGGGCCGCTGCGCCCGGAATGGCCCGTCGCCGTCATCACCGCCGGCCCTCGCACCGCGCAGATGTCGATGTGGGACGAGGTCCGCCAGGCGCCCGCGCGGGGGTCGCGCTTCCCCATGCTGCGGGCGCTGCCCGAGGCCAACCACCGCACCATGCTGGGGCTCGTCCACGGCGACGCGGCGGTGGACGGGGTCGAACACGTGCTGCGCCACGCGGCGGGACGCGCGGCCGCGGCGCCCTGACGGAGGCGGACGCACAGCGTCGCCCGCCGTGCTAAGGTGGCGCATGACCCAGCCCCCGGACGACGCGCCCGAGACCCCGATGCAGCGCGCGCTGCGGCTCAAGACGGCGGCCCTTCAGGCCAAGCCGCAGCCCCCGGGCGGACGCGGCGCCAAGCGACCCGCCTCGGGCATCGCCGCCGGCGCGTCGAAACCCTGGATGAAGCGCTAGGGTCCGGACCCAAGATCCGGGCAGAATCCGGGTCCCGGCATTCGCCGGGACGGTCGGAAGCTGTCGAAATCGCCGATATCGAACCGAGTTTGAACCCTAGGCGCCGCGGAAGGCGGGCGTCCGCTTCTCGTTGAAGCTGGCGACACCCTCGCGGCGATCCTGCGTCGTGAAGAGGTGGTTGTAGACGGTCAGCTCCAGGTCCATCGCCTGCTTCAGGTCGAGGTCCTGGCCGCCATGCACTACCCGCTTGGCGCCGCGGACCGACAGCGGCGCCTTGCTGGCGATCAGCCGCGCCACGGAGAGGACCGTGTCCATCAGGGCGTCCGCCGGGACGACATCGCTGACGAGACCCCATTCGAGCGCCTTCTCGGCCGCGAACGGCGTGGCGGTGGTGAGGATCTCGATGGCCCGGCGCGGACCGACAGCACGCGTCAGCAGCTGCGTGCCGCCGAGGCCCGGCAGGATTCCCAGGCCCGCCTCGGGCAGGCCGAAGCGGGCGCCCTCGGCGGCGTAGGCGAAGTCGCACGCCAGGGTCATTTCGCAGCCGCCGCCCATGGCGGCGCCCTGCACCGCGGCGATCACCGGAACCGGACAGGCGAGCTGGGCCCGGATCATCGCCTCGAAGAGGCGGTGCTGCTCGGCCCAGGCCTCGTCGGTCATGCCGTTGCGCTCCTTGAGGTCGGCGCCGGCCTGGAAGTGCCGGCCCTCTCCGGCCAGGATCACGCACCGCAGCGCCTCGTCGGCCCGCAGCCGGCTCCAGACGTCCAGCAGCTCGCGGCCCATCTGCGTCGAGAGCGCGTTCGCCACCTCGGGCCGCGCGAAGGTGATGACCGTGATCCCCGGCTCGGGCGTGGTCACCTTGATCGTCTCGTAGTTCATCGCCTCACCCCCTGCGCGCCGCAGGCGCTGTCGCTAGCAACCGCGGAAGACGCGGAAAAAGGCGGAAGGAGTCCAGCACGCTTTCCGCGCCATTCCGCGTCTTCCGCGGTTGAATTTCCATGGACGCCGCCGCGTCAGAAACTCTTGGGCTGCCCCAGCACGTGGGTGGCCACGTGGCTGAGGATCAGGTTCGTGGAGATGGGCGCCACCTGGTAGAGCCGCGTCTCGCGGAACTTGCGCTCGATGTCGTACTCCTCGGCGAAGCCGAACCCGCCGTGCGTCTGCAGGCACATGTCGGCGGCGAACCAGCTGGCCTCGGAGGCGACCAGCTTGGCCATGTTGGCCTCCGTCCCGCACGGCTGGCCCGCCTCGAAGAGCTCGGCGGCCCTGTCGACCATCAGGCTGGCCGAGGTCATCTGCACATAGGCGCGGGCGAGCGGGAACTGGACGCCCTGGTTCTCGCCGATGGGCCGGCCGAAGACCACGCGATCCTTCGCGTACTGGCCGGCGCGGTCGATGAAGAAGCGGGCGTCGCCGATGCACTCCGAGGCGATGAGGATCCGCTCGGCGTTCATCCCGTCGAGGATGTACCTGAAGCCCTTCCCCTCCTCGCCCACGAGGTTCGCCGCCGGCACCACCAGGTCCTCGAAGAAGAGTTCGGTGGTGGCGTGGTTCAGCATGGTCCGGACCGGCCGGATCGTCAGGCCGTTCCCCACCGCCGCCTTCATGTCGACCAGCAGCACGCTCATCCCGTCCGACGGCTTCTCGTCGCGACGCGGGCTGGTGCGGCAGAGCAGGACCATCAGGTCGGAGTGCTCGGCGCGGCTGATCCAGATCTTCCGGCCCGAGACGACGTAGGTGTCGCCGACCTTCCGGGCGACCGTGGAGATCCGGGTGGTGTCGGTGCCGGCGTCGGGCTCGGTCACGCCGAAGGCCTGCAGGCGCAGCTCGCCCGTGGCGATCTTCGGCAGGTACGCTTCCTTCTGCGCCGGCGTGCCGTGCCGCAGCACGGTGCCCATGGTGTACATCTGGGCATGGCAGGCTGCGCCGTTGCAGCCCGATCGGTGGATCTCCTCCAGCACGGCCACCGCGGCGCCCAGCCCCAGGCCCGACCCGCCATACTCCTCCGGAATCAGCACCGACAGGAATCCGGCCTCGGTCAGCGCCTGCACGAACGCCGTGGGATAGGCGCGCTCCCGGTCCAGCTCGCGCCAGTAGGCCCCAGGGAACCGGGCGCACAGCTTGCGCACCGCCTCGCGGATTTCAGGAAAGCTCTCGGTCATCGCCCCCGCTCTCTGCCACGCCGACCCTGCGTGAGCCTAGACCGCCGTGGGGGAAGCTCGGTAACCACGGACCACACGGACCACACGGACATGACGAGGGCCTGCTTCACCGGGAGGAGGCGTTCCTCATTCGAGGCGCGGTGTATGAAGTGAACCGCGTCCTGGGCCTCGGATTCCTGGAAGCGGCCTATCAGCAGAGCTTGGCTCTGGAGTTCACCCGTCGGGGAATCCCCTTCGTTGAGCATCCGACGCTCAATCTCGAATACAAGGGGACGGCGCTTCGCGCCGTCTATATCCCTGACTTCATCTGCTTCGAACGCG
>NZ_JAEUMN010000089.1 GCF_016793225.1 Phenylobacterium sp.
GCCGTTCCGCGCCGAGGTCACGGGCGGTCCGCTCCTGAACATCGAGCGCACGAAGCCCTATCCGTTCGAGGCCGAAGTCCGGGCGGGCGACACGTTCGTGACCGCGCGCGGCGCGGTGCCCCGGCCCTTCGACATGGCCCATTTCTACATGCATGCGACGGCGCGCGGCCCGGACCTGGCCGAGCTCTTCCCGTTGACCGGCGTGGCGCTCCCGAACTCGCCGCCGTACAGCCTGCGGGGGCGCATCTCGCGCGACGACTTCGTCTGGAAGATCGACAACCTGGCCGGCCGCGTCGGGGACTCGGACCTGGCCGGCGACGTCTCGTTCACCACCGGCCGCGAGCGACCGCTGCTGAAGGCGGATCTTCGCTCGAACAGCCTCGATTTCGACGACCTGGGCGCGGTGTTCGGCGCGGCGCCGAAGGTCGGGCCCGGGGAGACGGCGTCCGCCAGCCAAGTCGCCGTGGCGCGGACCATGGTGGCGCAGCAGCGCATCTTCTCGGACGCGCCGCTGGACGTAAGCCGGATCCGGGCGATGGACGCCGACGTCCGGTATCGGGCCCTGTCGATCCGCGACACGCCGATCAAGCTCACCGCCGCTTCGGTGCAGGTGAAGCTGGAGGACGGCCTGCTGCGCGCGGACCCCGTGCGCCTCGACCTCCCGCAAGGCCGCGTGCAGGGCCAGGTGGCCCTGAACGCACGGGGGGTGACCCCCACCACCAACCTCGATCTGCGGCTCTCCGGCGCGCGCCTGGAAAGCCTCATCCCGATCAGCTTCAAGGGCGCGCCGCCGGCGACGGGGACCCTGGTGGGCCGCGCGCGCCTCTCAGGGTCCGGGAACACGCTGCACAAGACCTTCGGCGGTGCCGACGGGCAGATCACGCTGGTGGCGCCCGCGGGCGAGATCCGCGAGTCCATCGCTGAGCTGATGGGCGTCAACGTCATCAAGGGCCTGGGCCTTCTGAACAAGAAGGACACGACCGAGCTGCGCTGCGCGGTCGCCAGCTTCCGCGGCGAGAACGGCGTCCTGCGCGCCGAGCGGATCGTGCTCGACACCGGCCCGGTGGTCGTCAGGGGGAAGGGCGCCATCGATCTCGACCGCGAACGGATGGATCTGCAGGTGCGGGGCGAGAACAAGAAGCTGCGGCTGGTGCGCGTGCTGCTGCCCGTCAGGATGACCGGCCCGCTGATGGCGCCGAGGCTGAAGGTCGAGCCGGGCGCCGCCATCGCCCAGGGGGCCGGCGGCCTCGCGCTGGGCTCGTTCCTGTCGCCTCTGGCCGCGGTCCTGCCATTCATCGACCCCGGCCTGGCCAAGGACGCGAACTGCGCAGGCCTGGTGAGCGAGGCGCGGGCCGAAGGCGCGCCCGTGGCGAGGCCCTCCGCCCGCGCCCGTTGACGGGCGTGCGCCGACCCCGGCAATCT
>NZ_JAEUMN010000102.1 GCF_016793225.1 Phenylobacterium sp.
GGCGCGGGGGCGCCCGGCCGGATGAGGGACCATGGCTCCCCCCCGCTCGTCTCCCCTCCCCGGCGGGCGGCGGGTCGAGCGGTCCCTCATCCGGCCTTTCCGTGCTAAGGCCCGCCGCCATGACCGCCGCCGCGTCCCGCAAGTCACGAACCCGCGGCCTGCCGCCGCCGTACCAGGCCGCGGCCGTCGTCGCCGGGGCTCTGGCGCTGGCCGCCGCCGGCCGGGCGAGCTTCGACCTGGGGCCGGTTCCCATCACCCTGCAGACCTACGCGCTCTTCGTCGTGGCGGGGCTGTTCGGCGGACGTCTCGGGCTCCTGGCCGTGCTGGCCTGGCTGGCCGCCGCGGCCTTCGGGCTCCCGGTCCTGGCGAACGGCGCGGGCGGCTGGCGCGCGGTGACCGGGTCCACCATGGGCTTCCTGGCCGGCATGGCCGCGGCGGCCTGGGTCGTGGGCGAGGGCGCGGCCAGGGCCAAGGGCTGGATCGCGCTCACGCTCCTGGTGCTGGCGGGTCACGCCATCGTCCTGGCCGTGGGCTGGGCGGGCCTGGCCACCTTCATGGACCCGATGCCCGCGTTCACCGTCGGCATCCTGCCCCTGCTGCCGGGCGCGGCGATCAAGTCGCTGGCGGTCGCCGCGACCCTCCGGCTGCTGCCGCGCTGATCGAAGCCTACGCCCCCCGCAAGTCGATTTTGTGCTATCGGCCCCGGCGATGAAGTTCCTCGATCAGGTCAAGGTGTACGTCCGCTCGGGCAACGGCGGGGCCGGCGCGGTCTCTTTCCGCCGCGAGAAGTACATCGAGTACGGCGGCCCCGACGGCGGCGACGGCGGCAAGGGCGGCGACGTCTGGATCGAGGCCGTCGACGGCCTGAACACGCTGATCGACTACCGCTACCAGCAGCACTTCAAGGCCGGCACGGGCGTCCACGGCATGGGCCGCAGCCGCCACGGCGCCGCCGGGGCCGACGTGGTCCTGAAGGTGCCGGTGGGCACCGAGGTGCTCGACGACGACAAGCAGCTGATCGCCGACCTCTCGCAGCCCGGGCAGCGGATGCAGCTCCTCAGGGGCGGCAACGGCGGCTTCGGCAACGAGCGCTTCAAGGGCCCCATCAACCAGGCCCCGCGCCACGCCAACCCCGGCCAGGAGGGCCAGGAGATGGCGATCTGGCTGCGGCTGAAACTGATCGCCGACGTGGGGCTGGTCGGACTGCCCAACGCCGGCAAGTCCACCTTCCTGGCCGCCTCCAGCGCGGCCAAGCCCAAGATCGCCGACTACCCCTTCACGACCCTGGCGCCGAACCTGGGCATGGTGGACATCTCGGAGGGCGAGCGCTTCATCCTCGCGGACATCCCGGGCCTGATCGAGGGGGCCAGCGAGGGCGCCGGCATCGGGACGCGGTTCCTGGGGCACGTGGAGCGCACCGCGGTGCTGATCCACCTGGTCGACGCGACGCAGGAGGACGTGGCCGGCGCCTGGAAGACGGTCCGCCACGAGCTGGTCGCCTATGGCGAGGGGCTGGAGGACAAGCCCGAGATCGTCGCGCTGAACAAGATCGACGCGCTCGACGCCGAGACCATCGCCCAGAAAGCCGCCGAGCTCGAGGCCGCGGTGGGCGCCAAGGTGCGCCGGGTGTCGGGCGTGGCGAAGATCGGGGTGACCGAGCTGCTGCGCGAGGCCTACGCCCTGGTGCGCGAGCGCAAGGCCGAGGCCGCCGCCGAGGCCGCGGGACCCCAGGAATGGCGGCCCTGATGCGCGAACTGGCCGCCGCCCGGCGCATCGTCGTCAAGGTCGGGTCCGCGCTCCTGGTGGGGCCGGACGGCGCGGCGCATGCCGCGTGGCTGGCCGACTTCGCCGCCGACGTGGCGCGTCTGAAGGCCCGGGGCCAGCAGGTCCTGATCGTCTCGTCCGGCGCCGTGGCGCTCGGCCGGCGCCGCCTGGGCCTCGGCCGACGCGCCCTCAGCCTGCCCGAGAAGCAGGCCGCCGCGGCCGCCGGGCAGTCGGCGCTGATGCGCGCCTGGGAGGAGGCCCTGGCCCCCCTCGGCCTCGCCTGCGCGCAGGTGCTCCTGACCCGCGACGACACCGAGGTTCGCCGCCGCTGGCTGAACGCCCGCGCCACCGTCGAGACCCTGCTGGGCCTGAACGTGATCCCGGTGATCAACGAGAACGACACCGTGGTGACCGAGGAGATCCGCGTCGGCGACAACGACCGCCTGTCGGCCCGGGTGGCCCAGCTCGTGGGGGCCGAGGCTCTGGTGCTGCTCTCCGACGTGGAGGGCCTGCACACGGCCGATCCCCGGCGCGATCCCGCCGCGACCCTGATCCCCCGCATCGCGCGCCTGACGCCCGAGATCGAGGCGATGGCCGGCGGCGCCAACGCCGCGGCCGGCGTGGGCACCGGCGGCATGGCGACGAAGCTCGAGGCGGCCCGCATCGCCAGCCACGCCGGCTGCGCCACGATCATCACCCTGGGCGAGCGCCCCAGCCCGCTGTCGGCGGTCGAGGCCGGCGCGAAGGCCACCGTGATCGAGCCCGAGACCACGCCCCGGGCGGCCTACAAGGCCTGGATCGCGGGCTCGCTGGCCCCGGCGGGCTCCGTGACGGTCGACGCCGGCGCCGCCGACGCCGTCCGGCGCGGCAAGAGCCTGCTGGCCGCCGGGGTCCGCGGCATCGACGGACGCTTCGAGAAGGGCGACGCCGTGGTGATCCGCGACGCGGCGGGGGTGGAGATCGCCCGCGGCCTGTCGCGCTACCCCGCCGACCACGCGGCCAAAATCTGCGGGCTCAAGTCCGACGCCATAGAGGCGGTGCTGGGCTACACCTCGGGGCCGCTGGTGCATGCCGACGACCTCGCGCTTTCCGCGGGCGCGGTGACGGCCTAGGTTAGGCTCAAGGCGAGCAAAAGGGGGAGCCGTGGACGACGGCGCGACAGGCAGGGAGGCGCAGGCGGTCCGCCCGATCGGTTCGGGGACGGGCCGGCTGGAAGCGCTCGCGCCCGGCCAGGCGATCCCGTTCGCCGGCGACCGCGTGGCCTATGTGAGCCCGGACCTCGCCGCCGCCTTCCGCCCCGGCGACCGCCTGGTGGTCGTCCAGGACACCGGCGACCTGCTGCACATCCCCGCTATGGAGCAGGCGGCCGCGGACGCCGCCGTCGGCCGTGCGGCCGCGGCCTTCGCGCGGATGGGCGAGACGCCGGACGCCGCCATCACCGCCTTCTTCGAGGCCTTCGCCCGCCGGCTCGAGGACGAGGCCGTCTGGTCCGCCATCGCCGCCGCCAACGCCGCGGACGTCGAGCGGGCGCGCGGCCGCGGTCGCTCGACCACGCGCCTCGCCGCCACCGACGCCATGCGCCGCGACATGATCGCGGGTCTCCGCGCCTGGCGCGACGCCGAGCCGCCCCGCGGCCGGGTCATCGAGACCGTCCGCCACGCGGGCTGGAGCGTCGAGCAGCTGGTCGCGCCGCTGGGCGTGGTCGGCTTCGTGTTCGAGGGCCGGCCCAACGTCTTCGCCGACGCCACCGGCGTGATCCGCGCCGGCAACACCGTGGTCTTCCGCATCGGCTCGGACGCCCTGGGCACGGCGCGGGCCATCGTGGCCCAGGCGCTGGATCCCGCGCTGGCCGAGGCGGGGCTGCCCGAGGGCGCGGCCGTCCTGGTGGACTCCGCCGCCCACGCCGCGGGCTGGGCGATGTTCGCCGACAGCCGCCTTTCGCTGGCCGTGGCGCGCGGCTCGGGCGCGGCCGTGGCGCAGCTGGGCGCCATCGCGCGGCAGGCCGGAACGCCGGTCAGCCTGCACGGCACGGGCGGCGCCTGGATCGTCGCCGACGCCACCGCCGATCCGGATCGCTTCCACGCCGCGGTGTTCCACTCGCTGGACCGCAAGGTCTGCAACACCCTCAACACCTGCTGCATCGCCCGCGACGCCGCCGACGCCCTCCTGCCGGTCTTCCTCGAGGCGCTGGAGCGCGCCGGCGAGCGCCGCAGGGGCGTGAAGCTGCACGTGGCCGAGGCCGACTGGGCCCGGCTGCCCGAACGCTGGCGCACGGCCCGCGCCACGGTGGTCCGCGCCGAGGGGCCCGTGGAAGAGCCGCTGGCCGAGCCCCTGTCCGACGCCGACCTCGGCCGCGAATGGGAGTGGGAGGAGACCCCCGAGGTCACGCTGAAGGTGGTCGACGACGTCGCCCACGCCGTGGCCCTGTTCAACACCTTCAGCCCGCGCTTCGCCGCCGCCCTGATCTCCGCGGACGCGGCGGCGCACGACCGCTTCTACGCCACCATCGACGCCCCCTTCGTGGGGGACGGCTTCACCCGCTGGGTCGACGGTCAGTACGCGCTGAACCGGCCCGAGCTGGGGCTCTCGAACTGGGAGAACGGCCGGTTGTTCGCCCGCGGCGGCGTCCTGGCCGGCGACGGCGTCTTCACCGTCAGGTCGCGGGTCCGGCAGGCGGATCCGCACCTCGACCGCGGGGGCGCGCCGACCCCGCCGCGCGCCCGGTAAGCCCCGCGCATGTGGTTCGCAGGCCCGGCGCGCCGCGCGCCCCTCGCCGGCCGTCCGCAGGCGCTCCGCCTCGGCTTCACCCTGTCGCGGGGCATGAAGGTCGGGCTCTACGGCGGTTCCTTCAACCCGGCCCACGACGGTCACGCCCACGTGGCCGAGACGGCCAAGCGGCGCCTGGGGCTCGACCGCGTGATCTGGCTCGTGTCGCCCCAGAACCCGCTGAAGCGCGGGCAGGACACCGCAGACCTCGCCGACCGCATCGCCGGGGTCGAGGCGCTCACGCGCGGGCCCGGCATGGTGGTGACCGCCGCCGAGGCCCGGCTGGGCTCGACCTACACGGTCGACACCATCCGCACGCTGAAGGCGCGCTTCCCCGGCGTCCGGTTCGTCTGGATCATGGGCGCGGACAGCCTGGCCTCGTTCCATCGCTGGAAGGGCTGGACGGACATCATGCGCGAGGTCCCCGTCGCCGTCGTGTCGCGGCCCTGGATCTCGCTGAAGAGCCGCTTCTCGCCGGCGGCCCAGCGCTTCGGCCGCTACCGCCGCGCGCCGCAGAGCGCGATCCGCCTGCCGGGCAGCCCGACGCCGGCCTGGGTGTTCCTGTTCGGCCGCTTCAACTTCCAGTCCTCGACGGCCCTGCGGGCGCGGGCGCGGGCGCAGCCGCCGCACAAGAGCTAGGCGGGAACCGGCGCGCGCCGCCCCGGCTTGAATGGGTGTTGCGTGGGCCCTGCCCGGCCGCCCCGGCCTGTGGTAGGATCACCGAAGCGTGGACACCAAAGGAGCAACCCGCTGAACCGTAACCCTGCGCCGTCGACGGCGCACGAGGCCCCGGCAAGCGCCGAAGCCTCCATCAACGATCCGGGCCGGATCACCGCGATCGAGGACCTCATCCTCTCGCGGCTGGACGAGGACAAGGCCCAGGACGTCGTCTTTATCGACCTCAAGGGCAAGAGCCCCGTTGCGGACGGGCTCATCGTCGCCTCGGGCCGTTCGCAGCGGCACGTGGGCGCGATGGCCGACCATCTGCTGCGCGCCCTGAAGGAGGCGGGGTACGGCAAGTGCCGCGTCGAGGGCATGCCGCATGCGGACTGGGTCCTGATCGACGC